>CALMJG010000001.1 GCA_937864195.1 uncultured Novosphingobium sp.
CTGCACCTTTCCACCGGCGAGTTCCTGCCCGCCAGCCACGTCATCCTGGCGGTCGGCCATTCGGCGCGCGATACCTTCTACAAGCTCCACGAACGCGGGGTTCACGTGGAGGCCAAGCCCTTTGCCATCGGCGTGCGGATCGAGCATCCGCAAAGCTGGATCGACAAGGCCCGCTATGGCCCCTTCGCGGGCGACAAGGTGCTGGGCCCGGCGGCCTATTCGCTGGCCCACAAGGCATCGAACGGGCGCTCGGTCTATTCGTTCTGCATGTGCCCGGGGGGCCGCGTGGTCGCCGCCACCAGCGAGGAAGGCCGCGTCGTCACCAACGGGATGAGCCAGTATTCGCGCGCCGAATTCAACGCCAATTCGGGGCTGGTGGTGGACATCAACCCGGATCGGGACTTTCCGGGCGGGCCGCTGGCGGGGGTGGAATTGCAGCGCAAGCTGGAAAGCCTGGCCTTCGTCGCGGGCGGATCGAACTATCAGGCGCCGGGGCAGAAGGTGGGGGATTTCCTGGCTCACAAGGCTTCCGAAGAGTTCGGCGTGGTCACCCCAAGCTACAAGCCGGGGGTGAAGCTGGGCGACCTGTCCGAATGCCTGCCCGCCTTCGTGATCGACGCGCTGCGCGAGGCGCTGCCGGTGTTCGGGCGGCAGGTGCCGGGCTATGACCACCCCGACGTGGTGATGACGGGCGTGGAAACCCGCACCTCCAGCCCGGTCAGGATCACGCGGGGGGCGGACTGCCAGAGCCTGAACACCCCCGGCCTCTACCCGGCGGGCGAAGGCGCGGGCTATGCGGGGGGCATCCTTTCCGCCGCGGTCGACGGGATCAAGGTGGCCGAGGCGCTGGCGCTGGACCTGGTGGGGGGATGAGCGCGGACTACGACGCCATCGTTCTTGGCGCAGGCGCGGCGGGCCTGTTCTGCGCGGCGACGGCGGGCCAGCGCGGGCGGCGGGTGCTGCTGCTGGACCATAACCAGGAGCCGGGGCGCAAGATCCTGATCTCCGGCGGCGGGCGGTGCAATTTCACCAACCTCCACACCGCGCCGGACCGTTACCTGTCGGCCAACCCGCACTTCGCCAAATCGGCGCTGAGCCGCTACACGCCGCAGGATTTCCTCGAACTGGTGGAAAGCCACGGGATCGCCTGGCACGAGAAGACGCTGGGCCAGCTGTTCTGCGATGGCTCGGCCCGCCAGATCGTCGCCCTGCTGCTGGCGGAGTGCGGGCAAGGCGGCGTGGACCTGCGGCTTGGCACTGCGGCGGGCGAGGTTGAGCACCGGGACGGGCGCTTCCATGTCGCCGGGGGAAACGCGCCCGCGCTGGTGGTGGCGACCGGAGGCCCTTCGATCCCAAAGCTGGGCGCGACCGGCTATGCCTATGACCTCGCCCGCCGCTTTGGCCTGAAAGTGGTGGAGCCGCGCCCGGCGCTGGTGCCGCTGACGCTGGGCGGCGAGGACGTATTGTTCCGCGAGCTTTCCGGCGTCGCCGCCGAAGTCGTCGCGCGCTGCGGCAAGGCGGCCTTCCGCGAGGCGGCGCTGTTCACCCACCGGGGGCTGTCCGGCCCGGCGATCCTGCAGGTCAGCTCCTACTGGAAGCGCGGCGAGGCGGTGGAGATCGACTTCCTGCCCGATCGCGCCGCCAGCTGGCTGGTCGAGGCCAAACGCACGGCACCCCGAGCGCGGCTGAGCAAACTGCTGGGCGAGGCGCTGCCCGCCCGCCTTGCCGCCGCGCTCGGCGAACGGCTGGGCCTGGACGGCGAGATCGGCCAGTTGGGCGACAAGGCGCTGAACGCCGCCGCCGCGCGGCTCGGTCACTGGGGTTTTGTGCCCAACGGCAGCGAGGGCTTCGCCAAGGCCGAAGTGACCGCAGGCGGGATCAGCACGGCGGAGCTTTCCAGCCAGACGATGGAGGCGCGCAAGGTGCCGGGCCTCTACGCCATTGGCGAGGCGGTGGACGTGACCGGCTGGCTGGGCGGCTACAATTTCCAGTGGGCCTGGGCGAGCGCGCGCGCCGCCGGACAGGCGATCTGAGCGGCCTGCACCGCTTCTGCACCGCAAGAACGCGGCAAGGCCACCGCCCGCCCGCTCCGCCCTCCTCGCCGCCGCGCCATTGACCGTCCGTCACAACAGGAGACGGGCAATGCGAATCACGGGCAGGCGCTGGCGGGGAAGCCTGATGGTCAAGATCGCGGCGGCGCTGGCGGTCGTGGCCTTGGGCGACTGGCTGGTGTTCGGACTGGAGCGCTTTGGCGGGTGGTTCGGCACGATCGGCCTTGCGCTGTGCGCCGCGCTGGCGCTGTCCCGCCCCGCCGTGCGGCAGGACTGGCGCGCGCTGATCGCGCTTGGCCTTGCCGGGTTCTATGCCGCCGCTTTCGCCTATGACCCAAGCCCGCTGGCCTTCCTGCTGTTCTGGATCGCCATGGGGCTGGCCACGCTGCTGCCCGGCACCGCGCGGTTCGGGGATGGTTGGCAATGGTTCCAGCGGCTGCTGGTCCACGGCTTCAAGGCGCTGTTTGGCCCCCTCGCCGATGTCCTGCGGCTCAGTCGGGCGCGGCGGAGGCGGGGGGCGGGCGGCCCCTCGCTGCGCCGCAGCCTGCCCAACCTGGTCCTGCCCGTGGTGGGCAGCCTCGTCATCCTGTTCCTGTTCGCCATCGCCAACCCGGTGATCGACCAGGCGATCAAGGCGCTGCACCTCCCCGAGCCGAGCGAACAGACCTTCGCGCGGATTTTCTTCGCGGGGGCGCTGTTCTTGATGGCCTGGGGCGTGCTGCGCCCGCGCGCCGCACGCCGGCTGCTGCCGACCTTCGATGGCAGCGGCGACCTGCCCCTGCCCGGCGTTTCGACCGCGTCGGTCCTGCTCTCGCTGATCGCCTTCAACCTGCTGTTCGCGATGCAGAACGCGATGGACGCGGCCTGGCTGTGGGGGCTGATGCCGCTGCCGCAGGGCATGACGCTGGCCGATTACGCGCACCGCGGGGCCTATCCGCTGATCCTGACCGCGCTGCTGGCCGCGCTGTTCGTGCTGGTGACGCTTCGTCCAGGATCGGCCACGGCGCAAAGCCCGCTGATCCGCCGCCTCGTCGTGCTGTGGATCGCGCAGAACGTGGTGCTGGTGGCGAGTTCCGCCCTGCGCACGCTGGACTATGTCGATGCCTATTCGCTCACCCGCCTGCGCATCGCGGCGCTGCTGTGGATGGGGCTGGTCGCCACAGGGCTGGTGCTGATCCTGTGGCGCATGCTGAAGGGCAAAAGCGCCAGCTGGCTGATCAACGCCAACCTTGCCAGCGCGGGCCTGCTGCTCAGCGCGGTCTGCCTGGTCGATCTGGGCGCGGTGGCGGCAAGTTGGAACGCGCGCCACGCCCGCGAGATCGACGGCGACGGCGCGGCGCTCGACCTGTGCTACCTGCGCGAGTTGGGCGGATCGGCGCTGCTGCCGCTCGCCCGGCTGGAGCAGGTGGCCGCGCCCGGCGAATTCCGCGACCGCGTCAGCCGCGTGCGGATGCAGGTGCAGTGGGCGCAGGAGCGCGATTTGCGGCAGGGCGAATGGTCGTGGCTTGCCGCCAGCCGGGTGCGGCGCGTCCATGACCTGTTGGGCAAGGATGCCGCGCTTCCCACTGTGCTGCCGCCCTATAACTGCGAAGGCGTGGCGATCGAGCCGGAGCCGCCGCTCGATGCTGCCCCCGCCGCGTCCGGATTGACTGGCGCGGAGGAACGGTGACAATGCCCGCCATGGCCCGCACCGTGCTCCTGGTCGATGACGACCCGCATATCCGCCAGGTCCTAGCCTTCGCGTTCGACAAGGCCGGGATGGCGGTGATCGAGGCGGGCGATGGCGAGGAGGCACTGGCACAGGCCGCCGCCCATGCGCCCGACCTGGTCGTGCTCGACATCACCATGCCGCGCATGGACGGACTGGAAGTCTGCCGCCGTCTGCGAGCCGAAGGGGACACCCCGATCCTGTTCCTGTCCAGCCGCGATGACGAAATCGACCGCGTGCTGGGGATCGAGCTGGGCGGCGACGACTATGTGGTCAAACCCTTCTCCCCGCGCGAGGTCGTGGCCCGCGCCGGGGCGATCCTGCGCCGCTCCAGTGCCCGGGCCGCGCCACCGTCCGCGCCTTCCGCGCTGTTCGAACGCGGCGGCCTCAGCCTCGACCGCGAGGGGTGGAGCGCGCGCTGGCAGGGCAGCGAAGTGGCGTTGACGGTCAGCGAGTTCACCCTGCTGGCCGCGCTGGCCGGGGCGCCGGGGCGCTTCCTCAGCCGCGACCAGCTGATCGACCAGCTCCACGGCCCCGGCTTTGCGATCACCGACCGGACGATCGACAGCCATATCCGCAACCTGCGCCGCAAGTTCACCGATGCGGGCTGCGGCGATCTGGTGGAGACGCGGGCCGGGGTAGGCTACCGGCTCGGCCCCTGCGGCAGCGCCGGATGATCGCGGCGTGATCGAGACGCTGCGCAAGGCGGCGGCCTGGCTGTGGCCGGTCCCCCGGCTGCGCTGGCTGCTGCTGGCGGTGCTGCTGTTCGTCGCCGCGCTGCCCGGCGTCGCCGCGCTGGGCCTGCGCGTCTACGAGAACGCCCTGATCCGCCGGACCGAGGGCGAACTGGTGGCGCAGGGCGCGGCGCTCGGCGCCAGCGCGGCGCTGCTCTGGCCCGGCGCGGAACCCGCGCCACTGCCGCCGCTGCCCAGCCGCTCGATGCCCTATCAGGAGATCGAGAGCGGCATCGACCTGCGCTACTCCCCCGTCCTGCCGGAACGCCCTGCGGCGGTCCCGGCGAGCGCGCCCGCCGACGCACGGGCACTGGCCGTCGCCGCCCGGATGGGCCCGGCGCTGGAGGAGACCAAGCGCGCGACGCTTGCCTCGATCCTGCTGCTTGATCAGGCCGGCACGGTGCTGAACGGGCGCGATACCGGCAAGAGCCTGGCCATGCTGCCCGAAGTTCGCGCCGCGCTGCGCGGGCAGAGCGTGACCGTGCTGCGCCACAACGATTTCTACCGCCAAGACACCGCGTTCGACTGGATCAGCCGTGCCACCGCGATCCGCCTGCACCATGCCCGCCCGATCAAAGCGGGCGGCAAGGTGGTGGGCGCGGTGCTGGTCTCGCGCTCGGCCTCGGCGCTGTTCCGGGGGATGTGGGAGGACCGGGGCAAGATCGCCGCCGGGGTCGCCGCGATCTTCGCCATGCTGGTGCTGCTGACCGCGATCCTCGCGCGCGCTATCGTCCGCCCGGTCGAGCAGCTGAGCCTGGCTGCCCGCGCGCTTGCCCGGGGGCAGAGCGCCGCCCCGGCGCGCCCGACGCTGGAAGTGCAGGAGATCCGCAGCCTTTACCACGACTTCGAGGTCATGGCCGAGGCGATTGCCCGCCGCTCGCGCTACCTGCGCGATTTCGCCGCCGCGCTGAGCCACGAATTCAAGACGCCGCTGGCCGGCATTCGTGGCGGGATCGAACTGCTGCAGGACCACGGCCCGACCATGAGCGAGGCTGAGCGGGCGCGCTTTCTTGCGAACATAGCCGCCGATGGAGAGCGGCTGTCGCGGCTCGTCAGCCGGCTGATGGAACTCGCCAAGGCGGACATGACGCGCGGACCCTCCGGCGAGGGCGCGGCGCTTGCCCCCTTGCTGGCGCGGCTGGGTGATGCTGCGGGGGGCGAGGGCTTCGTCCTGCGCAGCGAGGCCGAACCGGCTCTGGACCGGCTGGCGATGGATGCAGGCGCGCTGGAAACGGTGCTGGCGACCCTGCTGGAGAACGCGCGCCAGGCGGGCGCGGGCGAAGTCCTGCTTACCGCCCGGCGTGATGGTGGCAGCGCCCTGCTCACCCTGTGCGACAACGGCCCTGGCGTGCCGCAGGCCGACCGCGAGCGGATCTTCGACCCGTTCTTCACCTCGCGGCGCGAAAGCGGCGGCACGGGCCTTGGCCTGCCGATCGCCCGCGCGCTGGTGGAAGGCAGCGGCGGCGCGCTGGAACTGGCCGAAAGCGAAAGCGGGGCCTGCTTCGTGCTGACCGTGCCGCTGGCGGCGCCCTAGGCT
>CALMJG010000002.1 GCA_937864195.1 uncultured Novosphingobium sp.
GCTCTTAATCAGCGGGTCCTAGGTTCGAGCCCTAGTGCGTCCACCAAACCCTCAGTTACGAAATTGATCTGATCAGGCGCGCAGCGTTATTTGGCTGCGGGCAAGGGTGCGCGGGCTGTGCTGAGGCCGGGCGGCCGTTGGCGCTGTCGATCGCCCATAGCCGTTCCGACTGTTGACGGCGGCCCGGGTCCGCGCAATCTTGCTGCGATGCCAAGGACAACTGTCCTGGTGGACGGAGGGGGTTCTGGGGATGCGCAAGGCGGCGCTGTTTGCGGCAACGATGCTGGTTGGTTCGATGCTGGTTGCCGGGTGCGACCGGGTCGAGAAGGCGATGCGCGGCGAGGTCAAGGTCGCCGAAACCGCCTATCCCGAACAGGTCTTCTGGGGCGATACCCACGTCCATACCAGCAATTCGGTCGATGCCTTCGGGTTCGGCAACCGGCTCGATCCGGAAGCTGCGCTGCGATTTGCGCGGGGCGAGGAAGTCACCTCGACGACCGGGATCAAGGCGAAGCTCGCCCGCCCACTCGATTTCATGGTGATAGCCGACCATGCCGAAGGGCTTGGCGCAACCAAGGCGCTTTATGACGCACCGCGCCTATTCCTTACCGATCCCACGATGCGTCGCTGGTATGACATGATGCACGAAGGCCCGGAAGGTTCGCAGCGCGCCATGGCCGAGATCCTGGATGCGCGCGGCCGCAATGCCCTGCCCCAGGCGATGCTCAACCAGGCCGATGCCGCCAAGCGCACCCGCAAGGTCTGGAACGAGCAGATCGACACGGTCGAGCGCTATAACGAGCCGGGCAGGTTCACCGCCTTCTTCGGCTTCGAATACACCCTGATGCAGGGCGGCAACAACCTGCACCGTAACGTCATCTTCCGCGATGGGCCGGACAAGGTGCGCACCGTGGCCCCGATCGA
The DNA here is from genome assembly GCA_937864195.1 of uncultured Novosphingobium sp. Classification (GTDB taxonomy): domain Bacteria; phylum Pseudomonadota; class Alphaproteobacteria; order Sphingomonadales; family Sphingomonadaceae; genus Novosphingobium. The sequence continues at coordinate 925 of CALMJG010000002.1, forward strand.
CCCGACCTACAAGGCGACGCCGGACGAGATCTGGGCCTACATGGAAGCCTACGAGAAGGCGACCGGCGGCAAGGTGCTGGCGATCCCCCACAATTCGAACCTGTCAAACGGGCTGATGTTCGAACTGACCCAGCCCGGCGGCGGGCCAATGACCGCAGCCTATGCCCGGCGGCGGGCACGGCTGGAACCGGTGGTCGAAATTACCCAGATCAAGGGCGACAGCGAATCCCACCCGTTCCTTTCGCCCAACGACGAGTTCGCCGGATATGGCACCGCCGGGTGGGAACTGAACAACCTGATCGGCAACCAGCCCAAGGTGCCGGGCATGTACGCGGGCGAATATGTCCGCGAGGCGCTGAAGCGCGGGATGATGATCGAGCAGCGGACCGGGGTGAACCCCTACAAGCTGGGCGTGATCGGATCGACCGATACCCACACTTCGCTGTCCACGGCCGATGACGACCAGTTCTTCGGCAAGCACAGCGGCAACGAGCCGAATCCGAAGCGTGCCACCCAGGAGCAGAACCTTGGCACCAATCGCGACCGGTTTGGCTGGCAATACCTGGCCAGCGGCTATGCCGGGGTCTGGGCCCGGGCCAACACCCGCTCCGCAATCTTTGACGCGCTGATGCGCAAGGAGGTCTACGCCACCACCGGTCCGCGCATGACGGTGCGCGTGTTCGGCGGCTGGGACTTCAAGGCGGATGACCTCAAGACCGACTGGGTAAAGGCCGGCTATGCGCGCGGCGTGCCGATGGGCGGCGACCTGAAGGGCGCGGCCAAGGGCGCGCCCAGCTTCATCCTCTCCGCGCTGAAGGATCCGATCGGGGCCAATCTCGACCGGGTGCAGGTGATCAAGGGCTGGGTCGACAAGGCCGGGGTCGCTCACGAAAAGGTGTTCGATGTCGTGTGGAGCGACATGGACCGGCGCCGGGCAGCGGGCGGCAAGGTGCCAGCCGTTGGCGACACTGTGGACGTTATGAAGGCTACCTACGCCAATTCGATCGGCGCGCCCGCGCTGGCCACCGTCTGGACGGATCCGGAATTCGATCCCTCGCTGCGCGCCTTCTATTACGTGCGGGTGATCGAGATTCCGACGCCAAGCTGGGTCGCCTATGACCGGCTGCGCTTCAACCTGACCTTGCCCGCGGACATCCCGCTCAAGCACCAGGAGCGTGCCTATACCTCGCCGATCTGGTACACGCCGGCGTGAGAGCGGACAGATGACATCAAGGGGGAAACAATGCGCAAGGCGATACTGACCGCTGCGCTGCTGATGGCGACAACTGCGCTGGTTTCAGGCTGCGACGGCGCCGTGGGCGGCTTCGGCAAGAAGGCGGAGGTCAAGGATACCGCCTATCCCGAGCAGGTGTTCTGGGGCGATACCCATCTTCACACCGGCAACTCGGTGGATGCCTTCGGGTTTGGCGCACGACTGACGCCCGAAGACGCGCTGCGCTTTGCCAGCGGGGAGGAGGTCAAGTCGTCGACCGGCCTTCCGGCCAGGCTCCAGCGCCCGCTCGACTTCCTGGTGATTGCCGATCATGCCGAGGGCATCGGCGCGACCAAGGCGCTGTACGATGCGCCGCGCCTGCTGATCCGCGATCCGATGCTGCGGCGCTGGCACGACCTGATGCACGAGGGCCCGGCGGGATCGCTGAAAGCCACGGGCGAAATCCTGAGGGCGCGCGGCGAAAACAAGCTGCCGGCAGGGCTCAACGATCCGGCCGAGGGCGCCAAGCGCACCCGCAAGATCTGGGACGACAATATCGACACGGTCGAGCGCTACAACGAACCCGGCAAGTTCACCGCCTTCATCGGCTTTGAATACACGCTGATGCAGGGCGGTAACAACCTGCATCGCAACGTGATCTTCCGCGATGGCAAGGACAAGGCGAGCAAGGTTCTGCCGCTCGATCCCAGTGCTGAGGCCTGGCCCGAGCACCTGTGGGACTACATGGAAGCCTACGAGAAGAGCACCGGGGGCAAGGTGCTGGCGATCCCGCACAACGCCAACGTCTCCAACGGCCTGATGTTCATGCTGACCGAGCCGGGTGGCGGCCCGATCAGCGCCGCCTATGCCCGGCGCCGCGCGGCGCGCGAGCCGGTGGTGGAAGTCACCCAGATGAAGGGGGACAGCGAGGCCCACCCCTTCCTGTCGCCCAACGATGAGTTCGCGGGCTATGGCACGGTCGGCTGGGATACCAACAACCTGCTCTTCAACCAGCCGACCAAACCCGGCGACCTGCCCGGCAGCTATGTGCGCGAAGCGCTGAAGCGCGGCCTGCTGATCGAGCAGCGCACCGGCGTGAACCCCTACAAGCTGGGCGTGATCGGATCGACCGACAGCCACACAGGCCTCGCCGCGGTCGAGGAGAGCAACTACTACGGCAAGCACCCGGGCGTCGAACCCAGCCCGCAGCGCGCCACCGCCGGGTTCGTGCCGGGAATGAACAGCGGACGGATGAACTGGCAGGCGCTGGCGAGCGGCTATGCCGCCGTCTGGGCGACATCCAACACCCGCGCCGCGATCTTCGATGCAATGATGCGGCGCGAGGTTTATGCCACCACCGGCCCGCGCATGACCGTACGCGTGTTCGGCGGCTGGGATTTCAAGGCCGACGACCTCAAGGGTGACTGGGTCAAGGCCGGATATGCCCGCGGCGTGCCGATGGGCGGCAGCCTGAAGGCTGGTGGAAAGGGCGCGCCGAGCTTCATCCTCTCCGCGCTCAAGGATCCGGTGGGCGCCAACCTCGACCGCGTCCAGGTGGTCAAGGGCTGGGTCGACAAGGCCGGCGTCAGCCACGAGCGCGTGTTCGATGTGGTCTGGAGCGACATGGACAAGCGCAAGGCCGCTGGCGGCAAGGTGCCCTCGGTCGGCGACACGGTCGACACGTCGCGGGCGACCTATGCCAACACCATCGGCGCGCCCAGCCTGGCCACGGTCTGGACCGATCCCGAATTCGATCCCAGGGTCCGTGCGTTCTACTATGTCCGCGTGCTGGAAATTCCGACCCCGACCTGGCTGAACTACGACATGGTCAAGTACAGGCTGAAGCTGGGGCCGGAAATCCCGCTCAAGCAACAGGAACGCGCCTATACTTCCGCCATCTGGTACACGCCGGCCTGACATGACCCTGAAACAGACCGGACGGCAGCTCCTCAGGGAGCCGCTGGTCCATTTCCTCATCGCCGGTGCCGCCGTGTTCTGGCTGCTTTCGGGCCGCGCGCCGGACCTTGGCGAGCGGCGGATCGTCGTCAACGAACAGGTCGTCTCCGGCCTCGTCCAGCGCTGGACCGATATGTTCCGGCGCCCGCCGGGGCAGGAGGAGATCGACGGGCTGATCCGCGACTACGTGCAGGACCAGGTCTATTACCGCGAGGCGCTGCGCCTCGGCCTCGATCGGGAGGACGAGGTGGTGGTGCGGCGGATGCGGCGCAAGATGGAGTCGCTGGCCGTTGCCGAGGCGGAAAGCGCGGAGCCTGACGATGCCGTGCTGCAGGCGATGATCGACAAGGATCCGGCGCGCTATTCCGATGATGCCCGCACCAGTTTCGAGCAGGTCTACCTCGGCGCCGACACCCCGGCCAATCGCGCCGCTGCCGATGCGGCCCTCCCCCGGCTGCGCCGGAACGAGCCGGTGACGGGCGTGGCTGCCCCTCTGCCCCGGCGGCAGAACGGGGCTGCGGACGAGACGATCGCGGGCACTTATGGCGATGAGTTCGTCCTTGCGCTGCGCCGCGCACCGATCGGGCAATGGACCGGCCCGGTCGCATCCGGCCTTGGCCTGCACCTGGTCCGGATCGAGGCCCGGGCCGCGCCCGACCGGCCCAGCCTCGACAAGGTGCGCCAGCGCGTCACGAACGACTGGCGCGCCGCCGCCACCGCCAAGGCCCGCGACGAATCCTATCGCCGGATTCTCGAAGGTTACGACTTGGTGATCGAGCGGCCCAAGTGACCCTGCTGCTGCGCCTGGTCCTTGCGCTGCTGGCCTGCTGCGCCGCGCTTCCCGCCCAGGCGGACGAATTGCGGCCGGGTTACCTGGAACTGACCCAGCAGGACGCGCAGCACTGGAGGATGGTCTGGAAGGCCCCGGTTCTGGGCGGCCTTGCCACCCGCGCCCGCCCTGCCTTCCCGGACTTCTGCACCCAGTCGGCGCCCACCGCGCGGCTGGAAGGCGCCGCGCTTGTTGCCGAATCGACCCTGACCTGCAGGCGCGACCTGGCCGGTGCGCAGGTTGGACTTGCCGGGATGGAAGCGACCTTCACCGACGCGCTGGTCAGGATCGCACCGCTCGGCCGCGCGATGCAGGCCGAGCGCCTGACCCGCGACAATGCCATGGTCGAGGTCGCGGTGGTGCCGGACGGCTGGGAAGTCGCGCGCAGCTATACCGCGCTGGGCGTGGTCCATATCCTGGAGGGCTATGACCACCTGCTGTTCGTGATCGCGCTGGTCCTGCTGATCGGCCGACCGGGCGCGGTGATCAAGGCGGCCACGGCCTTTACCCTGGCCCATTCCATCACTCTGGCCGGCACCACACTGGGTCTGTTCGGCCTGGCCCAGGCGCCGGTCGAAGCGCTGATCGCGCTCTCGATCATCTTCCTGGCGGTGGAGATCATCAAGCAGGAGCCGGATCGCCCGCGCCTCTCGCAGCGCCTGCCGTGGGTGATCGCCTTCCTTTTCGGCCTGCTCCACGGCTTCGGATTCGCGGGCGCGCTGCGCGAAATCGGCCTGCCGGAAGGCGACCTGCCGGTTGCGCTCCTGAGCTTCAACCTTGGCGTCGAACTGGGCCAGCTGGTGATCATCGCCGCCTGTCTTGCGCTGATCGCGCTGATCCGCAGGCTGAAGCCAGCCGCGCTGCGCCCCGCGACCGTTACTGCGACCTACCTGATCGGCACGACCGCCGGGTTCTGGTTCATCGAGCGGATGATCGGCTGACCGTGGCCGCCGCAAACCGGCTCCACGGGCTCGACGCCCTGCGCGGGATCGCGGCCCTGTGCGTGGTGGGCCTGCATGCCCGCGCGATCTTCCCCTATTTCCCCGACGTGCTGGGCAAGGGTTACCTGGGCGTCGACTTCTTCCTGATGCTGTCGGGCTACCTGATGGCCCGGATCACCGAGCCGCGCCTCGCGGCGGGCCTTGACCCGGGGGCCTTCCTGAAGGCGCGCTACAGGCGGTTCTGGCCGACCGTCGCCTTCGGTTCGGTAATCGGCATTCCCTATCTCTGGGTGCGGACCCAGGGTGATCCGCTGTGGTTCACTTCGGCGCTCGCCGCAAACATGGCGCTGCTGCCCTTCCCTGCCGACCACCTGCTGTTCCCGCTCAACGTGCCGGTCTGGACGATCTTCGCGGAACTCGCCGCCAACGCGGTCCACGTGCTGCTCCTGCGCAGGGTGGGAACAGGGCCGCTGATTGCCTTGGCACTGGCCCTGTTCGCGGCAACGCTCTGGTCGGCAATGACTTATGGATCGCTCGATAGCGGCGCCCGGCCTTCGAACGCCATCTACGGCCTGCCGCGCGTGTTCTTCGCCTATGTCCTCGGCATCCTGCTGTGGCGCCGGCGGGACGTGGCAGAGCGCCTGCCCGCGCCCGGCTGGCTGGCGCTGGTCGCCATGCCCGGCGCCATGCTGCTGGCATGGGCGATGGGCTGGCGCGGCTGGCCCTTCGACCTGGTGTTCGTGGTGGTGCTGTGCCCGCTGGTCATTGCGGGAGCGCTGCGGATCGCCCGCGACACCGCGCCGGGACGTTTTTCCGCCGAGCTTTCGTTCCCCTTGTTCGCGGTCCACGTCCCCGTTCTCGAAGCCGTGCGGATGGCCGGCTACGGAGTGCTGACCGGCGTCCCGCTCGCCTTCGCGGCGGCGCTCGCTTGCCTGTGGTGGACAAACTGGCGCACGCGGATAAGGCGGGTGCAAACAACTTGAGGAGAACCACCGTGGACAGCCCCGTGCTCTACGAAGTCGACGCCCAGGGCATCGCCCTGCTGACGATCAACCGCCCCGAACTGCGCAACCCGATTTCCGACAGCGAAGTAGTCGAAGGCGTGCTTGAGGCACTGGACCGGATCGAGGGCGATCCCGCCGTGCGCGTCGCGATCCTGACTGGCGCGGGCAAGGCGTTCTCGTCCGGCGGCAACATCAACGCCATGAAGCCCGGCGGCGGCGGCCTCAATGCAGGGTTGCCGGCCCGCACGCGCGGCAATTACAAGCGCGGCATCCAGCGCCTGCCGCTGGCCTTCGCCGCGCTCGAAGTGCCGGTGATCGCCGCGGTCAACGGTCCGGCGATCGGCGCCGGCCTGGACCTTGCCTGCATGTGCGACCTGCGCATCGCGGGCGAGAGCGCCAAGTTTGCAGAAAGCTTCGTCAAGCTTGGCATCATCCCCGGCGATGGTGGCGCCTGGCTGCTGCAGCGGGTGATCGGCTTCTCCAAGGCGGCTGAACTCTCGCTCACCGGCGAAACCATCGGCGCGGCTGAAGCGCTTGCCTGCGGCCTCGTCTCGCGCGTGGTGCCTGATGAGCAACTGCTTGATGCGGCCCGCGATCTCGCCGCGAAGATCGCCTCCAACCCGCCCTTCGCGGTGCGCATGACCAAGCGCCTGCTGTGGGAGGCCCGCCGCGCGGATCTGGCGACCGTGCTGGAGATGTCGGCGGCGATGCAGGCCGTTTCGCACGCCACGCAGGACCATGACGAGGCGGTTAACGCCTTCCTGGAAAAGCGGAATCCTGTCTTCAGGGGTGACTGATTGCACCCGATGTGATTTGCGTTGGAGTATCACATTTTAATGTGATACTCCGCGAATCATGAGCAAGAACATCATCGAGCGGGTTCGTCGGCTGGTTGCCGACGGGGGTATGTCACGATCCGGACTGGCGCGGGCGGCGGGGCTGCACGCGAACACGCTGCGCGAATGTACGGACGAGGCCTGGAACCCCACGGCCGAGACGCTGCGCAAGCTGGAGCAGTTCCTGTGGGACAGCGACGAGGAACCCGTCCTCGTCCCCATCGAGGAAATCATTGACGAGGCTCGCAACGGCCGGATGTTCATCCTGGTCGACGACGAGGACCGCGAGAACGAGGGCGATCTCGTCATCCCCGCGCAGATGGCGACGCCCGACGCGGTCAACTTCATGGCCACCCACGGCCGCGGCCTGATCTGCCTTACCCTCACCCGCCAGCGCACCGAGCAACTGGGCCTTGAGCTGATGAGCCGCAACAACGGCACCCGTCACGAAACCGCCTTCACTGTCTCGATCGAGGCGCGCGAGGGAGTCACCACCGGCATTTCCGCCGGCGACCGCGCCCGCACCGTCGCCGTGGCGATCGATGCCGCCAAGGGCCGTGACGACATCGTCACCCCCGGCCACGTCTTCCCGCTGATCGCCCGCGACGGCGGCGTGCTGGTTCGCGCCGGCCACACCGAAGCCTCGGTCGACATCTCCCGCCTCGCGGGCCTCAACCCCTCGGGCGTGATCTGCGAGATCATGAACGAGGACGGCACCATGGCGCGGATGGACGACCTGATCCCCTTCGCCCGCCGCCACGGCCTGAAGATGGGCACGATCCGCGACCTGATCGAATACCGCCGCAAGCACGACCACCTGGTCGAACGCGTGGCCGAAACGCCGTTCGTGTCCGACTACGGTGGCGACTGGCGTCTGATCACCTATCGCAACAAGGTCGACGGGACCGACAGCTTCGTGCTGCAGAAGGGCCAGATCGTGCCGGGCGAAGCCACTCTGGCGCGGGTCCACACGATCTCGATCCTTGATGACATGCTCGGCCAGCCCGGCCCCAAGAAGCGCACCCTGCAGCGCGCCATGGCGGAAATCGGCCGGGAAGGCAGCGGATTGATCGTCCTGCTGATCAACCCTACCGAAGGCGGCGGCCGCGCCGGCACGGGTGCCGCGCCCGACATGGACCTGCGCGCCTATGGCATCGGCGCCCAGATTCTGGCAGACCTTGGCGTCCACCAGATGACCCTGCTGACCAATTCCCACCGCAACGTCGTCGCCATCGAAGGCTACGGCATCAACATCGTCGGCGAACGCGCCATTCCTTCGGAGTAAGAGCACATGGCCCGTTTCCTGATCGTCGAAGCCCGGTTCTATGACCACCTCAACGACATGCTGGTCGCTGGCGCACGCGCCGCGCTGAAGGCCGCCGGCCACGATGTCGACGTGATCACCGTCCCCGGTGCGCTCGAGATCCCCGGCGCCATTTCGCTGGCCGACCAGGCGCAGTTGTATGACGGCTTTGTCGGCATCGGCGTGGTGATCCGGGGCGAAACCTATCACTTCGAGATCGTCGCGGGCGAAAGCGCGCGCGGGATCATGGCGCTGACCATGGATGGCATGGCCATCGGCAACGGCATCCTGACGGTCGAGAACGAGGAGCAGGCCCTCGTCCGCGCCGATCCGAAGCAGAAGGACAAGGGCGGCGAAGCGGCGAAGGCCGCAATGGCGCTGCTCGCGCTGCGCGAGAAGTTCGCGTGAGCCAGCACCCGGCAATCGCGGGAATCCAGCTTGTCCTGGGCGGCAACGTCTTCGGCATGACGGCTGACCGCGATGCCAGCTTCGAGGTGCTCGACACCTTCTACGAACTCGGCGGGCGGATGATCGACACCGCCGAAGGCTATTCGGCCTGGGTACCAGGACACAAGGGCGGCGAATCTGAAACCGTTCTGGGTCAATGGCTTGAAAGCCGGGGCGTGCGCGCCGACATGCGCATCGGCACCAAGACCAACATGCTCGGCAAGCCGGGAATGCTTTCGCCTGACAAGGTGGCGGCAGCGCTGGAAGGCTCGCTCGAACGCCTGCGCACGGACTACGTCGATCTCTACTACGCCCACCGCGATGAAACCGGCACCCCGCTGGACGAGATCGTTGCAGGGTTCGACGCGTTGGTCCGCGCGGGCAAGGTCCGCTCGGTCGGTGCCTCCAACTTCTCGGCCGAGCGGCTTGGCGCGGCGCTGGATGTGGCGGAACGGGCCGGGGCGACCGGCTATTCGGTGCTCCAGAACGAATACAACCTGATCGAGCGCGAAGCCTGCGAAGGCGATATCCGCGACCTGTGCCTGGCGCGCGGCGTGGTCATGCTGCCCTATTTCGGCCTCGCCTCGGGCTTCCTGACCGGCAAGTATCGCAGCGAGGCGGACCTTGCGGGACGGGCGCGCGGCGAAAGCGTGCGGCGCTATCTGGTCAAGGGGGCGCCCGCCCTTGCCGCGCTCGATGCGGTGGTGGCGGAAACCGGCGCCAGCCATGCCCAGGTCGCGCTGGCCTGGATCAACGCCCAGCCCGGGATCGGAGCACCGCTGGCGAGCGCGACCAGCGCGGCCCAGGTCCGCGAATTGTGCGCAGCAGCCTCGTTGCAACTGTCGAGCGAGCACCTCGCCTTGCTCACCGCAGCCGCCTGAACGGGGCAGTTTCAGAACTGCACCGAGCGGCACCAAGCGGCACCAGACGGAACCGGCCGCAGCAAAAGCGTCCGGTGAAGCTGCCTCACGCGGCCGCCATCCGCCCGGATACAAGTTGGAATCCGATCACACCGATCACATTGCAATGTGATTTGTGTTGGATTGCCTAGCTTTTGACCGGTGCGCAGATGTTGGATCGGCGGGCCTGATCGGCCACCGCGAACTGCTCTGCCGTTGGTGCCAGACGCCGGTCAAGGATCACTCCCTTCGCGAACTTCGCGCGCACCACCTGTTCGCCCTGCGGCGCATCCTGCCCGTCCATCGCCAGCACGAAACGAATCCCTTGCGGATACTGCGCGGTGTCGAACACGGCGATATTGTCGGTCCGGGCGTCGAACACCGAGATCGAGACATAGCCCTGGTCAGGCGAAGGCGCGGCGCTGACCAGCACGGGGCCCTGGCTGAGGTCATAGACGCAGCTGGCATAGGCGAGATCGGGTGACGGGCGGACGACGCCGCGCGATTTCTCGGTCGTGCGCGGACCGAACTGGAAGCTGTTGATCCGCTTGCCGCCCTGCGACATCTTGGTCAGCGCGACCTGCATGATCACGCGCGGCGCGGCCACGACCGAGGCGTAGTGCCCCAACCCCACCGCCGCCATGAAGACGAGCGCGTATGTGATACCCCTTTTCATGCCGCACCTGCGCAATCGAGCCGGGTAATCCGGGGCATCGGGATCGAGCGGAAATCGTCCTGGGCCGACCGGTCGGGCTGGTAGATCCGCAGCGTCATGTCGAACTGCCCGGCATTGCGGGTGCTGACCCAGGCCAGCCCGGGTTCAGGGCGGGTGGCGGCAAGCGCGCTCCAGTTGCCTGCCGCATCAGGCTTCACTTCGGTCGCATCGAACGAGAGCGCTCCGTCGCTGTTGACCGGCAGGTAATTGTCGGCGGCATAGACCGTCACCGACCACCACTTGCCTGGCATCGCCCCGCCGGTAATCCGGTAGCGGCAGCCCTCGCGGAGCGGCTGGCCTTCGCTGTCGGTCCGCGCGGTGAAATAAATCGCCTGGCTGCGCTGCAACGCAAGCAGGCCCGAGAACGCGACCTGCGCGCGCAGCCATGGGCCCGCGTCGGGCGAACCGGTCACGCGGCTGCCCGACCAGCCCGAGTAATCCTCACCGCCCATGCCCTTGGCCCGCGTGGCCCAGACCGCCGATCCGGCACCCAGCGCCAGACCGGCAACGACAGTCAGCGCCAGCTTCCCGCGCGAGATACGGGCCTCAGCCAAGGTCGAGGAACTCCTTCAGGCCATAGGGCTTGTAGGGGCCAAGGATCAGCTGTTCGAACACGCCCACGCCTTCGCCGTGCCTGTCGCTGATCACGCGGCAGGGCATCTGGACGTGGAAATTGTCCATCGACGCGGGATTGCACTGGGCGAGGCCGATATCCTCGCGCTCCACGTCGAGCGGGCCGTGGTGCAGGCCGTGGCCCCACTTGGGCGAGGTGTAGCCGATGCCGCGCATCTGGAAGCGGCCCAGCACTTCGAAGCGCAGGGTTTCCGGCCCGTCCGGCCCATCGACCACCAGGGTTCCGGTTTCCGGCCAGCGCGTGCCGCTGGCCAGCGGTGAGTCCATCTCGCCCTCGATATCCACGTGCTCATCGGCGGCGCTGCCATCGGGCGCGATCACCGCGCGGGTGTTCCACTTGTTCCCCTTGGCGTCGGCGTTGACGTGGAAGAAAACGCTGCGATCCGCAAAATTGATCGGGGTCCACTGCCAGAAGAAGCCGGGGACCACGCCGGTGCCGTGCGGCTGCTCGTCACGCGCGCCGACGGGGCGCACGCCCCAGCTGCGGTCGCGGGTGCCGGCGGTGCCGGGCTTTACCTCGTCGCGCACCCCGTCGACCTCGATCCAGCCGGTGTAGTGGCCGTTCTGCGTCAGGCGGGTGTAGTCCATGAACGTGCGCGGGCCGATGCGGTGGATGAAGCGCGGCTCCTCGATCGGAAAAGCGCGGCCCGTGAAGGTCAGGTCGGCCTTCAGCCCCTCGCCGTCGACCGTGACCCTGAGCTTCTGGAGCGGTTCGAGAATCTCGATCCGGATCGGGCCGACTTGCAGATCGAGCCGCTCCATCCCGAGTTCCTTCGAGGCGTGGAGATTATACTGCACCCCGTCGCGGATGGTCGAGAAATGCGCGTCCGCGACGTTGAGGTGCGGATAGATGCCGAAGGCCACCGCGAAAAAGCCCGAGCCATCCGGCGCATAGCCGTTGAAGAAATAGCGGTCGTAGAAATTGCGGTCGGTCCCCGCATAGGCGACCGGTTCCGGGGTCTGGTGCAGCGGGAAATCATCACCCTTGGTCAGGACCATCGCCTTTATCCTTTCAGCTTGTCGAGGCTGCCGTGGTGCAGCGCGAGGGCGCAGCCGCCGCGTGCCATCGACAGGAAATTGGCATCGCCGCGCTCGGTCCGCTCGACGAAGGCGGCGCTGAACACGGCGGTGGAAACCCCGTGCAGCGCCCCGATCACGTAATCGTCCCAGATCGCATCGCGGCAGAGCGGCACGCCGCGGCGCGTCATTTCGGCGCAGTAGCGATCGAGCAGTTCGCCCTCGTGCGCGCGGCGCAGCTCGTCTCCGATCCCCGTGCCCAGGAAATAGCCGATGTCCATCAGCCCCGATCCGGTGCCCACCGTCTGCCAATCCAGCACCGCGATCTCCTCAGCCCCGCCGTGGATGTCGAACAGCATGTTGTCGAGCCGGAAATCCCCGTGGATCAGGCATTTCGTGCCCACTTCGCGGCCATACCACAGCTCGCGCATATCGTTGAGATCGTCGCAGAGCTTCATGAATTCCGGTTCGAGGCTATCCTTGTAGCGCTCGCGGAAAATCTGCTGCGCAGTGCCATAGAGGCCCCGGATATGCTCGACCACCGCCTCGGGCAGTTGCAACCAGTCCAGATCGGTGATCGCCGGATTGTCCCAGCTGGGCGCATGAAGCGCGGCGGCCTGGGTCACCCCGGCGCGAGCATCGGCGGCGCTGCAACTGGCCAGCTGGTTGCCGCCGCGCGCGGGACCGAGGTCTTCGAAGATCAGCAGGAAATCGACGCCGTTGTCGGCAACCTCGGCCACGTGGGCGACCGGCGCGCGGACATCCACCCGGTGCCGCAGGTCGCGGTAGAAGCCAACTTCCTTGGCATAGAGCCCCAGCGTTGCCGCCGTGGTGCGGCTGGTTTCGTCAGCGGCGGGGAACTTGCCTGCCACGGTCGCGGGACCAGCGCCGGGGCGGTCGTACGTGAGCGAGATGCGGGCGCTGTCACCCACCTGGCCGGTGCCGATCGGCTCCCAGCTGAGCGCCGTGATCTCGGCATCGCCGATTACCCCTGCCTGCCGGAGCCGCTCGCCCAGCCATGCCGGATCGAGTCCATCGGGATGCGATGGAAAGTCTGCCATGCCGTTTCTTGTCCTCTCTCTTTAAGCGAACGGTTAAAGGGCATCGGGGCCGCTGGCAATCGCCATGTGCGCATTGTGCGCAAAGGTGGTATCCAGCACTCAGGCGGGGTGGATACCCTGCCCCGCCGCATCAGACGCAATGGGGAGAGGAACCATGTTGCGATTGACCCTGCTTGGAAGCGCGCTGGCGCTCGTTTCCATCACCGCGCAGGCAGCCAGCGCGGACTATTTCCTGAAAATCGATGGACTTGATGGTGAGGCCAGGGTGGAGGGCTGGTCGTTCGGCACGACGCAAGCGAGCCAGAACACCCAAAGCTTGCGCGCCGGTGGCCCCCGGACGACCGGCTGGGATCTCGCCAAGGGCAAGGGCGCGCGGACCGGGTCTGCGGGCGACCTGGACGGAGACGGTTCACCTGATCTCGCCTATGCGGCCCTGCTGGGCGCAGTCGAGGGGCTGACCCTTCGTATGGACAAGGCTTCGCCGGTGCTGGCAAGGATCTGTGGCGGCAAGCACATCGACAAGGCGGTGCTGCGCGCCGGTGCGGACGAGTTCGAACTGTCCGGAACCGCGAGCTGCAAGAGCGAGGATGAGGCCCAGCGCAGCGGCCTGCTGACCAGCGGCGGAATGCCGAACCGGATCAGCATGAACATGACGGTGGCCCGCCAGACCCAGGGCGCCAGCTTTGGCGAGCGTTGCCAGGCAGGTGTCTGCTCGGCCGGCTCGGCACTGGCGCAAGGGGTCTATGTCACCGTGTCAGGCGGACAGATGAAGCACACCAAGACCGGTCACGTGACCATTCTGAAATGACCGGGGGGCGGCGCACTGCCGCCCCCTGCCCTGTAATCAGACCGCGAGGCGCCCGAAGGCCGCCGCGCCGGCATAGACCGCCGCGTCGCCCAGTTCTTCCTCGATGCGGATCAGCTGGTTGTACTTGGCGAGCCGGTCGCTGCGGGCGAGGCTGCCGGTCTTGATCTGGCCGCAGTTGGTGGCGACCGCGAGGTCGGCGATGGTCGCGTCCTCGGTTTCGCCCGAACGGTGCGACATGACGGCGGTGTAGCCATTGCGCTGCGCGATGGAGACGGCTTCCAGCGTCTCGGTCAGCGAGCCGATCTGGTTGACCTTGACCAGCAGCGAATTGGCCAGGCCCTTGCCGATGCCCATGGTCAGGCGCTTGGGGTTGGTGACGAACAGGTCGTCACCCACCAGCTGGACCTTGTCGCCGATCTTGTCGGTCAGCGCCTTCCAGCCCTCGAAATCGTCCTCGCCCATGCCGTCCTCGATCGAGACGATCGGATAGTCGGCGCAGAGCGCGGCGAGGTAATCGGCCATTTCAACCGGCGAGAGCGAGAGCCCCTCGCCGCTGATCTCGTACTTGCCCGCCTTGAAGAATTCGGTCGCGGCGCAGTCCAGCGCCAGCTTGATGTCGGTTCCGGCCTTGAACCCGGCCTTCTCGATCGAGGCCATGACGAAGTCGAGCGCGGCGCGGGTGCTGGCGAGGTTCGGGGCAAAGCCGCCCTCGTCGCCAACAGCAGTCGCCAGGCCCTTTTCGTGGAGGCCCTTCTTGAGCGTGTGGAACACTTCCGCGCCCCAGCGGACGGCTTCGGCCAGAGTCGGCGCGCCGACCGGCATGATCATGAATTCCTGGAAGTCGATCGGGTTGTCGGCATGTTCGCCGCCGTTGATGATGTTCATCATCGGCACGGGCAGGACGTGCGCCGAAACGCCGCCGACATAGGCATAGAGCGGCAGGCCGCGCGCGTTGGCGGCGGCCTTGGCGACGGCCAGCGAAGTACCGAGGATCGCATTGGCGCCAAGCCGGCTCTTGTTCTCGGTCCCGTCGAGGCCGATCATCGCGAGGTCGATGTCGCGCTGATCCTCGGCATCGAAGCCGAGCAGTGCGTCGCTGATCTCGCCGTTGACGGCCTTCACTGCTTCCAGCACGCCCTTGCCAAGATAGCGGCTCTTGTCACCATCGCGCAGTTCGACGGCCTCGTGCGCGCCGGTCGAGGCGCCCGAAGGCACGGCGGCGCGGCCAAAGCTGCCGTCTTCCAGCAGAACGTCGACTTCGACGGTGGGATTGCCGCGGCTGTCGAGAATTTCGCGGGCGTGGATGTCAATGATCGCGGTCATGGCGGGTTCACCTCCTGGGGGCCAGTTGCTGGCTCCTTAGCAGCGGGGCCTTCACTGGCAAGTTGCAATGCAGCAAATGGCGCCGCATAACCGCGCAAGATACGGAACTTGTATCGGGACATGGCGTTACCCACATTGGTTCAGCCCGTTTTACGCGGGACAAAGAAAGGTCAATTCCGATGGCATCGAAATCTCCCTCCACCGCGAAGACCACTGCCAGGAAGTCCGCCGCCAAGGCCGCTCCCGCTGCCGAGACTGCCGCCGAAACCGCTGCGGCCGAAAATGGCACGGCCACTTCGAAGGCCAAGTTCTCCAAGGCGATCGAGGAAGCCCGCGCGGGCGCCCAGGCGCTGACCCAGGAAGCCCAGGCCAAGGCCGGCGCCTACAAGGAACAGATCGCCGCGAAGAGCGGGGACTGGGCGGCAGACGCCAAGGATCTCGCCGGCCAGGCGCGCGACCGGGCGGCCGAACTTGCCGCCGAAGGCAAGACCCGCACCAGCGATGCCCTGTCGAGCCTCGGCAAGATCGTGGCCGACAACGCGGGGACGATCGACGACAAGCTGGGCGCCCGCTATGGCGACTACGCCCGCACCGCCGCCCGCTCGATGCAGGAAACCGCCGCGAAGATCGAAGCCAAGGACCTGAACGAACTGGGCGAGGACGCGAAGGAATTCGTGCGCAAGAGCCCGGGCGTCGCGATCGGCCTGGCTGCGGTCGCCGGCTTCCTTGTCGCCCGTCTGTTCAAGGGTGGATCGAACGACTAGGCCCGCCCCAGCGAGCACTGGCCGATGGACGCCGAGGCCCCGCCCCCGCTGATCGCGGAACCCGCCAGCGACGCCGCGCAGCGCTCGCTGGTGGAGGATGCCCGGCGGCTGGTCGATGACGGTCGCACCCTGCTCGAAGCGGAACTGGCCTATCACAAGGCGCGCGCTGCCGTTGCCGGCGAAGCCGCGCGCGAAGTGGCAGCGTGGGGCGCGCTGGCGCTGGCGCTGGTGTTCTTCGCGCTGATGGCGCTGGTGATGGGCGTGCTGCTGGGGATCGCGCAGCTCCTGGGATACTGGGCGGCGACCGCGCTGGTCGTGGCGGCGCTCGTGCTGGTCGCCGGCCTTGCCGCGGCGCGGGCCGCCGCGCGCTGGAAACGTGCCTCGGCCCAGATCAGCGAACCCAGGCCTGTGCCCGAGGCGCAGCCATGACCAAGGCAGAATCCCAGCTCGCAACCGACGGTGCCAACCGGCAGGCCGCGCGCGCCATGTTCGATGCCAGGCTCTCGCAGGTCAGGGCGGACCTCGAAGCGCGCAGCGTTGGCGGGCGGATTGCCGACAAGGCGCTCGATGAAACGCGCACCGCGCTGGGCGAGGCAGCCGCTATCGCCAGGGAAAGCAAGGGCGTGATCGCCGCGACGCTTGGCGCGCTGCTGCTGTGGGCCTTTCGCGGGCCGCTGCTCGATGCCGTGCTGGGCTGGCTGGGCGACGAACAGAAAGGGGGCGAAGACAAGGCGGAGGACCACGGGGACGGGGAACCCGGGGACTGCAGCCGGGTTGATCAGGACGAGCCGCAAGCGGCCCAGGAGACTTTTCGATGACCGATGCCAAGACCCGTTCCGACCGTATCCGTGACAAGATCGACGCTTCGGGCGCACAGATGCGGGCCAATGGCCACGCCCACCTGCCCGACGCCTATCCGCCCGACAGCTATCGCTCGCTCGCGGGTGAATATCCCTGGCTGGCGATTGCCGCCGGTGCCGGTGCCGGGCTGCTGCTGGGCGCGCTGCTGCCGCGCAGTTTCACCAGCAAGGTCGGCCGCCGCGCGGTGGGCCTCGCCACGGTGGCCGGCGAGCTTGGCCTGGCCCTGAGCAAGCAGGCACGCGAGGCCGCCAGCGAGGCGGCGAACGAGGGCCTGGAATTCGCCGACGAAAAGACCGCTCCGATCCGCGCGCGGGCCAGCCGCATGGCCGGAACCGCCGGGGAACAGGCGCGCGATGCGGGCCTGGCGATCATCGATCTTGCCTCGCGCGTGGCCAGGCTGCGGCGGTGATTCGCCCACTTGCGTGAAATGCATCTGGCGCTAAAGGGCAGGTCTCAACTCCCTCCCCAGGATAGCCGATGAGCCAGAAACTTCACCTCGTCATGGGCGGCCGCGTCCGCGACCCGCAGACTCTCGAATTCACCGATCTCGACCAGCTCGACATCGTCGGGGTGTTCCCCGATTATGCAGCGGCCGAGGAAGCCTGGCGCGCCAATGCCCAGCGCACGGTCGACGATGCGGAGATGCGCTACGTGATCGTCCACCTGCACCGCCTGCTTCAGCCGGACCTGCTGCAAGGCTGAGCCTTCGGGGTGGGCCTGCTCGGCCTGCCCCCGCGTGGCCCGCAGCCTCAACCTCCGTTCGTGTCGAGCGTAGTCGAGACACGGTTGCGCTGGCGTGTCTCGACTACGCTCGACACGAACGGAGGTGGGGAATTGGGGTCAGGGGTTAGAGTAAACTGCCCCCTCGTCCAGGCACCCTCGCCCCATTACCTTGGTCATTGCGAGTCCGCAGGCCGAAGCAATCCAGAGCGGCCAGAAGCAACGCCCGCAGGCAACCGCCCCGGCCCGCCGACCCGGCAATGTCAGGATGAAACCGGCAGGCGCCCCCGCAGGAGCGCACCCTGCCCGTTCAGACGAATTCGATCTTCTCGACCACGTAGAACCGGTCGCCCGAAGGCACGGTCACTTCGATCTCTTCCTCGACCTTGCGCCCGATCAGCGCGCGGCCCAGCGGCGAATTGTAGCTGATCCGGCCAACCTTGGCGTCCGCCTCGTAAGGGCCGACGATCTGGTAGCGCACCGGCTTGTCGTCATCGTCCAGCAGGGTCACGGTCGCTCCGAAAATGATCTTGTCGCCCGACAGCGTGGTCGGATCGACGATCTGGGCGCGGCTGACCTTGTCCTCCAGGTCGGCAATCGAAGCCTCGACCTGGCCCTGGCGTTCCTTGGCGGCGTGGTATTCGGCGTTTTCCGACAGATCGCCGTGGGCGCGCGCTTCCTCGATCGCGTCAACGATCCGGGGCCGCTCCTCGCGCAGCGCTTTCAGCTCGGCGATCAGCTTTTCATAGCCTTCCGCCAGCATCGGCAGCTTTTCGACACTCGCCATCACTTGGTATCCTTTTGTCACCGCCCGCGAGAATAGCGGCCCCTCCCGTCCCTTCAAGGGTACAGGTTCGGCCGGATCTCGCTGAGGGGAGGCACGAAAATCAGAGGCTATAATAGTCCTGCAATGACCGCACTTCAAGCTGGCTGGTCCGCAGCGCCGCAATCGCCTCTGCCGAGGCGACCGAAGCGGCCGCCGTGGTGAAGTAGGGCACCTTGTTATTCAGCGCCGAAGCGCGGATCGATTGCGAATCCTTGTGGCTCTGCCAGCCCTCGGTGGTGTTGAAGATCAGCGCGATCTCGCCGTCGATGATCCGGTCGACGATATGGCGCTGGCCCTCGGCCACCTTGTTGACGCGTTCCACTGGCAGCCCGGCTTCGGCCAGATAGCGCTGCGTGCCGCCCGTGGCGATGATCGAAAAGCCCAGCGACACCAGCTGGCGCACTGCGGGCAGGATCACCGGCTTGTCGTTTTCCTTGACCGAGACGAACACGATCCCGCCCTGCGGCAGCACCAGCCCGGCGCCCAGCTGCGCCTTGGCGAAGGCCATCGGGAAGGCATCGTCGATCCCCATCACTTCGCCGGTCGACTTCATTTCCGGCGAAAGCGCCGGATCGACACCGGGGAAGCGGGCAAACGGGAACACGGCTTCCTTGACCGCCATGTAGGGCAGGTCGCGCTTGAACGGCGGGAAATTGTCGAGCGGCTCGCCGGCCATGACCCGCGCCG
>CALMJG010000003.1 GCA_937864195.1 uncultured Novosphingobium sp.
TCCAGCCCCTAAGGCAAGCCGTCCGCGCCCGACCCGGCCAGGAATAGCCCGGTGCAATCCTGTTGACACCCCGCAGACATGGAATCGTCACCGTGACGTAAAGCGCCGGAGGTAGCGAGACGCATCAGGGGTAAAAATTGATGCGTCAGATTGATCTAATCGTTTCGGGTGAACTGGCCGACGGGATGCAGCCTTACAGTCACGGCGATTTCATCATCACCTTCCATCGCCTGAACCGGTTAAGCGACCTCCCCTTGCTCGACAATGCCGGCTGGGCATTTATCGAATGGGCCATGCCAGACAGTTCCGGCCTGGAAATCTGCCGGCGGCTACGCTGCGATCCTGCTCTTGCAAAGATCCGCATCACGATGATCCTGAACGAGGACGATCAGGATGCACGCCGGCGCGCGCTCAGCGCAGGTGCTGACGACTATATGCTTGGTCCGGCCACACGCCGGGGGATACTCGACCGGATTCTCGCGAACCGCGTCCATGATCTGGCGGTGCCGCAGCGCAAGATCACCACGCTTGGGGAACTTTCCATCGACCAGGCGGCATTCCAGGCGCGATGGCAGGGCAAGCCGATCCGGCTGATGCCAAACGAATTTCGGCTGCTGCGCTATTTCGTGGAGCATCCCAGTCGGGTCTTCACGCGCCAGCAGTTGATTCTGGCTCTCGGCAAACAGGAACAACCCATGGACGAGCGAACGGTCGATGTGTGGGTGGGAAGACTGCGCAGGGCCTTGCGAGCTGCTGGCGTCACTTATGACCTGCGGACCGTCCGCTCTCTGGGGTACGTGTTCGACGAACCCTGATGTCATCCGCCTGCTGTGCGGCGACTTCGTCATTTCCGAAGAAAGTGGGGTCTGCCTCTCTTGAAAGGCAGACCCAAGGTGTTCTGACCGGAGGAGAGTGCCCCCTCCCCGCAGGGTGGTGATCAGAATTTCAGCGAAGCGGACAGCGAGAAGGTGCGGCCGACGTCGTAGGAATTGACCTCGAGCCGGTTCTTGCCTGACTGCTGGAATTCCACATGGCGGCGCCCGGTCAGGTTGCGCGCCTCGAACTTCAGTTCCAGTTCCTTGCCAAGCAGCGTGAAGCCTTCGCGCGCGACGAAATCGACGCGCAGGCCCGGCCGCTCGTAAACGTCGGGCTGCGGCGGCGATCCGAACACGCCGCGGCTGACCACCCGGTCACTGGCATAGGTGATCATCAGCGTCTGCTGCGACAGCTTGTCCTGGTTCTCCAGGCCCACTTCGAAGTTGACGATGTGGTCCGACTGGCCGGTCAGCTTGGCGCCATTGGTGAAATAGTCGCTGGCCGCAGTGGAAAAGGCACCGAACACCGCCACCTGATCACCCGGCGCGACCTTCAGCTTCGACTTGGTGAAGGTGTAGTTGCCTACCAGCACCAGCCGCCGCGCCGCGAAGAACCCTTCCTCGCCAAGCTGGAAATGCTTCTTCACGTCGAACTCCGCGCCATAGAGCGTCGCCTGCGGCGCATTGGCGTAGGAGGTGGTGAACGAGGGGTTGATGAAAGCTTCGATCGGGCGGTCGATCTTCTTGTAGAAGCCCGACACCGAAAGGCGCTGTTCAGGCGCGAAGTACCATTCGAACCGACCTTCGGCGTTGTACAGCTGGCTATCGACCAGCAGCGGGTTGCCGCGGTATTCCCGGTTGGATTCGGGGTCATAGTAAGGCTGGTTGATCAGTTCGCGGAACTGGGGCCGCGCGATCGTCTTCGAGGCAGAGACGCGAACCTGCATCTGCGGCTGGACTTCCCAGGTCAGCGTCGCGCCCGGCAGCCAGTAGCCGTTGGTCTGGCTGATCCCGGTGGTCGCCGCGCCGGGCACGGTGAAGACCTGGATCGGATCGACCTTCAGCCTGGCCCATTCATAGCGCACGCCAGCATCAAGGCTGATCGCATCGCTGATCTGCCAGTTGACCTTGCCGTAGCCAGCCGCATTGCGCAGCTGGGCCAGGAAGGCGGGATTGCCTTCGTCGCTTTCGATCAGGCCGATCTTGAACGCGTTCACCACCGACGGGGCAAGCAGGTAATCGGGCCGCAGCATCGTCACGCCCGAGGGAATGCACGAGGAAGGATTGGCCGGCACGCCTTCGCAGACCCCGGGAGCGAGGAACTGGAACTGGCGGCGCGAGCTGGTGCGGCTGGTATCCGAGAAGGCCCCGCCGACCGTGACCGTCAAGCCCTGGAGCGCGCGGTAGGACAGGTCGCCGCTGGCCGACCACAGATTCTCGTCCAGCTCCGAAAAGGTGACGCGCGCATCGCCGCCGTTGCCGTTGTTCAGCCGGTTGACGAAATGGGCGCCCAGCGGATCGGCCGCAGCATTGGTCCGCAGGTATTCGAAGTACAGTTCATAGGGCGCATTGCGCCGGGACTTCGCAAAGCTGCCGCGCAGGTCGAGGCTGAGATCGGGCGTCAGCTTGAACTCGCCAACCAGCTGGGTGTTAATCAGCTGGCGTTCGTACCAGGCGGTGTTCTGCCGCATGTAATCGACATTGGTCTGGTTCTGGTTGCCCAGCGCCAGGCGGGCCTGCTTGACCGTGTCGCGGATGATCAGGTTGGTCCAGCGCAGCTTGTTCTCGCCAAATTCCAGGCCCACGCCAAGCAGGCCGTTGACCACGATCCGGTTGTCGGTGTTCAGCGACGTGAAATCGGATTCGATCGTCGAGAGGTCGGCGCTGAGCGAACGCTGCTGGCGCGGCTGGCGGGTCAGCCACTTGTTGCTGTAGCCCAGGGCGGCAATCACGCCGAGGTTGGTGGAACCGATGTCCCACGACTTGGCTCCGGTCAGCGATCCGGAGAAATTGGCCGGCAGGTGGTTCCAGCGCTGCACGGCGGAATTGCGACCGGTCACCAGCTGGCTGGCGATGGCCGGGGTGTTGACTGTGCCCGAACTGATGCGGGCGCCGCTGTCCAGGAACGACTGGAGCGCGGAGGGAATATTGCGCGGGCCATTGTCGAAGCCCGCCCAGTCGCTGCCGCTGCCGTAATAGGTATAGCCCAGGTGGCTGGTCGTTTCGGTATCGCCCGAAACGCCGAAGCCGATCGACAGGAACGGGTCGCGCGGGACGGCCTTGGTGGTGAGGTTGATCACGCCGCCGCCGAATTCGCCCGGATAGTTCGCCGAATAACTCTTCTGGACCAGCGAAGAGGCGATCACGCTGCTGGGAAACAGATCGAGCGGCACCACGCGCTTGAGCGGTTCGGGGCTGGGCAGCGGCGAACCGTTGAGCAGGGCGAGCGAATAGCGGTCCCCCAGCCCGCGCACATAGACATAGCCGCTGCCGACCACGCTGAGTCCGGTCACGCGGCCCAGCGCGCCGGCGATGTTGCCCTCACCCGTCCGGGCGATCTCGGCGCTGGACAGCACCGAAACGACCTGAGGCGCGGAACGTTCGATATTGCGGACGCGGTTGCCGGTGACGACAATCTCTCCGCCCGGCGCGGAAACCTCGACCTGCTCCCGCGCGGGCTCTTCGGCAGCGGGCTGCGGTTGCGCGGCATCGGGTTCGGCAACCTGTGCAAGAGCAAGAGTGGGCGAAACGAGCGCCGTGGTAATCAGGACGGCACGGATCAGCCGCGACGGGATGGACATGAGATTTCCCCTGGTTCGAAAACAAGCCGGGGGCAGCCAGCAAGTGGCTGCCCCCAAGCGAACGTGTCAGGCAGCCGCAGCTCAGTTGACGGGCAGCGAGGTGCACAGGCTCGACGAGGAACCGAAGTTCGCGGTCGCGCTGTTGCAGGTCCAGCCCGCGTACCAGGTGTCCGAGGTGTTGCGCACGGCGCCGATCCAGGTGGTGGCAGCGAAGAAGCTGGACAGCGTCGAAGCGTCGAACGCAGTCACGCCGTTCTCGTTCGCACCGTTGATGAACAGGCTGGCGAGCGTGTTGGTGAAGCTGTCGTTGTTGTTGTTCGCGCCCGATCCGAAAGCGCTTGCCACGGCCGAGGCGTTGAAGCTGCCCGAACCCAGGAACTTGGTGCCATTGCACTGCAACGCGACCGAACGGGCGGTCAACGTGGCCGGGGTGGTGCCCGAACCGTTCATGCGGATGCATTCGTTGCTGGGCGCGACGATCAGGCCGTTGCTGAGCGTAACGTCCGAGTTGCCCCGGAACAGGGCGGCGGCCAGGTCGTTGGCTTCGTTGTCGGCGCTGGTCTGCGGCTGGATCGCGACGAAGTTCGACACGTGCAGCTTGGTGCGCGGGGTATCGCCTTCGGCGCCGTTGCTGTCGATCTCGAACAGGGCATCGCCCTTTGTCGCGCGCGGCAGCAGCAGGGCGTACTGAACGTTCATCTGCGCACCGGTATCGACGTCGAGCGAATCGTCGTCGGCACCCGTGGCGACGTAGTACTTGAGGTTGACGTTGCCGCCGAAGAATTCGGCACCATCGTCCGAGCTGTTGTGCGACTGGATGTGGTCAAGCACGGTGCCCGAACCGATCGCCTCGGTGGTCAGCGCCTGAAGTTCCTTGCCCGCGCCAAGGACGAAGCCCGAATAGCGGATCTGGACAAAGCTCATGCGGCCCGAATTGTCAGCCGGATTGGCGCCGCCGAACCGGGCAAGGTCGGCCGAACCTTCGGTGTCGCGCTCGCAGGTGCCGCCGGCGACCGTGCCGACGTTGCAATCCGTCACCGGCGCGCGGCCCATCAGCACCACGCCGCCCCACTGGCCCTGCGAGGTATCGTCGTTATAGCCCAGGACGTTGTCCTTGCTGGTGAAGATGATCGGCTGGGTGGCCGAGCCGACCGCGTTGATCTTGTTGCCGCGATTGACGGCGAGCCACGACTGGCCGGTCGATCCGTACAGGATCACGCCCGGCTGGATGGTCAGGGTGACGTTGGTATCGGCGGTCAGGTTCGAGCAGCCCGTGGTGGTCGAAGCGTGGGGCGCCGCTGCGGTGGGAACGGCGAAGCCGCCGTCGCAGCCCACGTTGACCCGGCCCGGCAGTTCATAAAGCAGGCCGGCGATCTTGGGGAGCGTGCTCGATACCTTGATCAAGTTCGGCAGGCGGCAGACGCGCCAGGTGCCGGTCGGGCCGGTGATCGTGCCGCCATCGGTCAGCCCCTGCGGATCGGCGATGGTCGGGCAGCCGCCTGCAGCAACCACTGTGGCGGGACCGGTCGGGGTCGGCGTGGGGGTCGGCGTCGGGGCCGGATAATTGATGGTGACGTTGCCGCCGCTGCCCGGCGAGGCGATGTCGCTCGGGCCACATCCGGCGAGCGCCAGCGCGCTGCAGCCGACCAGGAACAAGCCATGGATGTTCTTCACGATAGATCCCCTTGGAATTCGAGCGACGCAGGCGATTCCGCCATCGCGACTCGCCGATTAGGGAACGAAGGTGACAGTTTGATTTCGCAACTGTGACGAAGACTGCTTCTATACTACGTCTTTATCGTGACAATGATATGACATTTCTGTCCAGGCACCCGGATCGAATCGCGAGCGACTGCTCGAAAATCGCGATGTTTCATTTTTATGACACTTTGCGATTTTTTTTGGCGGAAGCAGGCAGGCGGCATATTCTCCTGCTCATGGAAACAAGCAACGGAGAGATGCCATGTTCAGCAGTTTGATTCTTGCCACCGCGTTCGCTGCTTCGACTGCGGCAGCGCCGGCACCCGCTCCGATCGCTGTGGAAGCTCGCATGGAACGGATCGACGTAGGCTATACGGAGCTGTCAGAAGGCCGCAATTCCGAGGCTTTGGCCAGAATTCAGGCCAGTCTCGAAGCCAATTCCCAGGATCCCGCCGCGCTTATCAACCTTGCCGCAGCCTATTCGCGGCTCGGCCGGATTTCCGAAGCCAGGACCGCACTGGAGGCCGCCGCCGCCAGCCCGGAACGCTTCGACCTGCAACTTGCGGACGGTCGCTGGCTCGATTCCCGGCAGGCAGCCAAGCTGGCCCGAACCAGACTCCAGGAAGGACAGGCGCTCGCCCTGCGCTGAACCCGACTGACGCCCTCTCCTTGATAGTTCCCGGGCAATCGCACGTGAGCCACGACAATAACGGCACTGCGCGCAGCAATATTGGAGAGTGATCGCTTTTAGTCATAGAGTTGTCACGTAACACCCGCATTGCGCCCGAATGGAGGGCGCAATGAGTCGCTGTTTACCAGTTTTGGCAATTGCCGCAGGGCTTGGCGCGGCCGTTGCAACGCCCGCCCCGGCACAGGCAGACGTGCTGGAGATCGGCGTGCAGGGCCACGTCTGGGTGGCCGGAGGTCCGGCACTTGCCCAGACCGGAGCAACCGCACGGCTCGACCCGGCGAACGAAGCGCAGGCTCCAGCGCAAGTCACGACCGCTGAACACCCCGCTTCGTTCACGCAGGTCGATCCCGGCGCGGGGCCGCAGCAGTGGCGCCTCCGCGTGGCCGAACTGGCGCTCAAGTACGATCTCAGCCCCGCCTTGCTGGAAGCCCTTGTCTGGCAGGAAAGCCGCTGGAACCAATCGGCCATCTCGCCCGCCGGCGCGCGCGGCCTGGCCCAGCTGATGCCCGGCACCGCCCGCGATCTCGGCGTCAATCCGCACGATCCCAGCGCCAACCTGGAAGGCGGCGCCCGCTATCTGCGAATGCAGCTCGATGCCTTTGGCGGCGACGTCGAACTGGCGCTCGCGGCCTACAATGCAGGCCCGCGCCGCGTGCAGCAGGCGGGCGGCATCCCGCCAATCCGCGAAACCCGCCAATATGTCGCCGCGATCATGGGGCGACTTTCCCAACCTGTCCGGAGATGAACCCGATGCGTTCCCTGCGCGCCGCCGCGATTGCCGCCCTGCCTCTCGTTCTGCCCCAGCCCGCGCTGGCCCAGGTGGCCAATCCGCAAGGGTCCGGCCCGATCATCGCCGCGATGGGCTGGCTGCAGGGCACCCTGCTTGGCAATGTTGCCACGGCAGTCGCGGTCATGGCGGTGGCGGCGGTCGGCTTCATGATGCTGACCGGGCGGATGAACTGGCGCTTTGGCGCAACGGTGATCATCGGCACTTTCATCCTGTTCGGCGCGGGCGCGATCGTATCGGGCATCCAGGCCGCCGCGGCGGCAGGCTGAGCCGATGTCCGGGCCCACCGAACTGGCGCGCTTCCCGGTCCACCGGGCGCTGACCCGGCCGCAGATGTTCGCGGGCGTAACCTACAGCTTCTTCATCATCAACGCGGCTGTCACGACCGAGGCGTTCCTGATCACCAAGAGCTTCCTGGCCTTGCCGGTGGCGCTGCTGGTCCATGCGGTGGGATACCTGGCCTGCCTGCGCGAACCGCGCGTGTTCGACCTATGGATCACCAAGGTCAGCCGCTGCCCCCGGGTCGGCAACTGGCAGCGCTGGGGCTGCAACAGCTACGCGCCGTAAAGGATCGCTGACATGGGTATCTTCTCGGGCTCCGCACCTTCGATTTCCGCCTGGGGCCGCAAGGAACAACAGGCCGGGGACCGCCTGCCCTACCTCGACCTGATCGACGAGAACGTCGTGCTGCTTCGCGATGGTTCGGCGATGATTTCGCTGCTGGTTCCCGGCATCGGCTTCGAAACGGCCGACAGCGACGAACTGAATGCCCATGCCGCCACGCGCGAAGTGGTGCTGCGCAGCGCGCTCGATGCGCGCTTCGTGCTGTATCACCACGTGATCCGCCGCCGGGTCCATGTCGAGCTGGAAGGGCGCTTCGACGATCCCGTAGCCGCACACATCGATGCACGCTGGCGCGAGAAGCTGGCCAGCGGGGCGCTGTTCGTGAACGACCAGTTCGTCACCCTGGTGCGCCGTCCGGCGCGCGGCAAGGCCGGCTGGGCAGAGCGGCTGTCCCGCATGGCCAGGCGGCGCGGCGCCGACGCGGTCGAGGCCGATCCTGCGGACCTGCGCGCGCTGCGCGCCGCCGCGACCGCGATGGTCGCCTCGCTCGGGGCTTACGGCGCGCGGCTGCTGGGCGATTACGACAGTCCGGCGGGGCGCTGCTCGGAAGTGCTCGAACTGCTCTCCGCGCTCTACAATGGCGAGATGCGCCCGGTGCGCCGCCCGACTGAGGGCACCGATATCGGCCGGATGCTGCCCTACAAGCGGATCAGCTTCGGCCTCGACGCGCTGGAACTGCGCGGGCCGGGCGAGGCCGGTTTCGGCGCGCTGATCAGCCTGAAGGACTATCCGGACGTCACCACACCGGGGCTGACCGACGCGCTGCTGCGTCTGCCCTGCGAACTGGTCCTGTCCGAAAGCTACGCGCCGTCCGACCGCCAGGTGGCGCGCGAACGGATCGATCTTGCCATCCGTCGCCTCAAGTCCGCCGACGAGGAGGCCATGGCCGAACGGCGCGAGATGCAGGGCGCGCGCGATGCGCTGGGGGTGGGCGCGGTGGCCTTTGGCGACCACCACCTGTCCGTGCTGGTCCGCAGCGACCGGCTCGACATGCTCGATGCCCAGGCCGCCGCCTGCGCCGCTGCCCTGGCCGATGCCGGGGCCGTCGCGGTGCGCGAGGACGTCAACCTTGAGCCCTGCTTCTGGGGCCAGTTCCCCGGCAACGAAAGCCTGCTGGTGCGCCGCGCGCTGATTTCCAGCGCCAACATGGCCTGCTTCGGATCGCTCCACGGCTTTGCGCTGGGCCAGGCCGACGGCAACCACTGGGGCGAGGCCGTTACCCTGCTCCAGACGACCAGCTCCACGCCGTTCTTCTTCAATTTTCACGCCGGCGACCTCGGCAATTTCAGCGTGATCGGGCCTTCGGGATCGGGCAAGACGGTGGTGATGAACTTCCTCGCCGCCCAGGCGCAGAAGTTCTCCCCCCGCACCGTGCTGTTCGACAAGGATCGCGGCGCCGAGGTGTTCGTGCGCGGGATCGGCGGCACCTACAGCCGGATCGCGGCGGGCAGCCCGACCGGCTTCAACCCGCTGGCCCTGCCCGACAGCCCGGTCAACCGCGCCTTCCTGCGCGACTGGCTGGGCGTGCTGCTGGCCGCCGAAGGGCCGGAGGAAACCGCCCTGATCGCGGAGGCGGTCGACGCGGCCTATGCCAACGATCCATCGCTGCGCCGCCTGACCCATTTCCGCGAACTGCTCGCCGGATCGCGCCGCCCGCAGCCGGGCGACCTTGCCAGCCGGCTGGGCGCCTGGATTCGCGGCGGCGAAAACGGCTGGCTGTTCGACAATGCCGAGGACCGGCTGGACCTTTCGGCGCGCAGCCTGGGCTTCGACATGACCGCCCTGCTGGAAGCGCCGCGGCTGCGCACGCCGACGATGATGTACCTGTTTCACCGGATCGAGGAGCGGCTGGATGGCGAGCCGACCATGATCCTGATCGACGAGGGCTGGAAGGCGCTCGACGACGAGGTGTTCTCCGCCCGGATCCGCGACTGGCTGAAAACCCTGCGCAAGCGCAACGCGCTGGTAGGGTTCGCCACGCAGAGCGCGCGCGACGCGCTCGACAGCCGCATCTCGACCGCGCTGATCGAACAGACCGCAACCATGATCTTCATGCCCAACGCCCGCGCCCGGGCCGACGACTATTGCGATGGCTTTGCCCTGACCGCGCACGAACTGGACCTGATCCGCACCCTGCCCGCGCACAGCCGCTGCTTCCTGATCCGCCAACCGGGCGCATCGGTGGTGGTTCGGCTGGACCTGTCCGGCATGCCCGAAGTGCTGGCCCTGCTGTCCGGCCGGGAAAGCACCGTGCGGCGGCTCGATGCGCTGCGCGCCGCCTATGGCGATGCTCCGCAGGGCTGGTATCCGGCGCTGACCGGGCAGCCCTGGCCGGGCGAGGAGGCCGATCCCACCGCGCTGTGGACCGAGGCCGCCGAATGAGCGCCTGCGCCGAACTTGCGGCCAATGCCTCGTCCGGCGTCGCGCCAGCCCTGCGCGCGGTCGATTGCCTGGCGAACGAGACCACCGCCGCCGCCTTCGGACGCCTGTTCGGCGGCAATGGCGCGCTGGTGCCCGCGCTGACCGGCCTGCTGACGCTGTACATCGCCTTCTTCGCGATCTCGCTGCTGACCGGGCGCAGCCGCCTGGGCATTTCCGCCCTGACGCCCCGGATGATGACCCTGGGGCTGGTCCTGACTTTCGCGACCAGCTGGATCGCCTATCAAAGCGTGGTCTGGAACCTCGCGGTCGGCGCGCCCGACCAGATCGCCAGCGTCCTGACCGGCACGCGCGGGTCCGCCACGCGGATCTTCGCCGACCGGATCGACATCGTTTTCGCCGCCATCGCCGAAGTCGCGACCGGCAGCGGGCAAAGCGCGCAAGGCGCGGGCGCTGGGACAACCTCGGGCAGCTTTACCCCGGCCAACGTGATGTGGCTGGGCGCGCTGCTGCTGCTGCTCGGCACGGTGGGCATCCTGGTGACGGCGCGGATTGCGCTCGCGGTCCTGCTCGCGGTCGGCCCGGTTTTCGTCGTCTTCGCGCTGTTTTCGGGCACGCGCGGGCTGACTGCGGGCTGGCTGCGCGCCGTGGTGCTGACCGCGATCACCCCGCTGTTCGTCGTGACCGGCGGGGGCATCGTGATGGAGCTGCTGGTCCCGGTGATCGGCGCGCTGCGCTCGGGCGAAGGCCAGGTCGATGGGCGCGCGGCGCTGGCGCTGTTCCTGATCGCGGCGGTCCACGTTGCGCTGATGACCATGATCACGCGGGTGACGGCATCGATGGTGGCGGGCTGGCGAGTGTTTGGGCTGGCCAATGCCGAAGCTTCCACTTCCGCTGGCCCGGCCCGGTCCACTGCCGCCGTGACGGTCATCCCGCAGGATCAGGCCCCGGGGCCCGCCGCCAGCTTCGCGGGCCGCAGGGGCGCCGCCGCCTTCGCGCAGACCTTGACAGTGACCGGGGAACCTGCCGCCACGTCGGCCACGGCGACAGCGGTGCGCACCAGCCGCACCGAGATCGTCACTGCGGCCGCGCATACTGCCCCTCACCTGCCGCAATTGCGCGCCCGGCGCGCCAGCGGGATCGGCAGCCGTTTCCAGTCCCAGCCCCGCAACGCCCGGGAGATGCTTCGATGACCCGTCCCCTGCTGCACCGCGCAGCCCCCGCCGCACTGCTGGCCCTTGGCCTCTCCTTCGCCGCACCGGCCCAGGCGGGCGATGCGCGGCTGGCAACGCGGCTGTTCCACCCCGACGAGGTGGTGCGGATCGATGGACGGCTGGGCGTGCAGGCAACCATCGCCTTCGCCGAGGACGAGCATATCGAGAATGTCGCGATCGGCGATTCAACCACCTGGCAGGTCACCCCGAACAAGCGCGCCAACCTGCTGTTCGTGAAGCCGCTGGCCGCCAAGGCGCGGACCAACATGACCGTGGTCACTGATCGCCGCACCTATTTCTTCGATCTGGTCGCGGCCGCGCAGGGCCTGCCGGTCTATGTCCTGCGCTTCACTTACCAGGAGGAGAAGAAGCCTGAAGCCGCCCCGCAGCTCGCCGTCCCTGCGCTCACGACCGAGGAGAGCCAAGCTCTTTCCAGCCAGCAACAAGACGGCCCGGTCGATCCCGCCAACCTCAATTTCGCCTGGCGGATGAAGGGCAAGGCCGCGCTGCTGCCCTCGCGGATCTATGACGATGGCAATGCCACCTACCTGACATGGCCAGCCAGGACGCCGATCCCGGCGATCCAGATCCGCAACGAAACTGGCGCCGAAGGTCCGGTCAACTTCGCGGTGCGCGGCGATGTCATCGTCGTCGAAGGCACTCACGGGCTGATCGTGCTGCGCTCTGGCAAGGACTCCGCCACGCTTGAAAACCTCGCCGCCGGGAAGGGCGAGGTGCCAACCCCAGCGGGAGAGGGCAGCGCATTGGCCGCCGCGCCCGAACCCACTCCGGCCAAGGACCGTTAAGCCGATGCGCCTCAACCACCGTCTCGCCGAGCGGCCCGATCCCGCAAACGATCGCGATCCCCGCGAAGGCCAGGGCGCCGAGATCATCGATCTGGCCACGCGCAGCGTCCTGCCTGCCGTGACCCAGCGCAAGCCGGGCCGCGAAGGCCTGGGCCTGGCCCTGGGGGTCGGTCTGGTCGGCCTGCTGGGCGCGGTGACGCTGTGGAGCATGGATGCCGCGCGCACCGGGCAGGATCGCCAGCCCCCCGCAACCGGCCCGCAGCCCGCCGCGCCGCCTGCCGCGCTGGAAGCCGCGCCGGCCGTTCCGCCAGAGGCGATCACTCCGCCCGCCAGCGCCCCCGCCGCGCCGCCCGAGCAGGCCGTGCTGGCCGCCCCGCCCCAGACCCAGCCGCTGACCGGACCGGCCAGCAATCCCGCCGCCGCGCCCACCGTGGTATTCGATGCCAGCGCCCTGCCCGCGCCCATGGCGCCGCCGCTCAATCCGGCCATGCCCGGCGCGGCCCCGGCAGCAAGTCCGACCGGCAATTCGAACGAGGATTTCACGAGCCGGCTGGGCGGGGTCGGCGGCAGTTCGGCCACGGCCAGCGCCAGTTTCGATCCGCGCACGACAGTGACCCAGGGCACGCTGATCCCGGCGGTGCTGGAAACCGCGATCGATACCGACGTGCCGGGCTATGTCCGCGCGGTCGTTTCCGCCGATGTGCGCTCGTTCGACGGCGCGCGGGTGCTGGTGCCGCGCTCCTCGCGGCTGATCGGCCAGTACAAGAGCGGGCTCCAGGCCGGGCAAAAGCGCGCCTATGTGATCTGGACGCGCCTGATCCGGCCCGATGGCGTTTCGGTCAACATCGGCTCCCCCGCGATCGGCTTTGGCGGCGAGACGGGCCTTGCGGGCAAGGTCGATTCGCATTTCTTCGAACGGTTCGGTTCGGCCATGCTGCTGTCGGTGGTTGGCGGGCTGTCCGCGATTGGCGGCAATGCCGGGGTGGTGATCGCCAGCGGCGGCCAGTCGGCGGCAGCGGCGGCGGTCGGCCAGTCGGGCCAGATCGGCCCGACGGTGCGCGTGCGCCAGGGCCAGCCGATCCGGGTCTTCACCGCGCGCGACCTCGATTTTTCGCAGGTGACGACCCAGTGAGCGCCGACCTTCAGCACCTGCACACCGCAGCGGCTGAATTCGCGCCGCCGCTGCGCAGCGTCTACCTTGACGCCTATCTCGCCCCGTTCCGGCCCTGGCTGGAGCGCGAGACGGTGACAGAAATCCTGGCCAATGGTCCGGGCGAGCTGTGGGTGGAGGACGCCGCCCATCGCGGCATGCAGCGGATCGACCTGCCGGAATTGACGGACCAGCTGCTCCAGCGCCTGGCCGAACAGGTCGCGCGGGTCAGCCACCAGGGGATCAACCGCGAGCATCCGCTGCTCGCCGCGACCCTGCCCGATGGTGCGCGCATCCAGATGTGCGGGCCGCCCGCCACCCGCCGCCACTGGGCGATGGCGATCCGCCGCCACCGGCTGCTCGACCTGCCGCTCGATGCCTATGATCGCGGGCCGATCGAGACCCGCGCCGAGCCCGCCCTGCCCGACCCGCAGGCCGAGCCCATCGCCTTCCTGCGCGAGGCGATCCGCCGCCGCCGCACGATCCTGATTTCGGGCGGCACTTCCACCGGCAAGACCACTTTCCTCAACGCCATGCTGCACGAGATTCCCGCGCAGGAACGGGTCGTACTGGTGGAAGACACGGCGGAACTGCGCCTGCCGGGGGCCAACGGAGTCGGTCTGATCGCCGTCAAGGGCGAGCTGGGCGAGGCCCGCGTGTCGTCCGCCGATCTGCTCCAGGCGGCGCTCCGCCTGCGGCCGGACCGGATCGTGCTGGGCGAACTGCGCGGGGCGGAAACGATCAGCTTCCTGCGCGCGATCAACACCGGCCACCCCGGTTCCTTCTCCACCGTTCACGCCAACACCCCGCGCGGCGCGCTGGACCAGATCGCGCTGATGGCGATGCAGACCGGGATCGGCCTCACTCGTTCGGAAACGCTGGAATATGCGGCCTCCGTGATCGACATCGTCGTCCAGCTGGACCGGATCGACGGCAAGCGCGGCATCGCCGCCATCGCCGAGGCGAAGACGCTTTAGAAACGCGAATGCTCGCTTGGCACGCCCTGGTTCCTGACGGGCTGCCTGGGCCGCAAGCTGCCTTCTTCTGGATGTGATCAGCGGGTTCTTAACCCGGCATCAAACATCCTCAAAAGGCTGTTGCCGCTAACCGGCGGGGGCCTGAGTTCGGTTTATCGTCCTTGGCAGTTATGATCACGCAACGCTGGAGTGATTCGTTGTATTCTGCATGGCTTTTCGGACCAATCATTTCAGCGCTTGCCGCCGCTCAAGACGCCGCTTCGCAATCGCGCTTCTGGCTGCATGTCCGGTGTGCGCGAGCGCCGCAGCGGCGCAGGACGCTCCTACCCCCTCGCCCGTGCCGGCCGAGCCAGTCATCCCGGATCGCGAGTTCGATGCGGCGGTTCCGCCACTCAGTCCCGATGATGACCCAGAGCTTGGCGCACCGCTGGAATCCATTGAAGCATTTGAACGCCGCGTAGCCGGGCGCACGCAGCAACCCCAGCAGAGCCCCGCCCCAATCCCGCCCGGCGAGGACGCGGAGCTTGCCGCTCCGCTGCCGCCGCTTGAGCAGTTCGGGGAAATCCCCACGGCCTTGGCGCAGGAGGTGGCCCCCGACACAGCGGAGGTGACAGTGGCCTACCGGGTGCAGCTGGAGGGACTGGATGCGGCCGACCGGGAAACCGATGCGAACCTGATCGGGATGTTCAATTCGCTGTCCGCACTCGGCAAGGGCAAGGGTTCGGCCGGGAACGTGGCCATGATCCGGGCACGCCTGACCGAAGACAGCCAGCTGCTCCAGACCATTCTGGCCGCGCAGGGATGGTATTCGCCCACGATCGGCAGCCGTATCGTCATGCCTGCGGAGCCGCGAGACGGTGCTATCACCGCCATCCTGTCGGTCGCTCCGGGCCGCCGCTATTCCTTCTCCGAAATCGTCATCGCCGCCGCGCCGACCGATCCTCCAGACCTGATCCGGGACAATCTGGGGCTAACCCCGGGTATGCCGATCCTTGCCGAGCAGGTTCTTGCGGAGGAAGCGCGCGTTGCGGTTGCCCTGCCTGAGAATGGCTATCCTTTCGCGCAGCTGGGCGAACGGGACATCCTGCTGGACCGAGAGGCTGGCACTGGCCGATATGTCCTGCCGGTAACGCCCGGCCCCCGGGGGCGTTTCAACGGCATTACGACCAGCGGCAAGCTTGCGTTCGGCGCCGATCACATCAGGGTGCTGTCCCGGTTCCGCAAGGGTGATCTCTACGACACCCGCAAGGTTGACGACCTGCGCAAGGCGCTGGTCGCGACCGGTTTGTTCAGCGCTGTCGCGGTAGAACCGCAGCAGGGCGGCGAGCCGGTCGGTGACGGCACCGAATACGTTACCCTGGCCGTCCGGCAGGAGGCGGGGCCGCCGCGCACCATCGCCGGGACGATAGGTTATGCCGCGGGACAAGGCCTGTCCGCCAAGGCCAGCTGGACCCATCGCAACCTGTTCCCACCCGAGGGATCGCTGATCGCCCACGCCGTTGCCGGCACGCAGGAGCAAGGCCTGGGCGTGACTTTCCGCCGGGCCAACGCCGGGCTTCGCGACCGGACAGTTGAGTTCGTGGCCGAGGCATTCCGCAGCGATTACGAAGCTTATGACGCCTACACCGGGCGCCTGGCCGCGCGGCTCAGCCGGGATTCGACGCCGCTATGGCAGAAGCCACTGACCTATGCGATCGGAGCGGAAGTCTTGGCCACCGGTGAAACCGAATACGTCATGGCGACCGGAACGCGCGAGCGCCGCAGCTACTACGTTGCGGGTCTGAGCGGCCAGCTTGGTCTGGATGGCACGAACGACCTCCTTAACCCCACCGAAGGTTACCGGCTGACCGCGCTGCTTCAGCCCGAAGCCACGCTCAACAAGGGATTCTCGCCCTATGTTCGGGGCCGGCTGGAGGCATCGGCATATCATTCGGTGACCGACGCGCTGGTGCTCGCCGGACGGGTGCGGATCGGGACGATCCACGGTGCGGACCTGGCCGACATTGCTCCATCGCGCCGCCTCTATGCCGGTGGGGGAGGATCGGTTCGCGGCTTCGGCTATCAATCGCTGGGCGAACAGGCGCCGGATGGCCGGCCCAGCGGCGGACGCAGCCTGGCAGAAGGATCGCTTGAAGCGCGCTACCGGATCGGCGATTACGGGGTCGTAGCCTTCATCGATGCCGGTCAGGCCTGGCGCGAGACGGCGCCGCAGTTTGACAATATGCGGTTCGGGGTGGGCGTTGGCGGGCGGTTTTACACCAATTTCGGTCCGGTCCGGGTCGATGTGGCAACGCCGCTTGGACGCAGACCCGGCGAGGCCCGGTTCAATGTCTATGTCTCGATCGGGCAGGCCTTCTGATGGACGGGATCGGCGCCGCTCATGACGATCCAGACGGCGCGGCGCTGCCTCCGCCGCGCCGGGATCGCTGGCGTCCGCTCCGCATCGCCGGGCTGGTGCTGCTGGCAATGGCATTGCTGGTCGCCGCGCTGGCTGCCGCGCTCGACACGTCCGCAGGGCGCCGTCTCGTGGCGCGCCAGATTTCCGCCATGACATTCGCGAACGGCCTGCGCCTGACGGTCGGACGGATCGATGGGTCGCTCTGTGGGGCGATGACGCTGCACGACGTGGCGCTGCGCGATGGCAGGGGAGCCTTCCTGTCGGCACCGCGCATTGCCGTCGATTGGCGTCCGCTTGCCTATCTGCGCAGCCACGTCGACATTCGCAGCGCCAGCGCTGCGCGTGTGGTCCTGCACCGTGTCCCGGAACTGAAGGCAAGCAGGCCAGACGCACCGCTGCTGCCCGATCTGGACATCGACGTGGGGACGCTGCGGATCGACCAGTTCATCGCGGAACCGGCGGTATCGGGCGAGCGGCGCGTCCTGGCTATTCGCGGCAGCGCCCACCTTGCGGATGGCCGGGCCAGGCTTCGCGCCAATGCTGACACGATCAGTGGGGCTGGCCGTGCCGGTGGGGACAGGCTGGCGCTGACGCTGGATGCCCGCCCCGCCAAGCGCCAGTTGGACCTCGCGCTGACGCTGCGGGCACCCGCAGAGGGCGTAGTGGCCGCGCTGGCAGGCCTTGACCGGTCACTGGATGTCACCGTGGGCGGTCGCGGCGATTGGACGAAGTGGGACGGTAACATGAGTGCCCGATTAGGCGGGCAAGATCTGACCAGGCTGGTGCTGACGGCCCGCGATGGAACCTTTGGACTGACAGGCCCTGCCTGGCTCGACCGCTTGCCGACGGCGCGAGGCATCCCGGTGCTTGGCGGGCAGACGAGCGTGGACCTGTCGGCCCGGTTCAGCAACCGCCGCGCCGCCATCTCCGGAGTGGTCGCCGGTGAGAACTTCCGCCTTGCCCCCGGCGGCGTGATCGACTTGTCCGCCAGCCGCTTCGACCGATTCCGGCTGGCGTTGGACCTGCCGCGCGAGGTGCCGCTTGCGCAGAACCTGACGGGCGCAGGAGTTCGGGCAAACCTGACGCTGGACGGGA
Organism: uncultured Novosphingobium sp.; assembly: GCA_937864195.1. Taxonomy (GTDB): domain Bacteria; phylum Pseudomonadota; class Alphaproteobacteria; order Sphingomonadales; family Sphingomonadaceae; genus Novosphingobium. The sequence goes on from CALMJG010000003.1 coordinate 17,439, forward strand.
CATTTGCCGAACCGGAGGTCGCCTATCGGCTGAACGCACGCAGGCTTGTTGTAAGCGGCACCACCCTTGCCGACATCGCCGCGAGTGGAACGGCGCAAGGCAAGCGCGCGCAATGGCTGGTTCCCGTGACGGCCCGGGTGGGACAGATCACCGGGCTGGAGGCCGTTGCGGGTGGCACGCTGACCAACATCAGCGTCACGGGCGATCTGGCCGCACAATGGCCGCGCATCCTGTCCGATAACCTGCGCATACGGTCCGACCGGATCGACGCACGCCTGCTGCTGGCCGCCGATATTGCCGCGGCACGCTATACCGGCGCAGTCGATGGCCGGATCGATCAATACCGGCTGGCTGGCGTCGGCCTGTTCCGCATCGACACGCGAATGGACTTGCAGCGGGCGACCAGCGGATTCGCGCTGCAGGGAACCGTTCGCGCACGTTCCACCAGCCTGTCGAGCGATGCGCTGAAGTCCTATCTGGGCGGCAACCTGGCGGCATCCGCCGAGGTCCGTTACGGGACAGACGGGATCGGCCGGATGACCAACCTGCGCCTGACCGCGCCGAACCTGCGCGTCACGAGCGGTCAGGGAGCCTGGTTCCCGGATGGCCGCATCGCACTTCAGGCAGCGGGGACTTCGCCCCGCTATGGCCCGCTCGGCCTGCATCTGGCGGGGACCATGGACCGCCCGGAAGCACGCGTTACCGCGCCCCGTCCTGACCTGGGCATTGGGCTTGCCAATCTGGATGCGCGGATCATCACCGTTGCCGGGGGGTATCGCCTCGATGCCAGCGGGGACACCGACTATGGTCCGCTCCGTGCGGACGTGACGCTGGGGCTTGGCACCAGCACAGTGCTGCAGATCAACCGCGCGAACCTCTCGGGCGTGGACTTCACCGGCAGCCTTGCCCAGACCGCTGCCGGTCCGTTTGCCGGGACGCTGGCAGCCAGTGGCAACGGGGTCAGCGGACTGCTGCGGATGACGCCCGAGGGGCGGTATCAGGCGGCGGATTTTGATTTGCGGGCAAGGGACGCGGTATTTGCCGGCCCTGCACGCCTGACGGTTGGTTCAGCCGCCATTACCGGGCACCTCGTGATGCTCGAACAGCCGCAGGTGACCGCCGATGTGCAACTGGCGGCGACCCGGTTCGGAGCGTTCGACCTGACGGCGGGGCGCGTCAAAGTGGACTATCAACGTGGGCGGGGGAATGTCGCCGGCCTGATCGAAGGCATTAGCGGCGTGCCATTCCGGCTTGGCCTGAACGCCGACCTGACCCCCCGGCTATGGCGCGTCGCGGTGCAGGGACGGGTGCGCGGGCAGACGATCCGCACCGCCAGCCCCGCCCGGATCGTGCCGGGTCCAGGCCGGTACGAGCTGTTGCCGGCAAGCCTGGAGATCGGCGGCGGGACCGCACGGATTGCCGGATCCTATGGCCCCGGCCTGACCCTGCAAAGCCGGATCGAGGGGATCGACCTCGCCATCGTCAATGCCTTCTTCCCCGGCTACGGCATCGGCGGATCAGCCAGCGGCACCATCGATTTCGCGCAGGACGGCACAGGCGCCACGCCGCACGCCGAAGCGCGGCTGATGCTCACCAACTTTACCCGCACGAGCGCGACCACGATCAGCCAGCCGGTCGCCGTGAACTTCATCGGCAAGCTGGCGCCGACTGGCGGAGAGGCCCGCGCCGTGATCCGCCGCCAGAGCGCGGTGATCGGGCGGCTGATCGCCACCCTTGGTCCGTTGGCCGGAACGGGTGGAGACTGGTCCAGCCGCCTGCGGGCCGCGCCGCTGGGTGGCGGTATTCGCTATGAGGGCAATGCCGATACCCTGTTTTCGCTGGTCGGCCAGGCAGGCCAGTCGATCACCGGGCCGGTCTCTCTGGCAGCGGATTTCTCGTGCCGGGTGGCGGATCCGTGCCTGAACGGCATCGTCAGGGGTCGGGGCCTGACCTATGAGAACCAGGCCTATGGCACGCGCCTGAGCGACGTCGAATTCAGCGGGCGGTTCTCCGGCAACACGCTGGATCTGAACACCCTGACCGCGCGGGCGGGCACCGGCACGATCAGCGCCAGTGGCCGCATCGGCCTGTCCGCCGAGGAAGGGTATCCGCTGGACCTGACGGCGAAGCTGACCCAGGCCCGGCTGGCTCGCAGCGAAGCGCTGTCGGCGTCTGCCACCGGAACCCTGCGCCTCACCAGGCAGGCCGGGCAGTCCCCCCTGCTCAGCGGCGATCTCCACCTCCCCGAAACGCGGTATCAGATCGTGCGCGAAGGGGCTGCCAGCGTTCCCAGCCTGACAGGCGTGCGTTTCAAGCCGGATCGCGCGCCCCGGCGGATAACCGGCGATGAAGTGGCAGCCCCAGCCGGAAGCGCGTTCCCCGCGCTCAGACTGGACCTGCGCCTCCAGGCTCCGGACAAGCTGTTTGTCACTGGCATGGGGCTGGATTCCGAATGGGGCGCCAGCTTTGCACTGTCAGGAACCACTGACGCGCCCCGGATGACCGGGCAGGTCAATCTGGTACGCGGAACGCTGGACTTTGCCGGTCGCGCTTTCCGCCTGCAGGAAGGGCGCATCACCTTCGCCGGCGGACCGATCAACGACCCCACGGTGGCCATTACCGCCACCGAGGATATCGACGACCTTGCGATCAGCGTGAACGTGACCGGCCGGGCCACCGACCCGCGCGTCGATTTCGCCTCCGCGCCAGCCTTGCCCGATGACGAAATTCTCTCTCGCGTGCTGTTCGGCAGCTCGATCGCCAATCTGTCCGCAATCCAGGCGGTTCAGCTGGCCTCGTCGCTGAATGCGCTGCGCGCCCGCAGCGGCGGGCTCAACCCGCTGGGGCGCTTGCGGTCGGCAACCGGGTTGAGCAGATTGAGGATACTTGCTCCCGACGAGGCATCCGGACGCGGCACGGCGCTGGCTGCCGGCCAATACCTGACCGACAGGATTTATATCGAACTGGTCACCGACGCGCGCGGGTTCACCGCGACGCAACTGGAAGTCAGCCTTACCAGATGGCTTTCGCTGCTGAGCCAGGCAGGTGGTTCCGGCGCGAACAGCGTCAACCTGCGCATCCGGAAGGATTACTGATGCGCGCCTCCACGCTCGCCATGGCATTGCTTCTCTTCACGGCGGGTGGATGCAGCCGGGAACCCTCGTTCGATGAACGGTACAAGGGTGTATCCGACAGCATCACCGCCAGTGCGCAGGCTATCGATGCCGAAATCCAGGCGACGGACCGCGCGACCGCACCTGCCGCGCCGGAAAGTGGGAATTCACCCGTTGCGGCCGAACATCGCTT
>CALMJG010000004.1 GCA_937864195.1 uncultured Novosphingobium sp.
ACGCGCTGCGCGGCACCGACGTGGTGCGCGGCGAGGCCGGCGGCATCACCCAGCATATCGGCGCCTACCAGATCAAGACCAAGAGCGGCGATCTGATCACCTTCCTCGACACCCCGGGTCACGAGGCCTTCACCGAAATGCGCCAGCGCGGCGCCAACGTGACGGACATCGTCGTGCTGGTGGCGGCGGGCGATGACGGGATCATGCCCCAGACGATCGAGGCGATTCGCCACACCCGCGCGGCCGGCGTGCCGATGATCGTGGCGATCACCAAGAGCGACAAGCCCGAATACAACCCGCAGAAGATCCGCGAGCGCCTGCTTGAGCACGAGATCGTGGTCGAGGCGATGTCGGGCGATGTCCAGGATGTCGAGGTGTCGGCCAAGACCGGCGCCGGGCTGGACCAGCTGATCGAGAAGATCCTGCTCCAGGCGGAACTGATGGAACTGCGCGCCAATCCCGACCGCCCCGCCGAGGCGACCGTGGTCGAGGCCAAGCTCGACAAGGGCAAGGGGCCGCTGGCGACCGTGCTGATCACGCGGGGCACGCTGAAGGTCGGTGACATCCTGGTGGTCGGCACCCAGTCGGGCCGCGTGCGCGCCATGCTGGATGACAAGGGCCGCCAGGTGAAGGCCGCGCCGCCCGCGCTGCCGGTCGAAGTGCTGGGCATCGGCGGCGTGCCGATGGCCGGTGACACGCTGACCGTGGTCGAGAGCGAGGCCCGCGCCCGCGAGGTTGCCGCCTTCCGCCAGGAACGCGCCACCGCCAAGCGCACCACCTCGGCTCCGACCAGCCTCGAGAACATGTTCTCGGCGCTGTCTGCCAAGCAGAGCGTGATCGAATACCCGGTGGTGATCCGCGCCGACGTGCAGGGATCGACCGAGGCGATCATCAATGCGCTGAACCGCCTGTCGAACGACGAGATCAAGGTCCGCGTCCTGCAATCGGGCGTGGGTGCGATCACCGAAAGTGACGTGAGCCTGGCCCAGGCCTCCGGCGCGCCGATCATCGGCTTCAACGTCCGCCCGAACGCCAAGGCGCGCGAGCTGATCGAACGCCAGAAGGTGCGCCTGAAGTACTTCGACGTGATCTATCACCTGACCGACGACGTCGCCAAGGAAATGGCCGGCATCTGGGGGCCGGAGCGGATCGAGCACGTGGTCGGCCGCGCCGAGGTCAAGGAAGTCTTCCCGGCCGGCAAGCGCGACAAGGCCGCAGGCCTGCTGGTGGTCGAAGGCTACATCAAGAAGGGCATCAGCGCGCGTCTTACCCGCAACGACGTCATCGTCTCGCAGACCACCATCGCATCGCTGCGCCGCTTCAAGGACGACGTCGCCGAAGTGCGCGCCGGGCTGGAGTGCGGCGTGGTCCTGCAGGACACGAACGACATCCGCGCGGGCGACCACCTGGAAGTCTTCGAGGTGGAGGAGCGCGAACGCACTCTGTGACCTTTGCCTGCTGAACCGGAAACCGAACCGGACAAGGGGCCCGGATCCGCCAGACCTGGCGGTCTGGGCCCTTCTTCCTTCCGATAGCTCTTGTTGCTTCCGTTCGTCCTCTCGACACCTGGAAACCGATGCCCCGCTACGTCGCCTTCTTCGGTTCGATCAATGTCGGCGCCAACCGCCTGACCATGGCCGACCTGCGCTGGGCGTTCGAGCGCGAAGGCTTCGAACAGGTCGAGACGGTGGTAGCCAGCGGCAACGTGCTGTTCGCATTCGACGAGCGGCCGACCGCCGGCCTTGAGGAGCTGTTCGCGCACATGATGGCGGAGCGCTTCGACATCGCCAGCTTTGTCGCGGTGCGCAACCGGGCGGAGGTGGCCACAGCGATCGGCGAGAATCCCTTTGCCGCCGATGGCGCGGAAAACCTGGTTCACACCCAGTTCCTCGGCGGCCAGCCCGGTCCGGCGCAGTTCGCGGACCTGGTTGCCGCCTATGCCGGACGCGGGCCGGAAAGGCTCGCCTTGGGGGACCGCTCGCTCTATATCGATTACGTCGATGGCGTGGGCAATTCGCGGCTGACCGGCGCCTTCATCGAACGGCGACTGGGTTTCCCGGGCACCGCGCGCAACCTGCGTTCGCTGCGGCGGATACTGGACAAGATGGACGAGAATTGATGGCCAAGCAGCCCGCCACTCCCGAAACCCGCTCGGTTCGCCTGCTCAAGGTGGGCGAACAGGTGCGCCACGTGATTTCCGAGCTGCTGATGCGGCAGGAGGTCCACGATGACGTTCTGACCGCCCATTCGGTCAGCGTCACCGAAGTGCGGATGTCGCCCGACCTGCGCCACGCGGCTGTCTATGTGAAGCCGCTGCTGGGCGCGGACGAGGAGCTGGTGCTCAAGGCGCTGCGCACGCACACGGCCTTCTTCCAGAAGGAAGTGGCTGGCCGCCTGCGGCTGAAATATGCGGCGAAGATCCGGTTCATGGCGGACGAGAGCTTCGACGTGGCGAGCAAGATCGATGCGCTGCTGGCCGATCCGAAGGTTGCCCGCGACCTCGACCAGGATTGAGGTTTCCGGTCTTCTCGTCTTCGGCCCGCTCCGCTCGCAATGACGATGGGTAGGATAGATCCGGGGGTAGGATAGGTCTGGCCTTTTGTCTGCGACTGCTTATCTCACACCCGCATGGCCAAGCTTTACTTCTACTACGCCAGCATGAACGCGGGCAAATCGACCACGCTGCTGCAGGCCGATTTCAACTACCGCGAGCGCGGCATGGCGACCATGCTGTGGACCGCCGCGCTGGATGACCGGGGCGGGGCCCGCGCGATCGAAAGCCGCATTGGCCTGCATGCCGAGGCGCACCGCTTTGACTCCGAAACCGACCTGTGGGCGCGGGTCACCGCCGCCACCCGGGTCGAACCGCTGGCCTGCGTGCTGGTCGACGAGGCGCAGTTCCTCACCGAAGGACAGGTCTGGCAGCTCGCCCGGCTTGCGGACGAGGCGAACATTCCGGTGCTGTGCTATGGCCTGCGCACCGATTTCCAGGGCGAACTGTTCCCCGGCGCCAAGGTGCTGCTGGGCATTGCGGACTCGCTCGTGGAACTGAAGGCTGTGTGTCACTGCGGCCGCAAGTCGACGATGAACCTGCGGGTCGATGCCACCGGCGCGGCTGTCAGGCAGGGCGCGCAGACCGAGATCGGCGGCAACGATCGCTATGTGGCGCTGTGCCGCAAACACTTCACCGAGGCGCTGGGACAATGAACGACACCCTTATCCAGGCCGCCGCGCTGATCGTGCCGCTGGTCATCGCCATCGTGTTTCACGAAGTTGCGCATGGCTGGATGGCCCGCGCGCTGGGCGATCCGACGGCAGCGGAACTGGGGCGGCTGAGCCTCAACCCGATCCGCCATGTCGATCCCTTCGGCACGGTGATCCTGCCGGGCATGCTGATGCTGGCGGGCTGGCCGGTGTTCGGCTGGGCCAAGCCGGTGCCGGTGGTCAAGGCGCGGCTGCGCAATCCGCGCCGTGACATGATGATCGTCGCCGCTGCCGGGCCGGGCAGCAACCTGATCATGGCGGCATTGGCCGCCGTGGCGCTGGGCCTGCTGATCCCGCCTGCCACGGGCATGGACGGCCTGTCGCCGCTGATGGCCTTCGTGGTGCTCAACCTCGGCATGTTCATTTCGATCAACGTGTTCCTGGCGCTGTTCAACCTGCTGCCGATCCCGCCCTTCGATGGCGGCCACATCGTCGAGGGGCTGCTGCCCCCGGCAGTGGCGCGCCGCTATGCCGGGCTCCACAGCAAGGCGCTGCTGATCATGATCCTGCTGCTGGTGGTCGTGCCGCTGGCCTTCCCCAGCCTCAACGTGGTGCGCTGGGTGGTCGGCCCGCCGGTCGAGTGGCTGGTGGGGCGCTACATGGAGCTTGCCGCCCTCGTTGCCGGCGCATGATGCCGCACGGCTGGATCATCCTCGACAAGCCGCTTGGCCTTGGTTCGACCCAGGCGGTCGGCGCGGTCAAGCGCGTGTGCCGGGAAGCGGGGCTGGGCAAGGTCAAGGTCGGCCACGGCGGCACGCTCGACCCGCTGGCCAGCGGCGTCCTGCCGATCGCGCTGGGCGAGGCGACCAAGCTGTGCGGGCGGATGCTGGATGCCAGCAAGGAATATGCCTTCACCATCCGGTTCGGGGTAGAAACCGACACGCTCGACCTGGAAGGCAAGATCGTGGCGGAAAGCGAGGTGCGCCCCACGCTGGCTGAGATCGAGGCGGTGCTGCCCCGCTTCACCGGCCCGATCGAGCAGGTGCCGCCGGTCTATTCCGCGATCAAGGTCGATGGGACACGCGCCTACGACCTCGCCCGCGCGGGCGAGGCGGTGGACCTGAAGTCCAGAAGTGTGACCATCCACTCCCTCTCCGTTCGTGTCGAGCCTGGTCGAGACACGTCGGGCGCAGGTGTCTCGACCAGGCTCGACACGAACGGAGCTTTGAACGAAGTCACCCTGGTCGCCCACGTTTCCAAGGGTACCTACATCCGCAGCATGGCCCGCGACATCGCCCGCGCGCTGGGCACGGTCGGGCACGTCACCATGCTGCGCCGCCTGCGCGCGGGGCCGTTCGGGCTGGATCAGGCGATTTCGCTGGACAAACTCAACGAAATCGGCAAGGGCGCGCGGCTTGAGAACGTACTCTTGCCGCTGGAGGCAGGGCTGGTCGACATCCCGGCTCTCAACCTCGGTCCGCAGCAGGCAGGCATGGTCCGACAGGGCCGGGTTCTGAGCGGACTGCCCCATGACGACGGGCTGCACTGGGCGCTATGCGGGACTGTTCCCCTGGCGCTGATGGAGCTTTCGGGCGGAAACGCCCGCGTGGTCAGGGGGTTCAACCTTCCGGATGTCGCGGAGTAAATGATATGTCGGTTAGCCCCGAAAAGAAGCAGGAAATCATCACCGCCAACGCCCGCCAGGCCGGTGACACCGGTTCGCCGGAAGTGCAGGTCGCGATCCTCACCTCGCGGATTCTGACGCTGACCGAACACTTCAAGGCGCACCACAAGGACAACCACTCGCGCCGCGGCCTGCTGATGATGGTCAACAAGCGTCGCAGCCTGCTTGACTATCTCAAGCGCAAGGATGTGGACCGCTACAACGCGCTGATCCAGAAGCTGGGTCTTCGCAAGTAATCAAGCGGAGCGGCCCCTAGCGGGCCGCTTTTGCTTTGGGGGCACCGCACAGGCGGTGCCGCCCGCAACATGGGGTTCCCCTGCAATTCGGCGGGGAGCGCCACGGGGCCACAAGCGCCCCACACCGGACCGGGACGGAATCCCCGGCAGAAAAACCCGCGCGCAATAGGGCCTGCGGGCTGAAGGAAACGAAATGTTCGACGTAAAGACCGTATCGATGGAGTGGGGCGGAAAGACCCTCACCCTGGAAACCGGCCGCATTGCCCGTCAGGCCGACGGCGCGGTGCTCGCGACCCACGGCGAGACCGTGGTGCTCTGCGCGGTGACCGCCGCCAAGAACGTGAAGGAAGGGCAGGACTTCTTCCCGCTCACCGTTCACTACCAGGAAAAGTTCTTCGCCGCCGGGCGCATCCCGGGCGGCTTCTTCAAGCGTGAGCGCGGCGCGACGGAAAAGGAAACGCTGGTTTCCCGCCTGATCGACCGCCCGGTCCGTCCGCTGTTCCCCGAAGGTTTCTACAACGAGATCAACGTCATCGCCCAGGTGCTGAGCTATGACGGCGAGACCGAGCCCGATGTGCTGGCGATGATCGCCGCCTCGGCCGCTCTCACCATCTCGGGCGTGCCCTTCATGGGCCCGATCGGCGCCGTGCGCGTCGGCTTCAAGGACGGCGAATACACGCTGAATCCCAAGCAGGACCAGGCCATCGCCGATGGTGAACTGGACCTGATCGTCGCCGCCACCGGCAATGCCGTGATGATGGTCGAATCCGAAGCCAAGGAGCTTTCGGAAGAGGTCATGCTGGGCGCCGTCATGTATGCGCATGACGAGTGCAAGAAGGTCGTCGACCTGATCGTCAAGCTGGCCGAGAAGGCCGCCAAGGATCCCTGGAACATCGCGATCAGCGACAATTCGGCGATCAAGGCCAAGCTCAAGGATCTGGTCGGCAAGGACGTTGCCGCCGCCTACAAGCTGACCGACAAGTCGGCCCGCTCGGCTGCGCTGAACGCCGCCCGCGACAAGGCCAAGGAAGCCTTCGCCGGCGAGGACGCCCAGACCCAGATGGTCGCGATCAAGACCATGAAGAAGGTCGAGGCCGACATCGTGCGCGGCGCGATCCTCAAGGATGGCACCCGCATCGACGGCCGTTCGGTCACCCAGGTCCGCCCGATCGAATCGATGGTCGGCTTCCTGCCGCGCACCCACGGTTCGGCGCTGTTCACCCGCGG
>CALMJG010000005.1 GCA_937864195.1 uncultured Novosphingobium sp.
GCCGCGCGCCGTTTCCGGCGCGCGGCCTGCGACCCTCAGCGCTGGACCTTCGAGGTGTCGAAGGTGCCAAGCCCGGGCTTGAAGCTCTTCTCGTCGAGGAACTGCCGGGTGGCCTCGTGCCGGGCCTCGACGCCGCCGAAGTTGTGCAGGGCTTCCTGCGCGCGGATCAGGTAGTCCTGGGCGTTGTCATAGGTCATTTCGGTCATGCGGCGCACGGCCCACTTGGTGGCGCGCAGGGCATGGCCGTCCTTCTTGATCAGCGCCCCGGCGATTTCGCGCACGCGCGCTTCCAGCTGGTCGGCAGGCACGGCTTCGGTGATCAGGCCCTGGGCCTCGGCCTGCTTGCCATTGAGGTTCTCGCCCATCATCGCGTGGTACAGCGCCTTGCGCAGCGGCATCAGGTCGGCCACCACCTTGGAAGCGCCGCCGCCGGGCAGGATGCCCCAGTTGATTTCCGACAGGCCGAACTGCGCATCTTCCGCGGCGATGGCGATGTCGCAGGCGAACAGCGGGCCATAGCCGCCGCCGAAGCACCAGCCATTGACCATGGCGATAGTCGGCTTTTCATACCAGCGCAGGCGTTCCCACCAGCCATAGGCTTCGCGCTGGCTCTTGCGGATGGCGCCCAGGCCCTTGGCCTCGGTCTCGCGGAAGTATTCCTTGAGGTCCATGCCCGCCGACCAGGCCTCGCCCTCGCCGGTCAGGACCAGCACCTTCACGTCGTCGCGGAATTCCAGGTCGGTGATGACCTTGCCCATCTGGCGGTTGAGCTTGGGGCTCATGCAGTTGCGCTTTTCGGGGCGGTTGAACCTTACCCAGGCGATGCCGCCTTCGACGGTATAGGCAACGGTATCTTCTTCGGCGCGTTCGGCGGTCATGGGGATCCAGCTCCTTGTTGGTCGCTATCATGCATAGCAACCGTGATTGCTATGATCAATAGCTATATCGGGCGCGCCGCATTGGCCAAAAAAGAGGGCCGCCATCGGGTGATGGCGGCCCCAGCAGGGTGAACTTGTCGGGCAGGGGCTGCCCGCCGAACCCGCGCTCAGGCAAATTCCTCGGTGTCGATGGTCTGCTGGATCACCGCGCCATAGCGCGGCCCGCTGACGGTGGACTGGTTGATCAGCGCGTCGAGTTCGGCTGCGGTGGCGGCCGGGATTTCCCAGTCCCAGCGCGCGATGTTCTCTTCCAGATGCGGGATCGAGGCGGTGCCGGGGATCGTCACCACGTGGCTGCCGCGCGACAGCACCCAGGCGAGGCTGAGCTGCGCCGGGGTCACCCCCTCGCGCGCGGCGATGGCGTTGAAGGCATCGGCCAGCGCCAGGTTCCTGGGCCAGTTGTCCGCATTGAAGCGCGGCATGGTGTGGCGCAGGTCATTGTCCGGCAGGGCGGCCATGTCGCGCACCCCGTTGGCCAGCACCCCGCGCGCGACCGGCGAGAAGGCGACCAGCGTCACGCCCAGTTCGGCGCAGGTCTGCAGCACGCCCAGTTCCGGGTTGCGGGTCCACAGCGAGTATTCGGTCTGCACCGCGGCGACCGGGTGGACCGCGTGGGCGCGGCGCAGCGTCTCCGCGCTCATTTCCGACAGGCCGACCGCGCCGATCTTGCCCTCGCGCACCAGGTCCGCCATCGCCCCCATCGACTCCTCGATCGGCGTCGCAAAATCGCGGCGGTGCATGTAGTACAGGTCGATGTGATCGGTCTGGAGGCGGGTCAGCGATTGCTCCACGCAGGCGCGGATCGTCTCCGGCTTGCAGTCCACCCCGCGCCGCGCCCCATCGACCACGATGCCCATCTTGGTGGCGAGGAAGAACTCGCTGCGCCGGCCCTTCAGGGCCTTGCCGATCAGCGTTTCGTTATGCCCCAGGCCGTAGATGTTGGCGGTATCGAGATGATCGTAGCCCAGGTCCAGCGCGCGGTTCAGCAACTGGAGCGCGTAGTCCTCCGACGGGGGCGTGCCATAGGCCCAGGACAGCGACATGCAGCCAAGCCCCACCGGATTGGTTTCGCGCCCGTTGATTGCCCGTCGTTCGATCATCGTAACCCCATTCGTCATTGCGAGTGATAGCGAAGCAATCCAGGGCGGTTTGCGCAAGCCCGGGATTGCCGCGCGGCTTCGCCGCTCGCAATGACGAAGCCAGTTGGCGGAGTCTGGCTCAGCG
>CALMJG010000006.1 GCA_937864195.1 uncultured Novosphingobium sp.
CATGGCTGGCGGCGAATTCGATGAATTCGACCCCGCCGGTCGTCACGCGCGGCGGCAGGGCGGCGGCGGGGACTGCAGGCCGGTCGATCCCGCCTTCGAGCAGGCGCAGCGAGCGATAGCCATCGAGCGCGACGCTGCTGGCCGATCCGGCGCGGAAGCGGTCGTTGAAGATTTCGAGGCTCCAGTAGCCGTCATACCCGATCCGCCGGATCGCCTCGGCCCAGTCGCCCAGCGGGAACTCACCCTGCCCCGGCATGCAGCGGAAATGACGGCTCCAGCCGAGGTGATCCATCTGCAGGATCGGCGCATCGGCGACCTGGACGATAAACAGCTTGTCGGCACGGATGTCGCCGATGGAGCTGGAAGGAATGCCGCGGGCGAGCGAGTGGAAGCTGTCGAGTACCAGCCCCAGCGCGGGGTGATCGACATCGCGCACCAGCGCCCAGGCTTCGCGGTGGTCATTGACATGACGCCCCCAGGCCAGCGCTTCGTAACCGATGCGCAGGCCCCGGCGCGCGGCGCGTTCCCCGGCTTCAGCGAGATCCGCCAGCATCCGCCCCCGGTCGGCATCGGCCTGCGGGGAACAGCTGGAGCAGACCAGCAGCAGGTCCGCGCCGAGTTCCTGCATCGTGTCGAACTTGCGCTCCAGCCGGTCGAAAGCGCGGCTGCGCTGGGCGTCCGGCAGGCCTTCCAGATCGCGGAACGGCTGGAACATCGTGCAGGCAAGGCCCAGGTCGGCCATCAGCGCGGCCACCTCGCGGGTGGAAAGATGGGTGGAAAGCAGGTCGTTCTCGAAGATTTCCGCGCCGTCGTAGCCCGCCGCGGCGATCGCCCGCAGCTTCGCGTCCAGCGCGCCGCTGATCGATACCGTGGCGATCGAGGTCTTCACGTTCCGCAGCTCCCAGTCCGCTTTCACGCCTGATCCGGCGTCTGGCCGAAGAGCTATCACGGCCTTGCGCTTGACAAAAGCAGAAATGACAGGAACTAGTTCGTAACATAAAAAAGGCGGCGAAAAAGAGGACCCTTCTGTGCAGACGGCAGCGGCAAAGCGCGGTAACGCAAGGGGCAATACGCGCCCCGCGCCGACGCGCGCCGTGCAGCACGGAGATGCCAGCTTGTCCGATTCCGCCGTTACCGCTTCCGCAAAGCCCCCCCGCCGCAGCCACGCCCAGGCGCGCGAAGAAGCAATCAACCAGATCATCGACGTCGCCACGCAGGAATTTGTCGAAAAGGGCCTGGCCGGCGCCCGGATCGACGAGATCGCGGGGCGCGCCACCAAGCGCAAGATCTACTACTACTTCGACGGCAAGGACGAGCTTTACCGCGCCGTGCTGGAACGCGCCTATCGCCGGGTCCGCGAAAGCGAGGACGCGGTCGATACGGGCAGCGGCACCGCGCTGGAAGCGCTGCGCCGCCTGATCGAGCACGACGTTCGCTATCACTCGCAGCACCCCGAACTGGTTCGACTGGTGATGAACGAGAACATCCACCGCGCCGAACACCTCAAGCAGATCGAGGGCCTGCCGCAGGGCAACCGCAAGGTCATCGAGCTACTGGGAAAGCTGATCGCGCGCGGAGTGGCCGAAGGGTCGATGCGCGCCGACATCGATCCGGTCGACCTGCACCTCAACATGACCGCGCTGAGTTTCTACAACGTCTCCAACCAGTTCACCTTCGCGCACAACTTCGGGGTCGACATGACCAGCCCGGAAGCGGTCGAGCGGCGCGCGCGGCAGGTGGCCGACATCATAATCGCCTGGGTGACGCGCAGGGATTGACCGCGCAGCACGGGCGCAGCACGCGCCCGGCGGCCGATCCTTCGCGTGAACGCCCCGGCCAACACGGGAAGAAGGATCATGGCCGTTTCCACTCCAGCCGCCAGCGGGGCGGCCCCCGCCGCGTGGACCACCCGCGCCATTGCGGTCGTCGCGCTGTGCTTCGCGATCAACATGGCCGACGGGATCGACGTGACGATCCTGTCGTTCATCGCCCCGCGCATCCAGTCCGACTGGGGCATCGGCGCCGCGACCATGGGCACGCTGTTCAGCGCGGGCCTGCTGGGCATGGCGATCGGCGGCATGTTCATCGCCCCGCTGGCTGACCGGTTCGGACGGCGCAGGATCATCCTGACCGCACTGGCGCTGATGTCCTGCGGCATGCTGGCGAGCGGCTTCGTGGAGACGGTGGGCCAGCTGTTCATGCTTCGGGTGCTGGTCGGCGCCGGGATCGGCACGGTCCTCGCGGCGATGGCCGCGCTCGCATCCGAAAGCGCGCCCGACCGGCACCGCAACCTTGCGGTGGGCCTGGTTCAGGCCGGCTATCCCTTTGCCGCCGTATTCACCGGGCTGATCGTCGCGCGGCTGCTGCCGGTTCATGGCTGGCACGCGCTGCTGGTCGGCGCGGGCGCGATCACCGTGGTGCTGTTCCCGCTCGCCTGGCTCCTGCTGAGCGATGCCGTGCCGCAAGGGCATGACGGCGAAGTGAAGCAGGCGGGTGTCGGCGCGCTGTTCTCGCCCCTGCTGCGCGGGCGCACCATGGCGCTGTGGGGCGCGGTGTTCTTCGGGCTGATGGTGCTCTATTTCATCGTCAGCTGGATCACCAAGCTGGCGATCGAGGCAGGCCTGTCCGAGACTGACGGAATCTACGCCGGGGCGCTCTACAATCTGGGCGCATTCACCGGCACGGTGGCCATGAGCCTGCTGGCCGTGCGCGTGCCGCTGGGCAAGCTGGTGCCGGCCATGCTGTGCGGCGCGGCCGCCGCGATGCTGTGGTTCGGCAGCGTGCCCATGGGCGTGGCCGCGACGATGGCATGCGCGTTCCTGATCGGCGTGCTGCTGCAGGGCGGCTACAACGGGGTCTGGCCGCTGGCGGCGGGGACCTATCCCTCGGCTGTGCGCGCCACGGGTATCGGCTGGGCCATCGGCATCGGCCGCAGCGGCGCGATCGTCGGCCCCTGGGCGGGCGGGCAGCTGATGGCCGCCCATGCCCCGCTGCCCCTGCTGTTCGCCGCCTACTGCGTGCCGCTGCTGGCCTGCGCCGCCTGCGCCTTCGCTGTCCAGCGCCTGTCGGGCGGCGCCTCCGCCGCTCATGAATAAATTGACAGGAACTAGTTCGTAACATAAATGAAGCAAGGAAGCCGGGCCCCCAGGGCCGGCAAGGGAGGATTGTTTCATGCGTCTAAGTGGCTCGCGCCTTGCGTTTTCCGCCTCTGCACTGTCCTGCGCGATCGCGCTGGCGACTCCGGCCTTCGGCCAGGATCAGGCCGCCGACGAATCGGGCAGCGCCGAGGACATCGTCGTCACCGGATCACTGATCCAGCGCGCCAACAACACCTCGGTCAGCCCGATCATCTCGGTCAGCGACGCGGCAATCAAGGAAGCCGGCACCGCGACCCTGCAGGACGCGCTGAACCAGGTTCCCAGCTTCACCGTGGGCGGCAACGCCGCGACCGGCGGCCAGGGCACCGGCGGGCGCGCCTCGATCAACCTTCACGGGCTTGGCACCAACCGCAACCTCGTGCTGCTGGATGGCCGCCGCCTGCCCGCATCGGACATTGCCGGCAACGTCGACATCAACATCCTGCCCGATGCGATCATCGGCGGGATCGACGTGATCACCGGCGGCGCTTCGGCAATCTACGGCTCCGACGCGATGTCGGGCGTGGTCAACTTCAAGACCGTGCGCGATTTCCAGGGCGTGAAGATCGACCTGATGAATTCGATCAGCGAACGCGGTGACGGGTTCAAGTTCAACGGCTCGCTGGCGATGGGCACCAAGTTCGCCGAAGGGCGCGGCAGCGTCGTCGCGGCCTTCAGCTATGCCAAGCAGGACGCCATCAACGGCGACGCGCGCAGCTTCTTCTTCGACAAGACCCCGTCCTCGTTCATCGGCACCGGCACCTTCCTGCCATCCGCCACCAACGCGCCCAGCGCGGCGGTCGTCCAGGGCGTGTTCAACGGCTACGGCGTGACCACCCTGCCGAACAACTTCCAGCTTTCCAACCTGGGCTTCAACAATGACGGGTCGCTGTTCTTCCAGAACGGCGCGCAGAACTACAAGGGCCCCAACGGCACCGCGGGCTACATGGTGATCGGCAACAACGTCCGCATGCCGGTGGGCCAGCAGATCCAGTTCATGAACGCGCTGGAACGCAAGACCGCCTTCGTGAAGGCCGACTATGAGCTGACCCCGGCGCTGACCGCCTATGGCCAGTTCATGTTCGTCGACCTGACCGTCAACACCGAAAGCGGCGGCAGCCTCACCCAGTTCCCGGCGCTGACCACCATTCCGGTGACCAACCCGTTCATCCCGGCGGACCTGCGCACCATCCTCGCCTCGCGCCCCAACCCGACCGCCGCGTTCAACTGGAACGCGCGCTATGTCGGCGTGCCCGACAAGAACTGGGACGAGAACTATCAGGTCCAGCAGTACCTTGCCGGCCTGAAGGGCGACATCACCGACGGCTGGAGCTTCGACCTGTTCGCCTCCTACGACCAGTCGGTCCACAACCAGACGATGAACAACGCCGTGCTGAAGAGCCAGGTCCAGCGCCTGCTGAGCGCGGCCGACGGCGGCGCCTCGCTGTGCGCCGGGGGCTTCAATCCGTTTGGCGATGCCAATGCGCACAAGCTTTCGCCGGCCTGCATCGCCTTCATCACCAAGTCGGCAATCAGCCGCGAGCGCCTCGGCCAGACCCAGGTCCAGGCGCAGGTCAACGGCAAGCTGTTCGATCTGGGAGCGGGTCCGGTGCAGCTGGCGCTGCTCGCCGGCTACCGCAAGAACTCCTACGAGTTCACGCCGGACGCCGACTTCGTTTCGCCCAACGCCTTCAACCTCGTCGTCGCCAGCAATCCGGGCGGCAACATCGAGGGCGTGGTGAACACCCTGCCGGTTCCCAAGAAGTCGATCTCGGTCAAGGAATTCGCGGCGCAGATCGATATCCCGCTGCTGTCGGGCAAGCCCTTTGCCGAGGAATTCGGCGTTGGCGGCGCGGTCCGTTATTCCGACTATTCGGTGACCGGTTCGGTGACCAGCTACGAGGCGGACGCGCGCTGGCGGCCGATCGACTCGCTGCTGATCCGCGGCAGCTATCAGCGCGCGGTGCGTGCGCCCAACATCGGCGAGCTGTTCAGCCCGCCACAGGGCGCGCAGCTGGTGATCGGCACTCCGCCGGCCTCGCTGGGCGATCCGTGCGACACCCGCTCCACCGCCCGCAGCGGGGCCAATGCCGCGCAGGTTTCGGCACTGTGCGTCACCCAGGGCGTGCCTTCGGCGGCAATCGGTTCCTACCAGTTCCCGACCACCGCCACCGGACAGCTGGTTTCGGGCAACACTGGCCTGACCCCGGAACGCGCCACCACCTGGAACATGGGCTTCGTGTTCAACGCGCCGCAGAATGACGGGATCCTGGGCGACTTCTCGTTCTCGGTCGATTACTACAACATCAAGATCAAGAGCGTGATCTCGACCGTGCCGGGCCTGACGGTGCTGACCAAGTGCTTCAACCTCGACGGATCGAACCCGACCTACTCGAACGCCAACGAGTATTGCGGCCTGATCAGCCGCGACACCACCTCGGGCCAGATCCTCAACGTGCGCACCCCGTTCCTCAACCTCGGCCAGCTTGAGACCGATGGCTTCGAGGCGCAGGTCCACTGGGGCGTTCCGGCCCGCTTCCTGGGCGACAGCGGCAAGCTCTATGTCGACTCCGCGATCGGCCTGCTGAACAAGTACAAGGTCCAGCTGCTGCCGGGCGCGGCCTTCTCCGACTACACCGGCGTCAGCGTCGGCGGTTCGAACCCCGGTTCGGTCCCGCCGCGCGCCGCGCCGAAGTGGAAGGCGCTGACCACCTTCGGCTACAAGTCGGACACGATGGGCATGGGCCTGCGCTGGCGCTACCAGAGCTCGCTCAAGGACGTCAGCTCGGTGCTGACCCCCAACAACACGCAGGTCGGCGTGCCCGCCTATGCGCTGTGGGATCTGTTCGGATCGGTCAAGGTCGGCAAGCAGTTCGAACTGCGCGCGGGCGTCAACAACCTGTTCGACAAGGGCCTGCCCTTCGTCGCCAGCTCGCAGAACGGCACCGACACCGCGCTTTACGACGCGGTTGGCCGCTCGTTCTACGTCGGCGCAAAGATCGCGTTCTGAAACCCTTCACCCTGACTGCCGGGGCTGCCGAAATGGCGGCCCCGGACTTTTCCGATTGAAGGCAACCATGCTGCGCACCGGGCTCATCGGCCGATCCATCCTCGCCTCGCGATCACCTTGGCTGCACGAACAGGAAGCGCGCGCGCAGGGGCTGGACCTGACCTACACCCTGTTCGATTTCACCGCCGAAGGCCGCCCCGACAGCGACCTTGGCCCGCTGCTGCAGGATCTGGCCGCGCAGGGGTTCAGCGGCGTCAACATCACCTACCCGTTCAAGCAGGCGGTCATCCCGCTGCTCGATGAACTGGCGGACAGCGCCGAGATGGTCGGCGCGGTCAACACGGTCGAGATGCGCGGCGGCCGGCTGATCGGCCACAACACCGACATGACCGGATTCAAGGGCAGCCTGGCCGAAGGCCTGCCAGGTGCGGCGATGGACCGCGTGCTGCAACTGGGTGCCGGCGGCGCGGGCACGGCGGTCGGCACCGCGCTGCTCCTGCTCGGCACCGGCACCCTCGAAATCACCGATATCGACCCGGCGCGCGCGCAGGAACTGGCCGCGCGCCTTTGCGCCCGCTTTGGCGAGGGCCGCGCGGTGGCGGTGGAATCCGCCGCGCTCGACACCTCCCGGATCGACGGGATCGTCAATTCCACGCCGATGGGCATGGCCGCCAATCCCGCCCCGGCGATCGACCCGGCGCTGATCCTGCCGCGCCACTGGGTTTCGGACATCGTCTACTTTCCGCTCGAAACAACCCTGCTGCGCATGGCCCGCGAACGCGGCTGCCGGGTGCTGGATGGCAGCGGGATGGTGGTTGGCCAGGCGGCGCTCGCCTTCACGATCTTCACCGGCTGCACGGCCGACAAGGCGCGGATGCAGGCGAGCTTCCTGGCCGCCGCCTGAGAGGCACCGGCGGACACCGGAAATTCGTCAAGCAAACTGACCAGGTAATTCGGGTCGAGGGTCGGTCCCGCAGATTTCGGACCGCGCCAGGTGCCGCTTGGTGCCGCTTGGTGCCGCTTGGTGCCTTTGTGCCGCCGTTAGAGTATTTCGTGCACCACGTGGCGTACGCCAAAGTCGGTCCGCTCGCCCACCCCGATCGCCAGCACTCCGTTCAGCCAGGCCAGTTCCGGGCTGGCCGTCTCGAACACCGGGGCGATCCGCAGGTAATAGCGCGAAGGGTCGACCGGCGGCGCGGCCGGATCGGCAAATTGGGCGCGAACCTCGTCCGGGATCACGCTGCGCCCGCCATAGGTGACGTAGATCAGCGCGCCCGCATCGGTTTTCCACACCGCGCGGGCATCGAATGTGCCCACCGCCGCGCCCTGGCCCAGCCGCCCGCTGCGCGACCAGTTGCCGCCGCCCGGCAGGACCGTTCCCTGCAGCCGCTCGCCCCGGAACCGCCCACCAGTGACATAGCCCAGGCGCTGGTCCCCGAACGGAGAGGGCCCGATCCCGATCAGCCCCCCGGCCACTTCGAATTCCACCGTGCACAGGATCCTGCTGCGCAACGGGACGGGCGCCGGATCAGCCTTGTTCAACATCGCGATTTCTCCACCTTTGTTGGTCTGGACAGGGTCCAAACCATAGTATACTAAGCATCAACGCATTTGACAGTTTTTGCAATTTCATTGCTGAAACTGCCAGATTGGCAGAACAAATATTCGTGGGAGGGTGACTATGAAGGCATTGAATCACAAGCTGCTATCCGGTGCCGCCGCCATTGCGGTGCTCGTCGTGGCACAGCCGGCCCTGGCTCAGGCGACCGACGCGGGGGCCGGAACGCGGGTCGATGACGGCGAAATCGTCGTCACCGCACGCTTCAAGGAAGAGACGCTCCAGGACGTGCCGCAGGCAATCTCCGCCTTCGACGAACGCACCCTGATCAAGAGCGCCGCGCGCGACCTGACCGACCTTGCGCCGACCACGCCCAACGTTTCG
The DNA here is from genome assembly GCA_937864195.1 of uncultured Novosphingobium sp. Lineage (GTDB taxonomy): Bacteria > Pseudomonadota > Alphaproteobacteria > Sphingomonadales > Sphingomonadaceae > Novosphingobium. The sequence goes on from CALMJG010000006.1 coordinate 8,090, forward strand.
ATCCAGCCGGTCGCGACCTTCTCGAACTCGGCGGCGATCTACATTCGCGGGCTGGGCGCGCAGGGCATCGAATCGACCGAGGAAAGCCCGGTCGGCGTGTCCATCGACGGCGTCTATGTCACCCGCCCGGTCGCCACCATGCTCGACACCTTCGACATGGAGCGGGTCGAAGTGCTGCGCGGGCCGCAGGGCACCTCGTTCGGCAAGAACTCGCTGGCCGGCGGTATCGCCACCTATTCCAAGAACCCTTCGGGCAGCTTCGGCGTCGAGGCCCAGGCCACGGCCGGCAACTACGGCCGGCTCGACGCGCGGGTCGCGATCGACGTGCCGCTGATCCAGGACCAGCTGGCGCTGCGCGTGGTGGCGGGGCAGGAATCGCTCGGCGGCTATTTCCGCAATCGCTACAACGGCCAGCGCGTCGGCGGCCAGGACCGCTTCTCGGTGCGCGGCACCCTGCTGTTCACGCCGAGCGAGAACCTGTCGGTCAACATCAAGGGCTGGTGGCTCAACGATCGCTCCAGCGCGCCGGGCGGCGATTCTGCGCCCGACCGGACCAAGCTGCACTATATCGTGTTCCGCTTCGAGGAACCGAACGACGGCGCCTTCACCATCGGCCGCGACTTCCCGGCCAACCATGACACCGACCAGTACGGCCTGATCGGCACGGTCAAGGCCGACATGGGCGCGGTTAACCTCACCTCGATCACCGGCTACATCAAGACCGACGATTTCAACGACAGCGATTTCGACGGATCGGAAATCTTCTTCTTCCCGACCTTCCGCCTCCAGTCGCACCGCCAGTTCAGCCAGGAACTGCGCCTGGCGACCAACTTCTCGGAGATGGACGGCGCGCTGTCGCGGGTGAACCTGGTCGTCGGCGGCTACTACATGAAGCAGAGCTTCGAGATGACCCAGGCCTTCCCGACGCTGCCGGTGCTGCTGGCCCCGTCGCTGCAGTTCGGCAGCCAGGACTTCGTGACCCAGGACAACACGGCCAAGGCCCTGTTCGCGCAAGGGATCTTCGGCCTGACGGACAAGCTCAACGTCACCCTGGGCGTGCGCCAGTCGTGGGAGGAAAAGAACTATTTCCGCGATCCCACCGGCACCCTGCTGTCGCCGGCGTTCTTCAGTTCGCGCAGCGTGGTCAAGCCGCTGGATTTCATGGAGAACCTGGCCAACACCAACTTCGCCGCGGGCAAGGCCTTCAAGGACAGCTACTCGCGCAGCCGCGCCACCTTCAAGGCCGGGGTCGACTACAAGGTCAACGAAGACCTGATGGTCTATGCCGGGTGGAGCCAGGGCTACAAGGGCGGCGGCTATGGCGCGCGCTCGGCCAGCATGGTCACCGCCGGGCCGACCGACGACAATACCTCGGAACTGTTCGAGGCCGGCATGAAGGGCGATTTCCTCGACGGGAAGCTCCGCCTGAACCTCACCGGCTTCGTTACCAAGTTCAAGGGGCTTGAATTCGGCGTGTTCATTCCGAACCCGGCCGTCGCCTCGGGCCAGGAAACCGCGCAGATCAACGTCGGCGCGGCGACCACCAAGGGGATCGAGTTCGAAGCCTCGCTCAAGGCGACCGACAACCTGCGGCTCAATGCCAACATCGGTTACCTGGACAGCAAGTACACCGACTTCTGCACCGACCTCAACGGTCCCTCTGCCTCGACGACGGTCCCCACCTCGACCTGCGGCAGCGTGACCAAGCTGGTCAACGGCACCTATCTGGTGGACGAGGACTTCACCCACCTCAAGCTGGTGCGCGCACCCAAGTGGACCGCGCAGGTCGGCGCCGAATATACCGTGCCGCTGGGCCAGGCGGGCGACATCACCGCGCGCGTCTCGATGCTCTATCGCAGCGCCTGGTATTCGACCGTGCTCAACGACGCGGCGGGCAAGACCGGCGATTTCGCGCTGGTTGACGGCTCGCTGGGCTGGGAAAGCGCGGACGGTCGTTTCCGGGCGATGATCTGGGGCAAGAACCTGACCAACCACACCTGGGTCTCGGCCCTGACGCCGACCGCGCAGTTCTTCATTCAGCGCTTCTACGGCCCGCCCCGCACCTTCGGGATGACCGTCGGCGCGAAGTTCTGATGCCATGAAGGGCGCGGCGGGGAGCATTCGGCAATGACCTGCTCCCCGCCGCCTGCCCTTCGCTGCCACAGGCACCCCAGATGACCGAGGCCGCCGCCCTTCCGCGCGCCGCGCAGGGCCTTGCCCTCCAGCGCTCGCTTGCGCTGACCATGCTGTTCGTGGTCGGCACGATCAACTTCGTCGACCGCCAGCTGCTGTCGGTGCTGGTCGAACCGATCCGGGCCGAAATGGGCCTCAGCGATACCCAGTTCGGCCTGCTGACGGGACTGGCCTTTGCGCTGTTCTACGCCGGGATGGGCGTGCCGGTGGCGATCCTGGCCGATCGCTGGAACCGGGTCAGGCTGATCGCCCTGTCGTGCCTGGTGTGGAGCGCGTTCACCGCGCTGACCGGCAAGGTTTCGAGCTTTACCCAGCTTGCACTGGTCCGCTTTGGCGTGGGCGCGGGCGAGGCGGGCGGAACGGCGCCATCGCTGTCGCTGGTATCCGACCTGTTCCCGCCGCACCGCCGCCCTCTCGCCGTCGCGATCTACCAGCTGAACGGGCCGTTCGGAGTCTTCGTGGGGGCCGCCTTCGGCGCCTGGGCGGCGGCCAACATCGGCTGGCGCGGGGCCTTCCTGGTCATGGGCCTGGTCGGGGTAGCGATTGCCCCCCTGCTGATCTGGGCGGTCAGGGAACCGCCGCGCGGGCAGATGGATGCTGCCGGCGCCAGCGAAGAGCCCGTGCCGCTGCGCGATACCCTGGCGCTGTTCCTGCGCAGCCCTTCGCTGCGGCTGGTCCTGCTGGGCAACGGCCTCTCGGCCTTTGTCAGCTACGGCATTCTCAACTGGGTTCCGGCCTTCCTGATGCGCTCGCAGGGGATGTCGCTTCCCGCCATGGGCCAGTGGTTCGGACCCGCCGCCGGCATCACTTTCGGCATCGGAATCCTGGGCAGCGGCTGGCTGGTCAGCCGGATCGCACAGAGCGACCGGCGTGCCTATGGCTATGTTCCGGGCATTGCCTCGCTGCTGATCGCGCCGGGCCTCGCCGCCGCGCTGCTGATGCAGGGATGGGAGGCCTCGCTGGCGGTCATGCTGCTGCCGCTGACCGCCTGCACGGTCTACATCGCGCCGGGGCTGGCACTGGTCCAGAACCTCACCCCGCCCCGTTCGCGCGCGACCGCCTCTGCCATCCTGCTGCTGATGTACAACATCGTCGGACTGGGCCTGGGGCCGCTGTTCGTGGGCATGCTGAGCGACTTCCTGCGCCCCGCGCTGGGCGACGACAGCCTGCGCTGGGGCCTGATGGGGATCATTCCCTTCGCCCTCGCCGCTGCGGCGACCCAGTTCGCCATGACCCGCCACCTCAACCGGGAGCTTGCCGAATGAGCGCCGAAGACCAGTCGATCCGCGATCTCGCCACCCGCTTCTTCGATGCGATCGAAGCGGGCGACATCGCCGCCATGCACGCCAGCTTCGCCCCCGATGCGGAAATCTGGCACAACACCGACGAACTGGTCGGCACACCCGACCAGACCGCCCAGGTCCTGACCGGCATGGTCGCGCGCATCACCGACCGCAAATATGCCGACCGGCGGCTCAACGTGTTCCCCGGCGGCTTCGTCCAGCAGCACACCCTGACCGGCAGGCGCAAGCACGACGGCGAGGCGGTGCGCCTGCCCTGCGCAATCGTCTGCCGGGTCGAGAACGGCCTGATCACGCGGCTGGACGAGTACTTCGATTCCGCCCACGTTGCCACTTTCCGCAAATTCGCGAACAGCTGAGGAGCCACACCATGCCCGTCCTGCGCCAGGTTTCCAAAGACGAAGCCACCGACGAAACCGTCCTGGCCTATTACAAGCGCCTGTTCGGCGACCGCGATCCCGTGGCCGAACCCGGCACCGCCACCGGCACCCCGGGCGACTGGTGGACCGTCTTCGCCCTCGCCCCCGACATCTTCAAGCACGCGGTCGATGGCTTCGCGGTCTATCGCCACCCCGCGCGCAAGATCGACCCGGTCCTGCGCGAACTGGGCCAGACCCGCGCCGGCTGGGTCAAGGGCAGCCAGTTCGTGTTCTCGCAGCACTGCAAGTCGCTGCGCGGCCTCGGCGTGAGCGAGGAGAAGATCGCCTCGATCGCCTACTGGGCCGTGGCCGATTGCTACAACGAACAGGAACGCGCCGTCCTCGCCTACACCGACTGCCTCAGCGCCCAGAACGGCCGGGTGCCGCTGCAGGTGTTCGACAAGCTGCGCACCTTCTGGAACGACGAGCAGATCTTCGAGTTCACCTACATAACCTGCCTCTACGACATGCACGCAGTGATCACCCGCGCGCTGCGGATGGAATACGATGCGCGCGAGGATCCGATTGTCGAGGTGGCCGCCCCCGAAGGCTTCCGCGCCGCCGACTTCCTCAGCGCGCCGCGTCCGGCCGGCAGCTAGGCAAATGCGTCAACTTGTTTGACGATAATGTTGGATTGCGGTATTTAGAGCAAGAGAGGATTGCGATGAAGTTCTACACCAGCGCCGGCCCGAACCCGCGCGTCGTGAAACTGTTCATGGCGGAGAAGGGGATCACCCTGCCCGAGGTCGAGGTTGACCTGCGCGGCGGCGAGAACCGCCGTGAGCCCTATGCCAGCCAGGTCAACCCGGCGGGGCAGACCCCGGCGCTGGAACTGGATGACGGCTCGGTCCTGACCGAGATCACCGCGATCTGCGAATACCTGGACGAGCTTTATCCCGAACCGCCGCTGGTCGGCACCACGGCGGACGAGCGCGCCAAGACCCGGATGTGGACCCGCCGGGTCGACCTCAAGATCTGCGAACCGCTGACCAACGGGTTCCGCTGGGCCGAGGGCCTGCCCCTGTTCGAGCCGCGGATGCGCTGCCTGCCGGAAGCTGCCGCCGGACTGAAGGCCGTGGCGCAGGACGGGCTCAAGTGGCTCGATCCGCTGCTCGAGGGCAAGAGCTTCATCGCCGGGGAGCGGATCACTCTGGCCGACATCCTGCTTTACGCCTTCCTTGAATTCGGGGCCGCGGTCGGACAGCCGCTCGATCCCGCCAATGCCAATGTCCAGCGCTGGTTCGCCGCCATGCAGGCCCGTCCCAGCGTGACTTCCGCCTGATACCCCGCATTCCTGCCCCAAGGAGACTGACCATGACCGCGACCGAGAAGGAATTCGAAATCCAGGGCGTCCACCATCTGGCGCTCGTCTGCAAGGATATGGCCAAGACGGTGGAATTCTACCGTGACGTGCTGGGCATGCCGCTGATCAAGACGCTCGACCTGCCCGATGGCACCAGCCAGCACTTCTTCTTCGACATGGGCGGCGGCAACAGCCTGGCCTTCTTCTGGTTCGCCGATGCGCCGGAAGCCGCGCCGGGGATCGCCGCTCCCACTGCCCTGCCCTCGCGCGGCAGCTTCAAGTCGGCGCACGGTTCGATGAACCACATCGCCTTCACCGTGCCCGCCGACAAGTTCGAGGAATATTTCGAGCGTCTGAAGGCCAAGGGCATCGAAGTGGCAGGGATTTCCAACCACGACAATTCGCCCACCCAGAATTCGCCGACCGTCACTGACGATGTCTATGTGCGTTCGATGTATTTCTTCGATCCGGACGGCATCTGCCTGGAATTCGCGTGCTGGAACCTGCCGCCCGAGGGCTTCAAGCCCAAGGATGTCGCCCACGAACCGCGCCGCGCCGATGGCAGCAAGGCCGAGGGCATGCTGCTCGCCGCCGCGCACTGAGACCGGGAGCGGGCGGGGCAACTCCTCCCGCTCTCCCTCGCCCGCAGCAACAGGATGGCCCGGCTGCCTTGCCGGGCCATTCGCTTTCCGCGATGGGCGTCAGACTGCCCGGTCGCGGCCTTCCCAATAGGGCGCGCGCAGTTCGCGCCGAAGCACCTTGCCCGACGGGTTGCGCGGCAGGACCGCGATGAAATCCACGCTCTTGGGCGCCTTGAAATGGGCGATCCGGTCCCGCGCCCAGGCGATGATTCCGGCGGGATCGGGCTGCTCACCCGGCGCGGGCACGACCAGCGCCTTCACCGCCTCCCCCCACTTGTCATCCGGCACGCCGATCACCGCGACATCGGCAACGCCGGGGCAACCCATGATCGCGCTCTCGACCTCAGCCGGGTAGACGTTCTCCCCGCCCGAGACGATCATGTCCTTGATCCGGTCATGGACGAAATAGAACCCGTCCGCATCGCGGTAGCCGACATCGCCGGTGTGGAGCCACCCCCCGGCCACGGTCTCCGCCGTGGCGTCCGGGCGGTTCCAGTATTCGCGCATCACCGTGCCGCCACGGATCGCGATCTCGCCGATCTCGCCATCGCCCAGTTCGCGCCCTTCCGCGTCGAGGATCGCCAGTTCGGTCGCGGGCCACGGCTCGCCGCAGGAGGTCAGCTTGCCGGGCAGATCGTGCGCCCGGGGCGAGAGATAGGTTCCGCCACCGGTCGATTCCGTCATCCCGTAAAACTGGACGAAGCCGCAGCCGAAAGTCGCGCGGGCACGGCGCAGCACGTCCTCGGCAATCGGCGAAGCGCCATAGGCAATCGTCAGCAGGCTGGAAAAGTCGGCGCCCGTCGAAGCTGGATCCTGCAACATCATCTGGATCATCGCCGGCGCCAGGAACGAGTGGGCGACGCGTTCCGCCTCGACCATCCGGATCGCATCGGCCGGCACGAAATCCTTCACCACCACCAGCCGCGCGCCTTGCGCAAGGCCGGAAAAGCTCACGTTCGTGCCCGCCACATGGAACAGCGGCATGACGATCATCACGGTCTCGCCCTCGCCATAGGCGAAGCCATCGACCGCCGAGGCCATCTCGAGGAAGCTGCGGTAATTGGTGTTGTCCAGCACCACACCCTTGGGCCGGCCGGTGGTGCCGCTGGTGTAGAGCTGGAGCACATGGTCGCTCAGCTGCGGCGGATCGGCGGGCGGCGTTTCAGCCGCATGGCCCAGCCAGCTGTCGAGCGGCTCGAACGCGGGATGCGCACCGCACAGGGCAACCAGGTGGGGCGGATGTGCGAGGCCTGCCACGGCATCCTGTGCCAGGGGGAAGAAGTCGTCGCTCACGAACAAGACCCGGGGGGCGGCATCCTCAAGGATGAAGGCGATCTCGCCCGCCGCCAGCCGGCAGTTGATCGGCGCGAAACAGGCGCGGGCGCGGGCCGTGCCGAAGAACAGCGGGAACCAGGCGTCGTGGTTCTTGGCCAGCACGGAAACCCGGTCCCCCGGATGCACCCCGTGCGCTGCGAGGGCATTGGCCACCCGGTTGGTCTGGGCATCGAGCGCGGCGAAGGTCGTTTCGCGATCCCCGAACTTGATCGCCACGGCCTCACCCTGCCGCCGCGCCTGTGCGGCAGGAATGTCGGCAAGCGTTCGGATGGCGTCCAGATCGATCATTCTACTCTCCCGCGTCAGTTTGTTCTTGAATTGGATAGAATACTAAGCAATCCCTTGGCCAGCCCATTTTACAGCCCAGTCTACAGGGGAATCCGCCTTGCTCCAGCTGCCTCTTCTGCCGACGACCATCGTCGGAAGCTACCCGCAACCGGACTGGCTGATCGACCGTGAGCGGCTGAAGGCCAGCCTGCCCCCGCGCGTGCGGGCAGAGACGCTGTGGCGCGTGCCCGCGGCCTGGCTGGCCGACGCGCAGGAAGCCGCGACGCTGATGGCGATCCGCGATCAGGAAGAGCTGGGGATCGACATCGTCGGCGATGGCGAGATGCGCCGCGAAAGCTATTCCAACCGGCTCGCCACCGCGCTTTCCGGCATCGATCCCGAACGCCACGGCACCGCGATCGACCGCACCGGCAACGCCAATCCGGTGCCGCTGGTGTCCGGCCCGATCCGCCGCCTGGGGCCAATCGAGGCGCAGGACGCGGCCTTCCTTCGGCGCCATTCCACGCGCCCGGTCAAGCTGACCCTGCCCGGCCCCTTCACCATGACCCAGCAGGCCGAGAACGGCTATTACCCGGACGACCGGGCGCTGGCGATGGACTATGCCGATGCGGTAAATGCCGAAATCCGCGACCTTTTCGCCGCCGGGGTGGACGTGGTCCAGCTCGACGAACCCTATCTCCAGGCCCGCGCCGACGCCGCGCAGGACTATGCGCTTGAGGCCATCGACCGCGCGCTGGACGGAGTGGAGGGATGCACGGCGCTGCACATCTGCTTTGGCTATGCACTGGTCCATCAGGGCGCGGGGAGCACCAAGCCCAAGGCCTATGACTTCCTCGCCGAACTCGACGCCTCAAGGATCGACGTGATCTCGATCGAGGCGGCGCAGCCGGGGCTAGACCCGTCGATCCTGGAGGAATTGCCCAGCAAGACCATCATGTACGGCGTGCTCGATCTGTCGACGCCGGAAGTTGAAACGCCCGAGGTGGTGGCCTCCCGGATCGAGCAGGCCTTGCGCCATGTCGATGCGAAGCGGCTTTGGATCGCGCCCGACTGCGGGATGAAGTACCACAGCCGCGAGCTGGCGCAGGCCAAGCTCAAGGCGATGGTCGACGGGACCGCGCTGGCCCGGGCAAGGCTGCGCTAAAGTGCTGAAATGATGCCATACCTCCGTTCGTGTCGAGCTTGTCGAGACACGTCTGCGCGAACGTGTCTCGACAAGCTCGACACGAACGGAAGCTGGTTTTCAAAAAGGCTCTCAAAGGCACCTGACGGCACCTAGAGGCTCTCAAGCGTCGAGGAACGCGTCCAGAAGGGGCACCACAACCTCGGGCGCCTCGATCGTGACAAGGTGTCCGGCACCGGGAATCACGGCCAGCCGAGAACCGTCAATAAGACTGACTATATCGTCCTGATGGGCGCGGCTGGTGATGCCGTCTTCCGCCCCCCACACCACCAGCGTCGGCACATCGATTTCACCCAGGCGGGGGCGGCTGTCCTCGCGGGCCATGATCGCGCGCTGCTGGGCGAGGAACACTTCGGCCCCCGTGTCTGCTGCCATCTCGCGGGCTAGCCCAAGCAGGCGTTCGTCACTGCGCCGCGATTCGGGAAACAGGATCGGAATCCGTTCCTCCACCACCTGGTCGAATTTGCCCGCCTCGACGAGATCGATGTAGCCCTGCCGCCGCGCGGTCTGGGCCGGGCCATCGGCGGATGCGAGGGTAGCGATCAGCACCAGCTTCGCCACCCGCTCCGGCGCGCGGCGCATGACCTCGAAAGCGACGAAGCCGCCCATCGCGTGGCCGATCAGGACGAAGCGCGGCGGGGCGTTCTCCAGCAGCCGCGTGGCGATGCCGGCAATCGTATCGTCGCTGCGGTTGTCGGCGACGATCACCTCGCGGTCAGGCCAGCCATCGAGCAGCGGCTGCCACACCGCATCGGTGAGCAGCTGACCGGTGATCAGGACAATCGGCAGGCCCATCACACCACCTGATGCAGCAGCGGCTCGCCAGCATTCAGGCGGCGGCAGTTTTCGTGCGCGACATCAAGGCTGCGGACCAGCGTTTCGGGAGTCAGCCAGGCGATATGCGGGGCCAGCACGACGCTTGGCAGGGCGAGCAGCGGATTGTCCGCCGGCACCGGTTCCGCCGCAAACACGTCCAGCCCCGCGCCGCGCAGGTGGCCGCTGCTCAGCGCCTGAACCAGCCGCGCCTCGTCCACCAGTTCGCCGCGCGCGGTGTTGACCAGAATGGCGCCCGGCTTCATCGCCAGCGGGTCGATGGAGGCGCGTGTTTCCTCGGTCAGCGGGATGTGGAGCGAAACCACGTCACTTTGCGCCAGCAGTTCATCCAGCGGCAGGTATTCATAAGGCAGGTCGCGCGGCGAACGCGCGGTGTAGACCACCCTTGCCCCGAGCGCCGCCAGGACCGGGGCCAGCCGCTGCGCCGAATTGCCGATCCCGACCAGGCCGACCGTGCGCCCCGCCACCTCGCCCACGGCGTCGAGTTCGGACGGGTCCGCGCTCCAGCCCTTGCCCGCGCGGGTGCGCGCGTCGAAAAAGCAGGTGCGGCGCAGCACGGCCATCATCAGCGACAGCGCCATTTCGGCGACGGCCTGGCTGTTGGTCCCCGGCATGTTGCACACCGCCACGCCATGGGTCCGCGCGGCGTCGAGCGCGATCGTGTTGACCCCCACCCCCAGCTTCTGGATCAGCTTCAATTTGGGCGCCGAGGCAATGAATTCCGGCGTCACCGGCGTCAGCACGTGAAGCAGCGCGGTGATCTCACCCGCCACGCCGTCCAGCGGCGCGGCCTCGTCGACATGAACCACCACGTCCTGGCCGAAAATGGCATCGACCGCGGCGCGGAACCCCGGGCTGGGGCGGGCATGGAGCACGATCATGCCAGCGCCTCCCGGATCGGCGCGGCAAAGGCCGAGGCCCCGGCATAGACGGCGTCCGCCCCCATCGCTTCCTCGATCCGCAGCACCTCGTTCCACTTGGACATGCGTTCGGAGCGGGTGAAGCTGCCGACCTTCAGTTGCCCGGCGTCCCAGCCGGTCGAAAGATGGGCGATGGCGACATCCTCGCTCTCACCCGAGCGCGCGGAGACGATCGCCCCCCAGCCCTGTGCCACAGCGGCATCGAGCGCGGCCTTGGCCTCGGTCACGGTCCCCACCTGGTTGACCTTGATCAGCGCCGCGTTGACCACCTTGCCCGCCGCAGCCCGTTCCACCCGCGCGGCATTGGTAACGAGCACGTCATCGCCGATGATCTGAACGCGGCCCCCGATGGCGGCGGTAACCCGCGCCACGCTTTCCCAGTCGTCCTGCCCAGCGGGGTCTTCAATCGAGAGGATCGGATAGCGATTGCACCACTCCACGATCCGTGCCGCCATTTCCTCGCCAGACAGCCGCCGGTCATCGAGCGCCAGCGTATAGCCATCGGCATCGCCCAGTTCATTGGCGGCGATGTCGAGCGAGATCCACACGTCTTCGCCCGCACGGTGGCCGCTCGCCTCGATGGCCCTGGTCAGGACGTCCAGCGCATCCTCGTTGGAAGCGAAGTCCGGCCACCAGCCGCCTTCGTCCGCCACGCCCGACAGCGGCCCGCGTGCTTCCATCAGGCGGCCCGCCGCGCGGTAGACATCGGCGGTGATTTCCAGCGCGCGGCGGAAGGTTCCCGCGTTCGGGCACATCACCATGAAGTCCTGCACGTCGGTGCGCCGCCCGGCATGGGCGCCGCCGCCGAAGATCTGGATTTCAGGCAGCGGCAGGCGCACTTTCGCCCCTCCCGCCAGCCAGCGCCAGACCGGTTCGCGCGCGTGGTCGGCGGCGGCGTGCAACACGGCGAGCGAGACCGCGACCACCGCGTTCGCCCCCAGCCGCGCCTTGTTGGGCGTGCCGTCAAGGTCGCACAGCACCCGGTCGATAGCGGCCTGCTCACGCGCGTCCAGGCCGATCAGCGCGGGCGCGATTTCCCGCCCGATGCCGGAGACCGCCTTGTTCACGCCGAACCCGCCGAAGGCCTCACCGCCATCGCGCAGGTCGATGGCTTCATGGGCCCCGCGCGAGGCCCCGGCTGGAGCGATCGCACGGCCAATCGCGCCGCCTTGCAGCACGACCTCGGCCTCCACAGTGGGCCGCCCGCGCGAATCCCAGATCTGGCGGCCGGTGACGGAGACGATACGCGCAGTCATCAAAGGGTCCTTTGCCATTGCGCCACCAGCGCATCCAGCGGCCGCGGGCGCAGCAGCAGGGCGCGCGCCTGATGTCGCACGGTGGTCTTGTGGGTTTGAGCGATGAGATAGGGTGCGGGCGACTTGCCCTCGATCCGGGCGAGCAGCAGGCCGGCACAATAAGATCCGGCGCGGGCGAGGAAGTCGGCGGGCGGTTCCCAGTCGATCCCTGCCGCATAGGCGGCCACCATCGCGGCGGCGGCGTCGCGCAGCACTTCGCGGTCCAGCCAGACGGCTTTCAGCAACAGGTGCGCGGTGCAGAAGGCCAGGTCGAAGGCGGGATCGCCCCATGTCGCGCATTCGGCATCGAGGAACACCGGCCCGTCGGCCGCGACAAGGATGTTCTTGGGGCTGACATCGCCGTGCACCACCGCGATTCCGTGGTCATGGAACTGCCCGGCCAGCGCCTGCAGCGCCGGGGCCAGTTCCGCGTCCTGCCGCGCGACATGGAGGAAGAACGGATCGAGCCGCAGCGCGTGGAACATCGCCTCGTTCGGGAAGGCGGCGGCGTCGCCCCGATTGAAGGCGGTTGCGGCATGGACCCGGGCGATCCCGCTGCCCACTGCCGCCGCGAACGCCGGATCGACGCGGCCCGCGATCAGTTCGTCCTTCCACACCGGGCAGCCGGGCAGGAAGCGCAGGACGAAGGTGTGCAGATCGGGAAAGTCGGCCAGCACTTCGGGCGCGAGCGAAGGGGCGACGCCGCGTGCGCGCCGCAGCCAGCGCACTTCGCTGGTGCCACGTTCGACCGGGGCCTCCCACAGCGCCGCCACGCGCAGCTGCGGCAGCGGGCGCTTGACCACCACTGGGCCGGAAGGCGTTTCCACCCTCCACACGTCGCACGAAACGCCGCCGGTCAGCGGCACCAGCTCAGGCGTCTCGCCTCCAATCAGCCCGGCGCCGCGCAGGGCCTCGATGATCTGTGCGGCGCCTTCTTCCATTACAGCTTCTCCCGGATCCACGCCGTGACGAGGTCGGCGGCGTTCTGCCGCTCGGCAATCGAATCCTCGAAATAGTGCGCTCCGGTGATCAGTTCGAGCTTCTTGTCGCTGGTGCCAAGGAAATCGAAGATCTTGCGCGCATCGCTGGGGAACACGCCGGTATCGGCCGTGCCCTGCACCACCAGCGCCGGGGTATCATGCTTGGCGAGGTGCGGTTTGCCCTGGCACGGCGAGGTTTCGAGGCTCCACATGTTGAGCCAGGTCTTGAGCGTGTTGGCGCGGCCGATGCTGGGGGTGCGGTTGGCAATCGCCGGGTCGCCGCGATAGCACCAGTTGGGCTTGCGCTCCGACGGATCAAGCGCGGGATCGACGCAGCGGATATCGCCCCAGCAGCGGAACATCGGGAAGATCCGGTCGGGAATGCCCGCCGCGTTGAGCCGCGCCAGTTCCGCCTTAGCCCAGTCGGTGATGCGCTGGTTGCGCGCGCGCTGCGCGGCGCGGTAGCGGGTGACGAATTCTGCCGAATAGGGCGGGCCGTTATCCGGGTTGAACGGATCGAGCGCGGGGTCGGTCGCCACCGGATCGTTCTCGTCCAGCACCGAGGCGTCCATCCAGTCGGTCAGCACTTCGGGGCGGCCCTGGTGCGCGTTGAACGAGATGTAGAGATCGCCCTTGATGATCCGGGCGAGCGCGTCCTGCCCGACGGAAGGCAGCCGATCGGTCAGCGTGGGCGCGATGGCTTCGGCCTGATAGGCGCCCATCAGCGAGCCGCCGCCCGAATTGCCCAGGATCACCACGGCCTCCACTCCGGCCTCTTCTTTCAGCCAGCGCACGCCCACCCCGATGTCGAGCACTGCGTGTTCCAGCATGAACGTGTCTTCGAACCCCCGGTAGCGGGTGTTCCACCCCAGGAAGCCGAAGCCCGCGCGGGCGAAATAGGGCGCGATGTAATGCTCGGAAAAGTCGACGTTATAGTGCGTGGCGATGATCGCGACCTTGGGGCGCTTGCCGGCCTGGGTATAGTAGATGCCCTGGCACGGATGCCCGCCCGCCTGGATGCGCGGCGCGGTGGGCGATGTGCGCCCGATGAATGTCGCGTCCAGCCCTTCAAGCCCGTTGGGGTCCATCGTCGTCTCTCCTGTCCTTGCGGCGTTTGTCCGCCGTCCGATATAGATAGAAAGCTAAGTATCGTCAGGAGCCGGGTGGCGCAAGGGCGGTGGCAACGCGCACCAGGCTGGCAGCGGTCAGGTCCACCAGACCTGCGACCATGGCGTCTTTCAGCGCGCCCTGTTCGTCGAAGGCCAGGTGCGCGGCGGGCAGCTGGACCTGTTCGGGGATCACCAGCATCTGCACGGTGGAGAGGATCTGGCGCAGGTGCGTCACGGCGCGCATCCCGCCGAACGGGCTGAGCGAAGCGCCCATAACCGCCGCCGCCTTGCCGCGATAGGCGCTCAGCGCCAGCATCGCCTCGCCATCGGTGGGGCGCGAGGCCCAGTCGATCGCGTTCTTGAGCAGCGGCGGGATCGAGCCGTTGTATTCCGGCGTCACCACCAGCAGCCCCGCCTGCTGGCTCAGCACCTGCTTGAGCCGCAGCGCGTGCGCCGGAAAGGCGTTCGCCTCCAGCGCGGCGGAATAGAGCGGGAGGTCATATGCGGCGAGGTCGAGCGTCGTGACCTCTGCCCCGCGCGCTTCCAGCGCCCGCGCCGCAACGGCGGCCAGCGCCCGGTTCCACGAACCCTCGCGCGTGCTGCCTGCAAGAACTGCGATTCTGGTCACCTTGCCCCCCGATTCCCGTGGAAATGATTAGAAGGCTAACCTTTCCGCTCGGGACGGGCAAGCAGAGCGTCAGGCCTGGAGGTCGCTTTCCAGTTCCAACTTGGCGTTTTCTTCCGCCAGGTTGGCGATCACCCGGCGCATCAGCACCTGCATGGTCTCCACCTCCTCCTCGGTCATTCCGCGCGTCGCGATCTCGTGGATCTCGGCATTGAAGGGCGCCAGCACCAGTTCGAGATCGCGGCCGTGGGGCGTGAGGTGGATGAAGGTCTTGCGGCGATCGTCAGCAGTCTTGCTGCGGGTGATCAGACCCGCCTTTTCCAGCCCCTTGACCGCCACTACCGTGGTCGGCTCGCGCATTCCCACCCGTTCGCTGAGTTCGCGCTGGGTGATCCCGTCCTCGCGCCACAGCTGGCGCAGGAACCGCCACTGGCCGGCGGAGACATTGTGCGTCAGCGTACCACGCTCCAGCAACCGCGAGAACGAGCGGAACACGATCCGCGCGAGATAGCCGATGCTGTTTTCCGGATCGGTGTAATATTCGGCCGGATGCCGCACGCCGGACTGACTTTCTGCCACTGCCTTACCCTTTCGCGCCGCCTTCCAGCGCCCGCGCGGCCTTAAGCCAAGTCGCGCCGATGGCAATGGACAAGGGGCGAAGCCGCGATTGCTTAGTATACTAAGACTCGCCCTGCGGCGCCATGCGGATTCTTCGCACCGGTCGCGGGGCGCTGGCCCCGGCGGTCAGGCGCCCTCGCCCTCGGGTTCATCGGCCAGCAGATTCGCGGTCATCTTGGCGATCGCGGCAAGGAAGCGGGCCTGTTCGCCAGGTTCCAGCCCCGTCCCGGCCAGCGCGTTGACCTGCTGCGCCAGCGGCAGCAGGTCAACGCGCAAGCCGCGCGCGCGCGCGGTCAGCGCGATCACCTGCCGCCGCTTGTCCTCGCTGGAACGGGTGCGGGTAACCAGGCCGTCGCGGACCATCGATGCGACGGTGACCGTGATCGTGTTTTCGGCCACCCCGGTCGCGCGGGAGAGCTGGCGCTGGGTCAGGCCATCCTCTTCCCACAGCGCGCGCAGGCAGTACCACTGGCTGGGGGAAATGCCGTGGGGCGCGATGCGGCGCTGCAGCGCGCGATCGAAAGCGCGGTGGGCCAGCCGGACGGCAAAGCCCAGGCTCTGCGCGGTCAGGTCAGATGCGGAATTCTTCAAGGCATTCCTTCGCGAACAGGTCTTCAGGCTGCAACCGGCGCGGCGACAGGCCCTGCTCATGGTGATAGCGCAGGAAAGTGTCCAGCACCGCCCGGTTGCGCTCCAGCCCATAAGGCCACCAGTCATCGCCCAGCAGGCCGCGCGCCTGCTCCACCGCCGCGACCTGCCAGGGCAGCATGGTCTTGAGCGATGCGGTGACCAGCAGTTCCTCCGCGACCCGTGCCTTGGCCTCGACGAAGGCCTTGTACAGCGCGCGGGCGGCCCAGCGGTTGGCCTCGTAGACATCGCGGCGCATCGCCACCACGTGCATGATCGGGAACAGGCCGGTGCGGCGGTAATAGTCCTGCTCCACGCCGACGAAATCGGGGAACAGGCGGCGTACGTCATCGGGGCGGGTATAGAAGGTGCTGGGAATGCGCGCGGTGTGGAGTGCGTCGATCTCGCCATCGGCCAGCATCTGCGACAGGGTCTGGTCCGGCCCGATCGGCACGACCCTGAACTGCGCGGGCAGGTCCAGCTTCAGCTTCTCCTCGCGCCCGGTCTGCTCCTCGCCGCCGGTGTAATAAGTGACGCTGGCGGGATCGACGCCGTATTCGTCGGCCAGCACGCCCCTGATCCAGACCGGCGCGGTCATCTGGTACTCGGGCACGCCAATCCGCTTGCCGACCAGGTCCTGCGGGCGTTCGATTCCGCTCTTGGCCGAGACGAAGATGCAGCCGTGGCGGAACATCCGGCTGGGGAACACGGGCAACGCGACGAAGGTCGGATCGGGCCGCGAGAGGGAAACGCAGTAGGATGACAGCGACATTTCCGCCGCGTCGAATTCCCGGTGGCGCAGCATCCGGAAGAAGGTTTCCTCCACCTCCAGCACCTGCAGGTTGAGGTCGATCCCGTCGGGCCGCACCGTGCCATCGGCCAGCGCCTGGGTGCGATCGTAGTTCCAGCAGGCAAGGGAAAGCGGCAGACGGGTCAAGGGCAGGTCCTTCAGATAAGGTCGGTCAGGAGATCGGCGGGGGCGACATCATGCCCCTCGCGCGCGGAGAGCAGGATCGCGTGGCACACGGCGAGCGTTTCCAGCCCCCAGCGGCCATCGAGCAGGGGCGGCGCGACGCCCTCCACCGCGCGGACGAAGGCCTCGGCCACGTTCCAGCGCTGCACTGGAGGCAGCGACGCGGGCATGGCGCGCGCGCCGTCGTTACTATGGACGATCACCCCGTCGGGGGTCAGTTCCAGATCGGCCTGCTCGCACAGCGCAACCAGCGAGCCGAGATGTTCATGGTGCTTCGGGCGCGGCACCTCAGGCCAGCCGGCGGCGAAGGTCCGCGCGGCCTTGGCCCCTGCCTCGTCGCCCCGGCCCAGCGCGGCGCGGGTGCGCGCATGAGCAGTCAGCGGCTTGACCGCGCCCAGTTCCCCCACCCATCCGGCCAGGGCGTCGCTGTCATACCGGGCCATGCCCGAATAGGTGAGCGAGGCCGCAGCGCCGCTGGCGAAGGTCAGCAGCGCGGTAAAGGCGCCCTCGCTCCCGCGCCCGCCCCAGCCGCCGGTCCAGGCGCTGACCGAGGCGACCGGGCTCAGCGCAAGGCGCCGTGCCATGTCGATCTGGTGAGTCGCCTGGCTGAACACCACGCCCCCGCCCTGTGCCGTGTCCAGCTCTGCCGCGCGGCGCGGGCGGTAGAGGAAATCGGTGAAGGCAAAGCCGTGAATCAGGCGCAGCGGCCCGGCCTCACCGCCCTCGATCAGGCTGGCAGCCAGTTCGACCGGCGGATCGTAACCGTGGCTTGGCCCGACCATCAGGACGGTCCCCGCCGCTTCCGCCGCGCGGACCATCGCCGCCGCATGGGCCAGCGAGACGGCCATCGGCTTTTCGACCAGCACGTGTTTGCCCGCGCGCGCGGCCATCACGGCATGGTCGGCGTGGAATTCATGCGGAGAGGCGACATAGACGGCATCGAACGCGCCCCAGTCCAGCAGGGTCTCGACCGAATCGAAACACAGCCCGCCAAACCCGGCCCGCGCCGCCGCTTGCGGATCGCAGCCCGCGACGATCTCCACGCCGGGATGCGTAGCAAAGGCAGGCACGGTCAGCATCGCCCCGCGCCCCAATCCCAGCACTGCCAGCCGCACGCTCATCCGCCTCTCCCGGCCTGCACCATAGCGCAGGGCGCTTGCGATGCAAATTACTTCGCATTAGAAGTATTGCAGATCACCACGGAGTCCCGCTGCCATGACCCCTCGCCAGAACGATCTCCTCTGCCGCGTCGAAGGCGATGCACCGATGGGCAAGGTCATGCGCCGCCACTGGCTGCCGGTCTGCATGAGCGAGGAAGTGGCAGAGCCCGACGGCACCCCGCGCCGCGCCCGCCTGCTGGGCGAGGACATGGTGGTGTTCCGCGACACGCAAGGCCGCGTCGGCGTGCTGGATGAACGCTGCCCCCACCGCCGCGCCTCGCTGGTCTATGGCCGCAACGAGGAATGCGGGCTGCGCTGCCTTTACCACGGCTGGAAGTTCGACGTGGAGGGCAAGGCGGTCGACCTCTCGTCCGAACCGGCGGACGCGAAATTGCAGCACACCATGCGCACCCGCGCCTATCCGGTGCGGGAAGCGGGCGGCTTCGTCTGGGCGTGGCTGGGCGATCCCGAAAATCCCGCTCCGTTCGACCCGCCGGTCTGGGCCAAGGCCCCGGCAGACAAGATCGCGATCATGAAGATCCACGGCGCCTGCAACTGGGCGCAGGTGCTGGAAGGGGCGATCGATTCGGCCCATTCCAGCAGCCTCCATTCCACCAACATGCCCACCGCGCCGGATGTCAGCAGCTCGACCGCGACCGACAGCGCCTGGCTGCGCCCCTCTGCCGACAAGTCGCCCCGGCTGGAGGTGGAGCGCACCCCCTACGGCTTCCGCTATGCCGCGATCCGCAAGCCGATCCACAATCCCGAAAGCCAGGACTACGTGCGCACCACCCTGTTCGCCGCACCGTTTTCGGTGATGATCCCCCCGACCGACCGCTATCGGCTCAACCAGATGCTGGTGCCGGTCGATGATACCAACTGCATGTTCTACTGGATCGCCTGGCACGAGACCAAGGGCATCACGGCCCAGGCCTGGCGCAGCTTCTGCGATGCCGTGCCGGGGGTGGACGTGGACCCGGTGACCTACCGCAAGGTTCGCAACCTCGAAAACGATTACCTGCAGGACCGCGCGAAGATGAAGGCCGGGGATTTCACCGGGATCACCGGCATTCCCACGCAGGACATGGCGATGTGGGAATCGATGGGGCCAATCGCGGACCGCAGCCATGACAAGCTGGGATCGAGCGACCGGGCTATTGTCGAATTCCGCAAGATCATGCTTCAGCAGGCGATGGAGGCAGACAGCGAACCGCCGGCGAAGACCTGGCGCAACGCCGATCTGTTCACTTTCGAAGGCATGGTCGCCAAACAGGACGACTGGCGCGAGGTGCGCCCGGAGGCACCCGTGCCCGCCTGAAACACTTGCGAACAGCCCGTCCCCTCATGGGATGGACTGGGGTGGGGGCCGCGCCGTTTGCAAGCAACCCGGAGGCGGCGCGCGTCCCCACCCAACTTCCCGGCCCCGCCCTACCCTGTCACACTCGCCAGCTAGGCCGCCGCGCCGCTTGGCGGCACCTAGCGTGCAGGGAGACGTGCCATGGAACCGGACTGGAAGAACCTGCCTGCGCCCACTTTCGGCGAAGTGATCCGCGAACACGCGCGTGAGCGCGGCCAAGCCATCGCCCTGCGCTATGGCGACCGCACCACCACCTATGCCCAGTTCGACGCGCTGACCGACCGGATCGCCCATGCCCTGCTGCGCGAAGGCCAGCCGGGGGACCGGATCGCCTATCTCGGAAAGAATTCCGACGTGGCTGTGGCGCTGATCCTTGGCGCGGCCAAGGCTGGCATGGTGCTGGTGCCGGTGATCTGGCGGCTCGCCCCGCCCGAGATCGCCTATATCCTGTCCGACAGCACTGCCGGCCTGCTGTTCGTGGACCATGAACTCGCCGATCAGGCCGCCGCGATCGAAGGCCTGACCGCCCGCGTGATCCAGACCGAGGGCGAAGTGGCACAGCCCGGCTGGACCGGGTTCGATGCCTGGCTGGGCGATGCGCCCGGCAGCCCGCCCGCGCTTGAGGTCGATGCCGACCAGGCGCTGCTGCAGATTTACACCTCCGGCACCACCGGGCGGCCCAAGGGCGCGGTGTTGAGCCATGCCAACGCCACCCGCTACCGCAAGGTCATCAAGGATTCCGGCATTGAATGGCTCAGCTCCGATCCGGGCGAGACGGCGTTGCTCGCCATGCCCTTCGGCCATATCGCCGGGGCGGGCCAGGCGCTGCTGATCCTGCAATCGGGCGGAGAGATGATCATCCACCGCGAATTCGATCCCGGCGCGACGCTGGAAGCGATCGAGGCGCATGGCCTGCGCCGCCTGTTCCTCGTCCCCGCCGCGCTGCAGATCATGCTGGCGCACCCGAAGGCGGCGACCACCGATTTCTCCAGCCTCGGCTATTTCTCCTACGGCGCGAGTCCCATTCCCGTGCCGCTGCTGGAGGCCGGGATCGCGCGACTGGGCTGCCAGTTCATGCAGGTCTACGGCATGACCGAGACCTGGGGCGGCGTCGTCGCCCTGCCGCCCGAGGATCACGACCCCGCCCGCCGCCACCTCCTCTCCTCTGCCGGCAAGGCGATGCCGGGGGTGGAACTGCGCATTCGCGGGACGGACGGGCAGCTGCTCGGCCCCGGCGAGACCGGCGAGGTGGAGGTGCGCTCGCCCTCGAACCTGCTCGGCTACTGGCAGCTGCCGGAAGCAACCCGCGCGGTCCTGTCGGACGATGGCTGGCTCAAGACCGGCGATGCCGGGATGCTGGACGCAGAGGGCTATCTCTACATCCAGGACCGCATCAAGGACATGATCATCACCGGCGCGGAAAACGTCTATCCGGCCGAGGTCGAAAGCGTGATCTATGGCCACCCGCAGGTGGCCGACGTCGCGGTGATCGGCGTGCCGGATGCCAGGTGGGGCGAGGCGGTGAAGGCCATCGTCGTCCCCGCCCCCGGCACCCAGCCCGATCCGGCGGAAATCATCGCCTGGGCGAAGGAGCGGCTTGCGGGCTTCAAATGCCCCAAGTCAATCGACTTTATCGACGTCTTGCCCCGCAATCCTTCGGGCAAGATCCTGCGGCGCGAATTGCGTGAGCCCTTCTGGGCCGGATACGAGCGGAGAGTGAACTGACATGGCCTCGCTGGACCTTGAACTGACCGAGGCGCAGCAGATGCTGCTGGATGCGGTGCAGCGCTTGCTGGCCGACGTGGAGCAGCCGGACTGGCAGGCGCTCACCGCGCAGCTGGGCCTTGGCGCCCTGACCCTGCCGGAAGCAGCGGGCGGCTTTGGCGGCGGAGCGGCGGAAGTGGCGCTGGTGATGGCCGAACTCGGCCCGGCACTGGCCGGTGCCGACTGGCTGAGCCACGCGGCGGCCTGCGCCGCGCTGGGAGGAATCGCGCCGGACTTCGCCCTGCTGGACGATCTAGCCAGCGGCACGGCCCGCGCGGCGCTGGTCTGCGCCGCGACGGCGCAGGGCGCGCCCGAACTGGTGGCCGGCACGCGGCTGGAAGGCACCGCGCGGCTGGTCGCGGGCGCCGCCGGGGCCGATGTCTACGTGATTGCTTCAGGCGCTAGCCTCGCCGTGGTCCGCGCGGCCGCACCGGGCCTGACCCGCGAGGACCGCGCGCTGCATGATGGCACCCTTGCAGCCGATCTCCACTTCGCGGGCGTGGTGCCCGAAGTGGTGGCGAGCGGCGCGGCCCCGCTCGACCTCGTTCGGGCCGGACGCTGCGTCGAGGCGGTCGGCCTGATGCAGCGGATGCTGGCCGACACGGCGGACTACCTCACTCAGCGCCGCCAGTTCGGCGCCCCCATCGCCAGCTTCCAGGCCCTGCGCCACCGGCTGGCCGACATGCAGCTCTCCGCCCTTCAGGCCCAGGCGCTGACCGAACAGGCGGTCACCACGCTGGCCAGCGGGGACAACGACAGCGCGGTATCGCTCGCCGCTGCCTGCGTGGCGGTCCGCGACGCCGCCCGCGTGGTTGGTGAAGGCGCGGTCCAGCTCCACGGCGCGATGGGCCTGACCGAGGAACTGCGCCTCGGCGCGCGGTTCAAGCGGGTGCTGGCAATTGCGGCCGGGCTGGGCAGCGAAGCACAGGTGCTGGAGCGGTACGCGGCAGCGGCCTGAACCTTCCTGCCTCTGCAAAGCCCCTCCCCGGCGGGGAGGGGTTCGGGTGGGGGCTTGGGGCCTAACCCAGCACCAGCCGCGAGATCAGGTCGCGCTGGATTTCGTTCGATCCGGCATAGATGCTGGCCGCGCGATCATTGAGGTAACGCGGCACCGCGACCGCCAGATCGGCGCGGGTCTGGCCATCGCCCCTCGCCCAGCCTTCCGGTCCCTCGATCTCGCAGGCCAGCACATCGAGCCGCTGCATCGCCTCGGTCCCCAGCACTTTCAGCACCGAGGCGTAGAGCGCGGGGCTGCCACCCGCGCCGCGCATCGCCTTCATTTCCAGCGCCTGGAGCGCGCGCAGGCTGACCGCCTCGCGGGTCAGGCGGGCGCTGAGCACCGCGTCCAGCCCGTCGCTGCGGCGCAGCTTGTCCAGCTTTTCGAGCAGCGGCGGCGCATACTTGCCGCCGCGCTCGAAGGTCAGGAGGTGCTTGGCGACCGACCAGCCCTCGTTCTCCGCGCCCAGCCGGTTCGCCTGCGGCACGCGCACGTCGTCGAAAAACACCTGGTTGAACTCGTGATCCCCGCCCAGCGTGCGGATCGGCTTCACGGTGATGCCGGGGCTGGCCATGTCGAGCAGCAGGAAGCTGATCCCGGCCTGCGGCTTGCCCTCGCTGGAGGTGCGCACCAGGCAGAACATGCGGTTGGCGAAATGGGCGTGGGTGGTCCAGATCTTGGAGCCGTTCAGCACATAATCATCGCCGTCCGGCACCGCGCGCAATTGCAGCGAGGCAAGGTCGGACCCGGCGCCGGGTTCGGAAAAGCCCTGACACCAGTAATCCTCGCCCGACAGGATGCGCGGCAGGTAGTGCGCCTTCTGCTCGGGCGTGCCGTAATGCATGATGACGGGCGCGACCATCTTCAGCCCCATCGGGGCGAGGCTGGGCGCCCCGGCGCGCGCGCATTCGGCGGCGAAGATGTAGCGCTGCATGTCGTCCCAGCCGGGGCCGCCATGCTCTGCGGGCCAGTCCGGCGCGGCCCAGCCGCGCGCGTGGAGGATCGCCTGCCACGGCAGCGTGACCGATGGATCGACGAACACGCTGGTCGCCCGCGCCGCGCCATCGCGCAGCTCGCCCGTCAGGTTGGCATCCAGGAAGTCGCGCACTTCGGCGCGGAATTCGGCAAGCGCGGTGTCGTTCAGCGTGTCCATGCCTGCGATCCTGCCGCAGCATGGCTGCGGCGAAAAGCTGTCGTTTCCATCAGGCCGCCCCGGCCCCGACATAGCCCAGCCCCGCTGCCAGCTGGATCGACTGCGCGCGGCCCGTCGCCCCCAGCTTGCCGGCCGCATTGCGCAGGTGGAAGCGCACGGTGGAGACCGACAGGTCGAGGATCATGCCGATTTCCGCATCGGTCTTGCCCGACGCCGCCCAGCGCAGGCTCTGCACTTCGCGCCGGGTCAGGGTCTGCGGGATGGCGGCGTGGCGCGGGCGCCCGCGCGCCTCGTTGTGCGCCGCGATCAGCCGCAGCGCCAGCGCCTGAAGCCTGCCCGCGTGCTGCTCGAACACCCGCTCGATCCCGATTGGCTGGCTGGAACACCAGACGATCGCGCCGACCAGCCCGCGCGGCTGGTGGACCGGGGTGATGATCGCGTCGCCAAGGTTGGGCGAGAGCAGTTCCGGCCGGCAATCGATCCCGTCCAGCAGCGCCGTCCTGCGCCAGGTGCCCAGCCGCCCCTGCGTGTAATAGAACGGATCGGCCACCAGCCGCGCGGCGGTGAGGAACGACACGTGCAGCGCCAGCCGCCGGTCGCGCCAGTAAGCATGGTCGGGATCGATCCAGCGGAACGTGGTTTCGGCATAGGGCCGCCCCTCTTCGTCCCCCATCGGCTCGGGATCGCCAAGATCGGCCTGGGCGGCGATGAAGGGCAGCCCCACTTCCTCGCCCGCCGCCTGCACAGCTGCGACCATGGCCGGAATCTCGGCCCAGCATTGCTGTCTGTTCTCGTTCACCCTCGCCCGTCCCAACCCTACCTGCCACGGATGACAGCTTTTTCCCGCGCGGCCCCGGATGTTTCCTCCGCCACGCTATTCTTGTTGCAAGGTTCGCACGAAGACGGGCTCTGCAACAAGCCTTTAGGGAGGATGGAGAGAGATGAAGGCAATTCGCACCGCAATGCTGCTTGGCAGCGCTGCCGGCCTCGTGCTGGCCACGCCGGCGTTCGCCGCCGGGCAGGCTGCCGAAACCGAGGCTGCACCCGGCGAGATCATCGTTACCGCGCAGCGCCGCGCGGAATCGCTCAACGATGTCGCCATGGCCGTCCAGGCGGTCGATGCCGATACCCTGCAGGCGCTGCGCGTTACCGACGTGCGCGACCTGACCGCCGTCGCCCCCAGCTTCACCGTCTCGCAGAGCTATCAGGGGGTGCCGACCTACACCCTGCGCGGCATCGGCTTCAACACCATCAACCTTTCGGCCACCTCGACTGTCGGCACCTATGTCGATGAAGTCGCCTATGCCTATCCGATCATGAACACCGGCCCGGTGATGGATCTTGAGCGCGTTGAAGTGCTGAAGGGCCCGCAGGGCACGCTTTATGGCCGCAACACCACGGCGGGCCTGATCAACTTCATCACCGCCAAGCCGACCGACAAGTTCGAGGGCGGCCTGTCGGTCGATCTCGGCAATTACGACACCTACAACATCGGCGGCCACATCTCCGGCCCGCTGGGCGAAGGCATCGCCGCGCGCATCGCCGTGCGCAGCGAGAATTCGGACAAGGGCTGGCAGGTCAGCAACAGCCGCGGCGACCGGCTGGGCAAGGTCGACAAGCTGGGCGTGCGCGGCAGCCTGGCGCTCGATCCGGCCGAGGGCACCCACATCGACATGTCGGTGTTCTGGTGGCAGAACAAGTCGGACACGGTGGCCGGACAGGGCATCGGCTTCACCCCCGCCACCAACCCGGTGACCGGCACCAGCAATTCCCGCCTGTTCAACGCCCCGGGCCTGGCCAACTATCTGGCCGCCAACTTCCCGACCAAGGCCACCCAGGCCGACTGGGCGCCGGAAGCCGCGCGCTCGGCCGACATCGGCACCGGGCTTGGCCTGAAAGGGCCGCTGGCAGAGAACAACCGCTTCTGGGGCCTGAAGCTGCGGATCGACCAGGATCTGGGCCCGGACATGAAGCTCGTCTCGCTGACCAGCTACAACGACTTCAAGCGCGACGCCCTGTCCGACTGGAGCGGCGCGCCCTATGAAGTCCTGCTCCAGAAGACCGACGGGCGGATCAAGAGCTTCGCGCAGGAACTGCACGTCGAGGGCAAGTCCGGCCCGGTCAACTGGCTGCTGGGCGGCTACTATGCCAACGACCGGATCGTCGATGCCAATCGCACCATGCTGGGCCAGAACGCCAACGTCGGGCTGATCCGCTATGCCGGTTCCGGCCTGCTGACCTCGCCGTTCAACTCGGGCGGCTACACCGCCACGCAGATGGCCCAGGCCTTCCGCACCTATGAGGACATCGGCCGCATCCGCACCCGCACCTGGAGCCTGTTCGGCAATGCCGACTGGCAGCTGACCGACCAGTTCAAGGCCAGCGTCGGCCTGCGCTATACCGAGGACCGCCAGCGCTACAACGGGTGCAGCCGCGACTTCAACGGCAACATGCTGCCCAACGTCAACGTGGTGAACCGCGCGCTCTACTTCCAGACCTATGGCGTGGTGGCGGCCCCGATCACCCAGGGCCAGTGCAACACCTTCAATCCCACGACCGGCACCTTCGGCGAAGTCGCATCGGTGCTGGAAGAAAACAACCTGGCCTGGCGCGTCGCGCTGGACTGGCAGCCGAACAACGACACGCTGGTCTATGCCTCGGTCAGCCGTGGCTACAAGTCGGGCACCACGCCGATCAACGCGGCGAACCTGGCCCGCCAGAACGCGCCGGTGGTGCAGGAAAAGCTGACCGCCTACGAACTGGGCCTGAAGGCGACCCTGGCCGACCGCAAGGTCCAGGCCAATGTCTCGGTGTTCTACTATGACTACGCGGACAAGCAGATCAGCACCTATTTCGCCGATCCGATCTACACCGCCCTAGCGCGCCTGGACAACGTACCCAAGTCCGAAGCCTACGGGCTTGAGGCCGAGCTGACGGTGCGCCCGATGCGCGGCGTGGCGCTGACCGGCAACGCGCTGTGGCTGCACACCCGGATCAACAGCTACAACGGCACCAATGCCGGCGGTCTCCCGCAGAACTTCGACGGCAGCGAGTTCATTTATTCGCCCAAGTTCCAGGGCAGCGTCACGCTGACCTATGACACGCCGATCAGCGATGGCCTCAACCTCAACGGGGCGATCGCGGCGCGCTACCAGTCGGAATCGAACACGATCTTCGAGGATCTGGCGCTCTACAAGATCAAGCCCTACGCAGTGGTCAACGCCAGCCTGGGCGTGAAGAGCGAAAGCGGCTGGTCGGCCTCGATCTGGGCCAAGAACCTGTTCGACAAGTATTACTGGTCGGCCGTGGCCAGCAATGCCAACGTCGTGGTCCGCTTCCCCAACCCGCCCCGCACCTTCGGGGTGAGCCTGGGTTACGACTTCTGAGCTGAGTGACCGAAGAAGGAGCGCGGCAGTGCAGGAAACCTACCTTGGCAAAGCGATAAATTTCGCGGGTCCGGCAGGCGAACCTGCGCTGCTCGCTCCGGATTCGGTGCAGTGGCGCATCTACAAGAACCAGATCGCGCTGGGGATCGGCGGGATCGCCGCCGTCCTGCTGGAATTTGCCGAACCCCGCATCCGCAGCGGGGTGTGGGACCATTCGACCTACAAGGCCGACCCGATCGGCCGCTCACGCCGCACCGGCACGGTCGCGCTGCTCGCCTGCTATGGCCCGGCCAGCCTTGCGAAACAGGTGATCGGCGGGGTCACCCGGATGCACGCCAAGGTCAAGGGCGAGACGCCCGCCGGCGAGGCTTACGAGGCGCTCGATCCGGTGCTGCTCGATTGGGTGGCGGCAACGGCGGCTTATGGCTTCCTCACCGCCTATGACCGCTTCGTCAGCCCGCTATCGCGCGCCGACAAGGACCGTTTCCTGCGCGACAGCGAAGCCGTGGGCAGCCAGTTCGGCGCGCGCCGCACGCCGCAGTCGGTCGACGATTTCATGGCCATGCTGGAAGAGCTGGAACCCCGGTTCGAGGCCCATCCGATCATTTTCGAGTTTCTCGACATCATCGAATCCGGCACCGCCGCGCCCTCCATCCCGCGCTTCCTTCACCGCGCGGTGGCGCGCGCCGCCGTTTCCCTGCTGCCGCCGCGCGTGCGCGCACGGCTGCAACTGGGCAGACATTACGACCTCAAGCTGCGCGACCGCTGGGCGCTGAAGCTCGCGGGCCGGATGGCCGACCGCAAGTTTGATCCGGTCTCTCCGCCCGCGCAGGCCTGCGAGCGGCTGGGCCTGCCCGCCGACTTCCTCTATCGCCCCCAGGCCGAGCAGCAGCGGCTGCTCTCGGAGATCAGGCAGGCGGCCTGACCTTCACCCCGTCGGCGACTTTCTCGCCGGGATGCAGCACGACCATGTCGCCTGCCGACAGACCGCCCAGCACTTCGGCGCTCTCGTCGTTGAGGTGGCCGACCCTGACCGCAACCTTGCGCGCGCGGCCATCGCTGCCGACCGCGAAGACCGCCCAGCCCTCGCCCTGCCGGAACAGCGCGCCGAGCGGCACTCGCAGCACATCCGGCGCGGACCACAGCGCGACCCGCACGATCACCCGGTAGCCATGCCCCAGCCGCGCGCTAGCGGCGGCGGGATCGGTCAGGTCGATCACCACGTTGACCCGCTGCTCTTCCACGCCCAGCGCGGAAATCTTGGTGAAGCCATAGGGTTCGACCAGCCGCACCCTGCCCTTCAGCGGCACTTCGCCGCCCCATGCGTCGATCTCCACCGGCGCTCCGGGCGTGACCTTCACCGCGTCGGCGGAAAGCATGTCGGACACGATCTCGATGGCCGAGGGATCGCCAATCTCCAGCAGCGCGGTGCCCGCCGCCACCGGTCCGGCGCTTTCGTGCAGCACCCGCATCACCGCGCCCGAAACCGGAGCCTTCACCCGGACCACCTGTCCCGATGGAACGCCCGCACCGCCGCGCAGCGAGGCGCGCGCCGCCTGCAGCGCGTGGAGCGCGGCGTCCTCGCCCTGCCGCGCGGCGGCAGAGGCGGCGCGGGTCTGGTCGCGCGCGGCGCGCGCCGCATCGGCCTGGGCGCGGCTGACAAAGCCCTTCGCGCTCAGCGCGGCAATGCGCGCATGATCCGCCTCGGCCAGCCGCTGCGCCGCGCCGGCCTGCTGGACCTGCGCGCGGGTGGCGGCAAGCTGGGCCTCCAGTCCGGAGATCCGCGCGGCGGTCTCCGCATAGCTGCGGCTGTCGACCGGGCTGGGCGCGACCGGCTGGATTTCCGCCAGCACGCTGCTCCCCGCAGTCACCCGCGCGCCCGGCTTGAAGGGAATGCGCAGCACCTCGCCCGTCACCGGCGAGGATACGGTGTACAAATCGCGCACCCGCGTTTCGCCAAGGTCGCCGACGCTGACCTGCATGGGGCCGCGCGTCACTTCGGCCATGTCCACTTCCAGCGCGGGCTTGCGCAGCAGGAACCACACCGCCAGCGCGAGGGCGACGATCACCAGCGCGGCGGTAATTCTGGGTCCGGTCAGGGCCTTGGGCGTCATGCTTACTCCCGAGTCTTGAGCGCTCTTACCAGATCGAGCCGGTCGGCGCTGCGGCGGATCAGCCAGGCGGTCGCCCCTGCCGAAAGCGCCACCACGAAGACCCCCTGCGCCAGCGTTTTCGCGCTGACGGCGGCGGGGATCAGGAACAGGTCACTGGAAAAGCTGGCCGCGATATAGCGCGAGATCGCCACCCCCAGCATCAGCCCCAGCGGCAGCGAGGCGAGCGCGGTAAGCGCCAGTTCGCCCACCAGCACGAACCCCGCCTCGCCCTTGCGGAAGCCCAGCACCCGCATCGAGGCGAGGTCGCGGGCGCGCTCCGACAGGCTGATCCGCGCGGCGGTGTAGGTGACGCCAACCACGATCAGCACGGAAAACACCGTGTTGAACAGGGTAACGATCCCCATCGACTGGGCAATCGTCTCGCGGATACCGCGCAGCGCCGCCGAGGCCACGGTGACGCCCGCCACCATCGGCGTCTGCTTGAGCGCGGCGTAAAGCACGTCGAGCTTGCCAGGCTCGGCCATGACATAGGCCCCGCTCGCCACATCGCCCTCGCGCAACAGGCGGGCAAGTTCGCCGCGCTCCACCACCACCGAGGCGCCGAGCGGCACGTCGATCACCTGCGCGATCGGCAGGGTAAAGCTCTGCCGATCGCCCTCGGTCACGCGCACCGCGATGCTGTCTCCCGCCCCGACCCCGAGCTTGCGGGCGAGCTGGCCGGAAATCAGCGCGCCGCGCGGCGGCGGCTCGATCACCGCGCCGTCCAGCGTTACCAGCCGCATCAGCGTGGCCCCGCGCGGCAGCCCAAGCACGCTCTCGCGCGAGCGGTAGGGGCCGTTCTCCAGCTCGGCGGGAACCCCGCGCCACAGTTCCACCCGCTGCACGCCGGGCAAGGTCAGCAGCTCGCGCTGCACCCGCGCGTCCCTTGGCTCGGCGAAGGTCAGCGACAGGTCGGCGCGCTGCCCGCGCACGAAGGTCAGGTCGATCATCCGCTCGACATTGTCGGTCGAACTGGCCGAGGCGACGTAAAGCCCCAGCGCCGCTGCCAGCCCCGCCACGCTGGCCATGGTGCGCCACGGCCGGCGAAACAGGCCGCGCAGGATCATCCGTGATGGCTCGTCCGGCAGGGCGCGCACGATCCGGTCGGTCAGGCCGGTGCGCGAATAGGCGGCAGGCGCGGGTGGGCGCATCGCCTCCGCCGGGGTCAGCCGCTGCGCGCGCCAGACCGATCCCGCCGCGCCAAGCACGACCGAGAGCAGCGCCAGCCCGCCCGCGCCCAGATAGATGTCCGCGCCGCCAACGAAGTTGAGGAAGGGGAAGGTGTAGAATTCCTGGTACATCCCCGCGACCCCGCGCCCCATCCACGCCCCCAGCCCCCAGCCAAGCAGCACGCCGCCAACCGACAGCAGCACGGCCAGCATCGCGTAATGGCGCACGATCGCGGCGCTGCGATAGCCGAAGGCCTTGAGCAGGCCGATCACCTCGCGCTCGGTATCGACCAGCCGGGCGAGCAGGATGTTGAGCAGGAAGGCCGCGACGCCAAGGAAGATCGGCGGCAGGATTTCGACGATTGTGCGCAGCTGGTCGATCTCGCTGGTGACGAACCGGTCGGACACCAGCAGGTCGCGCCCGAAGGCCCCGCTCGCGCCATAGGGGGCGGTGAGGAGGTCGATGCGGCGGATCGTCTCCGCCGCGAGCGCGCCGGGAGCCAGCCGCACCAGCGCCTCGTTGAACCCGTCCCGCATGTCGAGTGCGGCGCTGAGCGGTTCGCGCGCCATCCACAGCACCCCGAAGCGGCGATTGTCCGGGAAGATCTGCCCCGGCGCGACCGAATAGACGTATTCGGGCGAAAGCGCGGTGCCGACCAGCCGCAGCTCGATCCGCTTGCCGTGGACCAGCGCGGGCAGCCGGTCCCCCAGCGAAAGGCGCGCAGCCTTCACGAACAGTTCGCTCGCCACCACCTCGTCGGCGCGGCCCTCGCGCGGCAGGCGGCCCGAGCGCAGCACCAGCCGGTTGAGATCGGCCGGCAGCGAGTGAATCCGCGCCGAGACCGGCTCCGCCACCCCGGCAATGTCTAGCGTCGCATGGGCCGAAACGCGGCTTTCCACCCCCGCCACGCCCGGCACCTGCCGCAGTTCGCGCGTCAGGCTGTCCGGCGCGCGGCGCAGCGGCGCCCACAGGTCAGCGAGGGCGTAGCGGGCGTAATAGGCCTCGCGCGTCGCCTCAAGGCTGCGGATCATGCCGTAGGACATGACGACCATGCCGACCCCGGCAGCCATGACCAGCGCGATGGCGACTGCCTGGGCACGCAGCCGCCACAGGTCGCGCAGCAGTTTGACAGTCAGGGGCCGCGAAGGCCTCACCAGGCGAGCTCGACAGGCGACTTGCGCACTGCGTTCCGGCTGTGCGAGGCGATCCCGCCATCGGCAAAGCGGATCACCTCGTCCGCCATGTCCGCGATCACCGCGTTATGGGTGATGATGAACACGGTGGTCCCGACCTCGCGGTTGATCGTGTCGAGCGCGGCGAGCACCCGCGCGCCGGTTTTGGAATCGAGCGCGCCGGTCGGCTCGTCGCACAGCAGCACCTCCGGGCGCTTGGCGATGGCGCGGGCGATGGCGACGCGCTGTTGCTCGCCGCCCGAAAGCTGAGCGGGGAAATGGTCGAGCCGGTCCTCCAGCCCGACCAGCGCCAGCGCCTCTTCGGGTGTCATCGGGCTTTCGGCGATGTCGGTGATCAGCTGCACGTTCTCGCGCGCGGTAAGCGAGGCGATCAGGTTGTAGAACTGGAACACGAAGCCGATCGAGCGGCGGCGGTATTCGGTGAGGCCATCGCTGTCGAGCGCGGTGATTTCCAGATCGCGAAACCACGCCTGCCCGCTGGTCGCGCTGTCCAGCCCGCCCAGGATGTTGAGCAAGGTCGATTTGCCCGATCCCGAAGGGCCGAGCAGCACCAGCATCTCACCCTCGTGCACGGTCAGGTCCACCCCGCGCAGCGCGTGGACCGCCGCCGCGCCTTCGCCATAGCTCTTGGTCAGGCCCAGGGTGCGGTAGATTGCCGCGCCCTCGGCCATCAGTGGCGGCCTTTCCGGCTCTTTTCCTCGCGGTGGCGGGTGTAGCTGTCCAGCACTTCGCGCATCGCCGCGATGGCCTGCTGGCGCTGGCGCTCGTCCCTGATCTCGGCAAGATCGCGCTTCAGGCCGGTGACGAACTGGGCGTAGGAGTTCTGCCAGTCATGCCCCAGCGCGGCGGTCAGGTCGGTGCGGCCCGTCTGGGTGCGGCGCGCGGGCGCGCCCGGCGGCAGTTCATAGACCTCGCCGATTTCGGGCAGGACCACTTGCGTCCGCTCCAGCCGCTGGACGGACAGCTGGCGCAGCGCCTCCAGCGCCTCCTGCTCGCCGTGGATCAGGAACAGGCTGCCCGCGATCGGCGCGCGCGCGGCGATCCAGTTCGCCAGTTCACCCTGATCGGCATGGGCTGAATAGGAATCGAGCCGCCGGATCGCGGCGCGCACGATCACGTCCTCGCCGGAAATGCGCACCCGCTGCGCGCCTTCCATGATGACCCGGCCCAGCGTGCCGGCCGCCTGGAAGCCGACGAACAGCACCGTGGATTCGCGGCGGTGGAGGTTGTGGATCAGGTGGTGGCGGATGCGCCCCGCCTCGCACATGCCGGATGCGGCCATGATGATCGCGCCCGACACAGAATTGAGCCGGATCGATTCCTGCACATTTTCGGTGAAGTGAAAGTTCGGCGCCTTGAACGTGCAGGCGGGATCGACGTCCTCAAGCTCGCCCGCATGGCGCTGGAACACGGTGGTCGCGCGGCTGGCGAGCGGGCTGTCGATGAACACCGGCACATCGGGGATCGCCTTGGCGCGCACCAGCTCGGCAATGTCGAACAGCAATTCCTGGGTCCGTTCCAGCGCGAAGGTCGGGATGACGAGGTTGCCGCCCCGCACCAGCGCGCCCCGGATTTCCGCTTCCAGCAGCTTGCGCCGCGCCGGGATGGTCAGTTCCTCGCGCTCGCGGTCGCCATAGGTGCTTTCGCAAAGCACGTGATCGAAGCCCGAGGGGGCATCGGGATCGGGGTGGAACACCTTGTTGTCCGGGCCGAGATCGCCCGAGCACAGCACCCGCGCGCCCCCCGCCTCCAGTTCGGCGGAGGCCGAACCAAGAATGTGGCCGGCATTCCACAGCCGCGCGCGGAACCCCGGCGCAGGCTCGAACCATTCGCCCAGTTCCACCGGGCTGCACTGGCCCCAAGCGGCCAGTGCGTCAGCCTCGGTATAGAGCGGTTCGAACTCCTTCTCGCCCGCGCGGTCGCGGCGGCGATTGCGGCGCATGGTGTCCGCTTCCTGGATCCGGCCCGCGTCGGCCAGCATGTATTCGAGCAGGTCGGCGGTCGGCTGGGTGCACCAGATCCGCCCGGTGAAGCCCTGCGCGACAAGGCGCGGCAGCAGGCCGGAATGGTCGATATGCGCGTGGGTCAGCACCACCGCATCGACCTTGCGCGGATCGAAGCCGAAGGCCCCGGCGTTCAGCCCTTCCAGCGTGCGCGATCCCTGGAACAGGCCGCAATCGACCAGCACCCGCGCGTCGCCGCAGGTAAATTCGTGGCAGGACCCTGTCACGGTGCGCGCCGCGCCGTGGAAGCGCAGTTTCAACGAGTTGCTCATGCGCGCACCCTGCCCCTCCCCCGGCCGCCTTACAAGGGCCGAGGTCAAATTTGGCGGCGCTAGTGAAACCGCACCGGCAGGGTGAAGACCAGGCGCTCGGACGCCATCCCCTGCGGCGGCGCGGGCATCGGGCTGGCGAGGCGCAGGGTGCGCAGCGCGATCCGGTCGAGGTTGGCGCTGCCGCTGCTGCCCGCAATCTCGGCGGAAAGCAGCGCGCCCGCTGGCGACAGGCGAAACCGCACCGTGGCCTCCCCGCTCAGCCCCGCGCCCTGCGGTCGCCGCGCGGCGATATGGCGCCAGAGCTGCTGCTGGTAGGCGGCGAAGCCGTCCTCGGCCCGCTCCTGCCGCACGGGGGGCGGCGGCGGGGGCAGCGCCGGGGCTTGCCGGACCTGCGCGACAGGAGCCTCGGGCAAGGCGGGCGCCGGACCAGCCGCGAAGGACTGCTCCGGCGCCTGCGCAAGGATGGGGGGCGCGGCGGGCCGAGGCTCACCGCCCGCGCGGGGATGGACCGTCTCCTCCGGCTCTGGCGCAGGGGGGCGCGCCTCGGCCTTGAGGGTCACCACGGTCAGCCGCGCGGGGCCGTGCGGGACGGAGGGGGGCTCCATTCCTGACACGGCCAGCACCCCCGCGGCGGCAAGCGCGTGCAGCGCGAGCGAGGCGAGGCCGGAAACCAGCCGTGCCTTTCCGCCCTGCCCCGTTCCTGCCGCCGATCCCATGGTCAGAACCTCGTGCTCAAGCCAAGGTTGACCGAGCGGCCCCGCCCCGGCACCGGGCGCAGCAGGCCGGTCGCCTTGTGGTCGCCCAGCGAGACCCCGCCGAGCGGCAGGTCATAGGCCTTGTCGAGCAGGTTCAGCGCCTCGACGCTGAGCTGAACGGCGCCAAGATCATAGCCGAGCCGCAGGTTCAGCAGCGCATAGGCCGCAGTGACGGGTTCATTGCGGGTGGCATCGACGCGGGTCTTTTCCGAAACCCACTCCAGCTCCACCCCGGCCTCCAGCGGCCCCTGCCGGTGCTGCAGCGAGGCCCGGGCATTAAGCGGCATCTGCCGGTAGAGCGGCCCGCCGTCCGACAGGTTCTGCCCGCGCAGCCACGACAGCGAGGCGGAGAGCGTGGTGCCATCACGCCCCGCACCGCGCCGCAGCGCCACCTCGCCCGACAGGTCCACTCCGTAGAATTCGGCCTGCTGGTTGGCGAACTGCAGCTGCACCCACGGCGTGGGCATGCCCATCATGTTGGTGATCTTCTTCACGAAGACCGCGTCGATGTAGTCGTCGACATGGGTGTAGTACGGCGCGATCCGGAGCGACCAGCCCTCGCCCTTCGCGTCCAGCGCCGCGCTCAGCGTGTCGGCGCGCTCGGGCCTGAGGTTGAGATTGCCGACATAGCCGTTGCCATCGCCGTACCAGCCGATCATCCGGCTCGCCATGGCCCCGCGCCCCCACGAATAGCGCTCGTAGAGGTTGGGCGAACGGGCCTTGTGGGCATAACCGAGTTCGAGCGAGACTCCGTCCGCCAGGGCATAGCTGACGATCCCCGAGGCCGACCAGTTGACCTCCGCCCGCTCGCGGTCGGCCGCGTTGAATGCGGCAGCCGCCATGGCATCGTTCATGTTCATCATGCCGGTGCCATAGGGCTGGACCGTGCCGGAGTTCATGCTGACCCGGTCGATCCGCACGCCGATCACACCGGTCAGCCGCTCGTTCCAGCGCGCTTCCCACTCGCCGAAAGTGCCCAGCCGGTTCCGGCGCGCCGCGTTGAGATTCACGAAGGTATTCGGCCCCATCATCATGCTGCCGGGCACGGGCGGCCAATAGTCGTTGAGCCACTGGTGGTGGTATTCCCACCCGGTGCGCAGGGTGTCGCGCGCGCTCAGCGGCATATCCAGCTTCAGCGCGGCGCTGAAGGTGTGGACCTCGGTGTTCATCGGCATGGCGCCGGGCAGCTTGTCGGCCAGGAAGTTCATTTCATGGTCGGTGTCGCGGTAGTCGGCGGTGAAGCGCACCGATCCGAAATCGAACTCGCCCTCATAGCCCAGGTTCACGAACCACGAGCGGTTGTCGGTCATGTCCATCGCCTGGTTGGCGAAGCCTTCGTAGGGAGCGAAGTGGTAGCCGCCCTTGAGCCGGACCAGCCCGAAGCCGCCTTGCGCCGCCAGTTCCAGCGCGTGGTCGGTCTTGGCGAATTCGGTGGAGCGCACCACGCCGCGATTGCCGCCGCCGGAATAGTTCTCCGACTGGGTGTAGCTGCCGGTATAGGTCGCGCTGAGGTTCTCTCCCGCCACGGTGACACGGGCCGAGCCGCCGAAGCCGTCGCCGTTGGAGCGGTAGAAGGCGGACAATTCTCCGCTGATCGTGGAGCCTTGCCCCGAGAATTGCGGGCGCGCGCTGGTCACGTCGATGACGCCGCCGATGTTGTCGCCGCCCGCCGAAACCGGCGCAACGCCGGCCAGCACCCTGATCGCCTGGATCGTCTGGGGGTCGGTGTAGGACAGCGGCGAATTCATGTCGTTGGGGCAGGACAGGTCGATCGGGTGGCCGTCGACCGTCACGCGCAGCCGCTGTTCGGTCATGCCGCGGATCGCGGGCATCGAGGAAAAGCCCCCGCCCGTATTGGCGCTGACGCCCGGAACGGAGCGCAGCAGGTCGGCCGTGTCGCTGGTGCCCGCCTGGCGGCGGCGGATTTCATCGCGGCCCACCACCGCGCCGCCCAGCGGAGCGGCCTCGCCTGCGCCGCTTGTCGCGGATTCGACGTCGACCGGGGGCAGGCTGGTGGCGTCCTGCGCCAGGGCGGCGGCGGGAAGCAGGCAGGAGGTGGCAAGCAGCGAGGCGCAAAGCGCGCGCGAAAAAGTCATGGGAAATGGTCCTGAACACATGAGGGTAGGTCGCCCGCGCCGGTTGGCGGCGCGAGGCGTCAGGCTCGGGCAGAGCCGGTTTGGTTCAGGCGGTCAGCGGGGGGCCGCGCAAGGGGGGGCGCAGCCACACCGCGCGGCGCGGGCGCGGGCGCGGCGCGGTCGCAGGGGCGAAACCCAGCGCAAGGATGAAGGCCAGCGCGGCGGCCAGCAGCAGCGCATCGGCTCCCGCCAGCGAGGCCATGCCAAGCGAGGACCAGGCGCAGGCCTTGCCCGCTTCGGCGTGCCTGGCGGCCTCGCCAGCGGGCGAGCCCTTCATCGGGACGACGATGTCGCGGGTCACAGTGTGGCCCGAGCTGTCCATGCAGACCGCAACGGTCAGCACCTTGTGCCCGGCTTCCAGCATGTAGCCCGCAGGCACCAGAGCCTTGAGGCACAGCGCCGCCGCCACCATCAGGATGGCGAGTGCGCGGTGGCGCAGCAGCAGGGCGCGCAGGCGGGTCACGGCTGCGCCCTTAGGCCCGGTGCGCGCGCTTGTCATCCGCGAACCGCTCGCAAGCAGCGCCCCTTGGCAAGCGGGCAGCGGGCTGGCAGGTCAAGGCCATGGAGCAGCGGCTGATCGGGGCGATAGAGGCAGGCGGCACGAAATTCGTGCTGGCGCTGGCGCGCGAGGATGGCGAAGTGCTGGCGCGCGGGCGGATCGATAGCGTTTCCGGCGAAGTCACCTTTCCGCAGATGTGCGCCTTTTTCCGGCAGGCGAGCGCCGAACACGGGCCGATTGCGGCCTTCGGCGTCGGCAGCTTCGGCCCGTTCGACAACGATCCCGCCTCGCCCGGCTATGGCACCATCACCACCACGCCCAAGACCGGCTGGCCGGGCGCGAACTTCATCGCCGCGCTGGCGGAATTCGGCGTGCCGGTGGTCTGCGACACCGACGTCAACGCGGCGGCCATCGGCGAATGGCAGGCGGGCGCGGGGCGCGGCTGCGGCCTGATCGCCTATGCCACGGTCGGCACCGGGATCGGAGTGGGGCTGGTGCGCGATGGCGCGGTGCTGGGCGGCTTCGGCCACTACGAGGCGGGTCACGTGCCTGTCGCGCGAGCGCCGGGAGACACGTTCGCGGGCGCCTGCCGCGTCCACCACGATTGCGTGGAAGGCA
Organism: uncultured Novosphingobium sp.; assembly: GCA_937864195.1. Lineage (GTDB taxonomy): Bacteria > Pseudomonadota > Alphaproteobacteria > Sphingomonadales > Sphingomonadaceae > Novosphingobium. The sequence continues at coordinate 45,349 of CALMJG010000006.1, forward strand.
TGGCCAGCGGCACCGCGATCCGCGCGCGCTGGGGCGGGGAACTGGCCGGAAAAGAACAGATCGAATTGATCGCCCACTACCTCGCCCAACTCGCCGCCGTGCTGCTGCTGACCCATATGCCCGAGCGGTTGATCTTCGGCGGCGGGGTGATGCAGGTGCCCGGCCTGATCGAGGCCCTGCGCCGCGCGGCGGAAGCAAGGTTCGCGAACTACATCCACTCCCCTCATCTCGATCCGGGGCTGGAGCGCTACATCGTGACGCCAGGGCTGGGCAATGATGCCGGGATCACGGGTGCAATCGCGCTGGGGCGCAAAGCCCTGACCTAGAATCCAAACCTCCCGTTCGTGTCGAGCGTAGTCGAGACACGCTGGCGCCCACGTGTCTCGACTACGCTCGACACGAACGGATGTGGTTAGCCGATCTCCAGCGCCAGCAGGGCGAAGCTCGCCAGCCAGTGCTCACCCATGTAGTCGCCCGCGACGTGGGGCAGTGCGGCGGCAAGGTGCATGTTTGCCGTCTCCCTTGCCCGCACCGCAACCGGATGCCCCTCTCCCAGCGCGCGGGCAATCGCCCGCCAGCACCAGGCACGGCTGAGGTTCAGCCCGTCAAGGTGGGCGATCTTGCCGTCGCTGCGGTCGCTGACCGTGGCGGGGGTGAACAGCGTTTCGGGCAGTCCCTCCGCCGCGTCGGGCAGGAACAGGTCGAACCAGCCGGAGAACTCCGCGCCGAGCACCCGGCTCATCACCAGCGCCTCGCACAGCGCGGAGGAGAGGAACTCGTCCCCGCCCGGCTCCCACGCCTGGCAGCCGCGATCAGCCCCGAACCAGTTTTGTGCGCGCGCGTCAATCAGGTGAACGAGCGAGGCATCGTGCTCCATCGCCCAGTCTCGCGCGAGGGTCATGGCAAAGGCCGAATTGTAGTGGGTGCCGACCCGGATCGGATAGGTCTGGAGCGGCAGGAAATCATGGAACCGCCTGGCGAACGCCGCCGCGAAGGCCTCCGCATGGCCCGCCCATGCCGCATCGTGCCGCCGCATCTCGGCGTGCAGCGCCAGCGCCCAGGCCCAGCCATAGGGCCGCTCGAAACCGCGCGCCGACGGCCGGGCGAGATAGGCAGTTTCCGCCGCGAAGTTGTCCGCCGTCAACATCCGCGCGGCAAGCTGGCGCACGGCCTCCGCTTCGGGCAGGTCGGGGAACAACCGCGCGAGGCGGAGTACCTGCCACCAGCCGTGGACGCAGGAGTGCCAGTCGAAACTGCCGTGGAAGATCGGGTGGAGCTGGCTTGGCGTAGCCGCGTCCTCCGGCCCGTCCAGCACATGGTCGAGCTTGTGCGGATATTCGCGGGTCAGGTGGCCGCTGGTCAGCGCCATGAAGCGCGCGGCGATGTCGGGGGTGAGAGTGCTCATCGGAAGGCCAGGAACCAGATCAGCGCGATGTTGATCGCCAGGAGGGGGAGCGCCGTGCCGACCTGCGCCTTGACCACGGCGTTGCGGTCCTTGAGGTCGAGGAGCGCGGCGGGGACGACGTTGAAATTGGCGGCCATCGGCGTCATCAGCGTGCCGCAGAAGCCAGCCAGCATCCCGATGGCGGCGACGATCGCCGGATCGCCGTGGTACTGGTGGATCAGCAGCGGCAGGCCAATCGCGGCGGTCATCACCGGGAAAGCGGCAAAGGCGTTGCCCATGACCATGGTGAACAGCGCCATGCCCAGGCCATAGGCAATCACGGCGGCGAGCAGGCTTCCCTCGGGGATCACTCCGCTCATCAGACCGCCGACCACTTCGCCCACCCCGGCGAGCGCGAAGACCGCGCCCAGGCTGGCGAGCATCTGCGGCAGTATCGCCGCCCAGCCGACCGCATCCATCAGCCGCCGTCCGTCTTCCAGCGGCGCGAGGGCGCGCGGGCGCAGCCAGACCATTCCGATGGCCAGCGCGAGGAGCACGCCGAGCGACAGGCTGACCAGCGTCACCTGCTTGGGATCGACCAGCGCGGGCAGGTGCTTGAAGCCGAGCGTCCCGGCCAGTGCGGCGAGCGGGATCACCAGCGCGAGGAGGAACAGGCGATTGCCATGCCGCGCGGCACCCTCGCCGCGCTCCTCCGCGCTCGATCCGCCGCTGCCCTTGCCCAGCCCCAGCGCGGCAAGGCCAACGAGGGCCAGCACCAGCAGCCCGTTACCGAAATCGCCCAGCCGATCGCCCGCCAGCATCGACAGCGCCAGCAGCCCCCAGAATGCGGCGTTGATCCACCGCCGGGGATTGCCCGCATCGCGCGCCGAAAGCAGCGCGAAGGCGGCAAAGCACAGCCCGGCGACGAGGTAGACCTGAGCGAGGCCAATCATCGCCGCAGCCTCCGCCGCTCGAACCGCCACAGCCGGAAGGCGTGGATCGCAAAGGCGAACAGCGCGGTCGGGATTGCCCAGACCGACAGCTCGAACGGCGCCAGTTCGATCCCCTGCTGGGCCATGAAGCCCTTCATCAGCAGGATCGAGCCGATGGCGATGAACACGTCCTCGCCAAAGAACAGCCCGACATTGTCGGTCGCGGCGGCCAGCGCCCTGACCTCCTCGCGCGTCGCCTCGTCCTGCGGATCGGCTGCCGCCTCGGCCATCGGCGCGACCAGCGGGCGCACGGTCTGGGCGTGGCCGGCGATCGAGGTCAGCCCCAGCGCGGCGGTCAACTGGCGCAGCAGCAGGTAGCCGGTGAGCAGACGGGCAAAAGTCGCGCCCTTCATGCCCTCGATCAGCACGCGGGCGCGTTCCTGCAGGCCGTGGCGTTCCAGCAGCGCGATCACCGGCAGTACGATCCACACCACGCTGACATAGCGGGTATCGTTGAACGCCTTGCCGAAGGCCGAGATGATCGCGACCGGATCGAGGCCAGCGGCAAGGCCGGTGGCTCCCGCAGCGGCGGCGACCACCAGCAGCGGATTGAAGCGCAGCGCGAAGCCCGCGATCATCACCGCGATGCCGGAGAGGGCCCACAGGTTCATGGTCTGGCTCATGCCGCTCCGTAGCCTCCCCCGCCCGGCGTCTCGATCACCATCACATCGCCCGGCGCCACATCGACGCTGGCGGTGGACTCCAGAACCTCAACCTCACCCGAGCTTTTCTCCAGGCGATTGATTCCCCTGGCTCCTTCCCCGCCGCCCGCCAGCCCGAACGGCGCGGTATGGCGTCGTCCCGAAAGAATGCCCGCCTGCATCGGCTCAAGGAAACGCAGCCGCCGCACTGCCCCGTCGCCGCCGCGCCACTGGCCAATGCCGCCCGAACCGCGCCGGATCGCGAACTCTTCCAGCAGCACCGGAAAGCGGGTTTCCAGCACTTCGGGATCGGTCAGGCGGCTGTTGGTCATGTGGGTCTGCACCGCGCTGGCGCCGTCGAACCCCGGCCCCGCGCCCGCCCCGCCGGCGATGGTCTCGTAATACTGGTAGCGCGCGTTGCCGAAGGTGAAGTTGTTCATCGTCCCCTGGCTGGCGGCGAGCGCGCCAAACGCGCCGAACAGCGCGTCGGTCACCGCCTGGCTGGTCTCGACATTGCCCGCGACCACGGCGGCGGGATAGCGGGGGTGCAGCATCGAGCCTTCGGGCACGCGGATCGTGACGGGCGCCAGGCAGCCCTCGTTCATCGGGATCGGATCGTCGATCATGGTGCGCAGGACATACATCGTCGCCGCGCGCACCACGCTGAAGGGCGCGTTGAAATTGCCCGGCAGCTGGGCGCTGGTGCCGGCGAAATCGATGGTGACGTGGCGCGCGGCGCGGTCCACGCCGACCGCCACAGCGATCACCGCGCCATTGTCCATCTCCAGCCGGAACCTGCCATCGGACAGCCGCGCGACCAGCCGCCGCACCGCTTCCTCGGCATTGGCGTGGACGTGGCCCATGTAGGCCTTGACCACCTGCGTCCCATGCTCGGCGCAGGCCGCCGACAGCCCCTTCGCCCCGCGCGCGCAGGCGGCAAGCTGGGCGGCCAGATCGGCCATGTTCTGATCGACATTGCGCGAGGGGTATTCGCCCGAGGAGAGCAGCGCGCGCAGCTCCGCCTCGCACAGCCGCCCTTCATCGAGCAGCAGGACATTGTCGAGCAGCACGCCTTCCTCGGCGATGGTCCGGCTGCCGGGCGGCATGGAGCCCGGCGCGATCCCGCCGACATCGGCGTGATGCCCCCGCGCCGCGACGAAGAAGTCCGGCTTATCACCCTGTTCGCTCACGAAAACCGGGGCGATCACCGTGATGTCCGGCAAGTGCGTTCCGCCCGCATAGGGGGCGTTGAGCACATAGGCATCGCCGCGCCGAATGCCGCGTCCATCGGCCCCGCCCGCACGCGCGCGCAGCACGGTCTGGACGCTTTCCCCCATCGAGCCGAGGTGGACCGGCATATGCGGCGCATTGGCCACCAGCCGCCCCGCACCATCGAACAGCGCGCAGGAAAAATCGAGTCGTTCGCGGATGTTCACGCTGGTCGCGCTGCGAGCGAGCGCGGTGCCCATTTCCTCGGCAATCGCCATGAACAGGCCGTTGAAGATTTCCAGCCGCACCGGGTCCGCCTCGGTCCCGCTGGCTTGGCCCAGGAGGCGCGGCGCGGTGCGGGTGAGGCGCAGAGTGCCATCGGGATCAACGCTCAGCGACCAGCCCGGTTCGACCACGGTGGTCGCCAGCGGATCGACGACGATCAGCGGGCCCGGAGCGGTAAAACCGGCGGCCAGTTCGGCGCGGTCGTACACCGGCACCTGCCGCGCCTTGCCCTCAATGTGGCACAGGGCCTGCTCCAGCGGCGGGCCGCTGTTGTCCGCCAGCGGCCAGGCGAGCGCGGCGCTGTCGCCCTCTCCGGCGAGAGCCTCCACCCGCACCCGGTCGATCACCAGCGCGCCGCTGCCATCATAGCCGAACTGCGCGCGGTGAGCGGCGGTGAAGGCGGCGGCCAGCGCCTCGGGCGCATCAGGAGGCAATTCGATAGCGTTTTCCGAACCCTCGCGGCGCAGGAACAGGCGCACCTCGGTCCGCTCTGGCGCAAGGCCAAGCTGCTCCGCCGCTTCGGCCGAGAGGCGCGCGGTCGCCGCCTCGACCTCGGCCATGCTGACGGCGTCAAGCGGCAAGCCAAGGCTCGCCTCGCGCAGCACGGCACGCGCCGCAAGGCCCATGCCATAGGCGGAGAGCACCCCGGCGAGCGGGTGGATAAGCACCGTATCGATCGCCAGCTCGTCAGCCACCAGGCAGGCATGCTGGCCGCCCGCGCCGCCGAAGCAGGACAGGGCATAGCCCGTCACGTCATGTCCGCGCGCCACGGAAATCTGCTTGATCGCGTGGGCCATCCCCGCAACCGCGATGCGGATGAAGCCTTCGGCCAGGTCTTCCGGCGCATGGCGCTGGCCGGTTTCGGCCTCGATTTCGTCCACCAGTTCGGCGAAGCGCTGTTCCACCACCGCGCGGTCGATCGGCTGGTCGCCGTCGGGGCCGAACAGGCTGGGGAAATGCGCCGGGATCAGCTTGCCCAGCATCACGTTGCAATCGGTCACCGTCAGCGGCCCGCCGCGCCGGTAACAAGCCGGTCCCGGAACCGCGCCCGCGCTTTCGGGGCCGACCACCAGCCGCCCGGCATCGAACCGGCAGATCGACCCGCCGCCTGCCGCGACCGTGTGGATGCGCAGCATCGGGGTGCGGATCCGCGCGCCCGCCACGCGCGTCTCGCTGTCGCGTTCGAACTCGCCGGCATAGTGGCTGACATCGGTCGAAGTGCCGCCCATGTCGAAGCCGATCACCCGGCTCGCGCCCGACCTTTCCGCCGTGCGGGCCATGCCGACGATCCCGCCGGCCGGACCGGACAGGACCGCGTCCTTGCCCTGGAACCGCCGGCCTTCCACCAGCCCGCCGCCGGACTGCATGAACAGCGCCTGCCCCTGCGGCCCCAGCGCATGGGTGAAGGCATCGACATAGCGCCGCAGCACCGGCGAGAGATAGGCGTCGACCAGCGTCGTGTCCCCACGCCCGATCAGCTTGATCACCGGCGCGACCTGGTGGCTGACGGAGACCTGCGTGAACCCCGCAGCGCGGGCCAGCTCGGCCAGCGCCGCCTCGTGCGCCGGGTAGCGCCAACCGTGCATCAGGACGATGGAGATGGAGCGGTATCCCTGCGCAACCGATGCGGCAAAAGCGGCAGCCGCCGCATCCTCGTCCAGCGGACGCAGCACGTCTCCGCTTGCAGAGCAGCGCTCGTCGATCTCGATCACGGCATCGTGCAGCGGTTCTGGCAGGACGATCCGCCGCACGAACAACTCCGGTCGTTCCTGCGTGCCGATCCGCAAGGCATCAGCAAAGCCGCGCGTGATCGCCAGCACGGTCGGTTCGCCCTTGCGTTCCAGCAGGGCATTGGTGGCGACCGTAGTGCCCATCCTGACCTCGCAGGCCGGCAGTTCGCCCCTGCCCGCGCCGCTCAGCTGGCGGATCGCGGCAATCGCGGCATCCTCGGCGCGGGCCGGGTCTTCGGACAGCAGCTTGGCAGTGCGGACCGCGCCATCAGGCGCGCGGGCCACCACATCGGTAAAGGTGCCGCCGCGATCGATCCAGAACTGCCACTTGCCGTCTTCGCTCATCCCCGCCGTTCTAGTGGCTGGCCGCGCGCATGCAATCAGCGCTTCACCCGGATCGCATCGCCCGGGGTGACTACGATCACGACCCGGCGGTTCTGCGCGCGCCCTTCCTCGGTATCGTTGGTCTCGATCGGATCGGTTTCCCCAAGGCCCTGGGCGCGGATCGCATCGGCAGGCAGGCCGGCAGTCGCAAGCGCCGCCTTCACCGCCTCGGCGCGGCGGCGTGACAGGTCGAGGTTATAGTCGTCCGCCCCCAGGGCGTCGGTGTGGCCTTCCACGGTCGCCCCGTGGATACCCACGCTGGTCAGCGCCGCCGCGATCTTTCCGACCACCGCGCCGGTCTCTGGCGAAAGGTCGCTCCGGTCGAAACCGAACAGCACCTTGTCGGCAATTCCCAGCTCATAGTTCTCGCCAACCGGGCGGAAACCCTGCTGGGCCAGAGCCGCAACCTGCTGTTTGCTGAAGGCCGCCCGAGCCGGAACAGTCTGGCAGGCGGCCAATAGCCCCGCTGCCAGCGTCACAAGGGCAAGTCGATTACGCATCGGCGCCATGGCCGGTCTCTCCTTCGTATCGCGCATGGCGCTTCATCTGGTACATTTCGGCATCGGCGCGGCGCAGCAGGTCGCTGGGCGAGATTCCGTCGTCGGGATAGACGGCCACGCCGAGGCTGACCGTGGAGCGGGCGAACAGGCCGCTGGGCAGGCGGAAACTGCGCTCCATCGCCAGGTGAATCCGCGCGACGACCCCTTCGACGTGGGCGCGGTTGTGGAACGGGGCCAGCACAACCGCGAATTCATCCCCGCCCAGCCGGAACGCGCTGTCGACCTGGCGGATGCTGGAGCGCAGCCGCTCGGCCACCGCGATCAGCGCGGCATCACCGGAATCATGCCCGTGCCGGTCATTGATCGCCTTGAAGTCGTCGATGTCGAGATAGAGCACGGCAAAGGCCACGCCGCTGCGCACCGATGCGCAGATCGCCTCGCCCAGGGCCTGCTCGAACAGCGCACGGTTGCCCAGACCGGTCAGGCTGTCATGGGTGGCGCGCCGGGCAAGTTCCGCGTTTTCGGAGGTCAAGCCCGCGTGCCAGCCCTGAAGCTCTGCCAGCAACGCATTGAAATCCTGACCGAACCTGTCAATCTCCGCAATCCCGGAAGAGGGTATCCGCTTTTCAAACGCCCGGTCGGTCCGCACCGCGTGGGCGATCGCGGCGACATGGTCCAGCGGTTCGATAACGTCACGCTGAAGCCGCCGCGCAAGGATCCGGGTCGCTATCACTGTCAGCCCCAGGCACGACAGCGCGATGATCGCCCCGGACAGGGCATAGCGCAGCACCCCTTCCGAATTGCCATAGACCCTGACCTCCGCCAGCACCCTGCCCCCGCGCACCACCGGGTGGAACGCAGGGCTGGCCCAGAGCAGGCGGTTGGCCAGATCCTCGAACCGGGAATGCAGGTCGCCGTGCGGATGATTCCAGGCGGCCAGCACCGGCCCGCCCGGCTCGCGCACTTCCACCCGGTCGATCCCGCCGACCGCGGCAACCGAGACAATCGCTTCCAGCACAGCCGCGCGGTCACCAAAGACCACCGCGGGTTCAACCGTATAGGCCACCGTATGCGCCGTCAGCTGCAGGTTCCGCGAGGCATAGTTGCGGATCACGATCATCCCGCTCAACAGCAGGCTCGCCGTTGCCAGGGTCACGGTGAACAGGATCAGCCGCATGTGCACGCCCGCCAGCAACTGGCGCAGGGTGGGCAGCGATTGCCGGGGCGCGGCCATGGTCAGCGCCCTCCCTCGGCCAGGCGCAGGACGCGCGGATCGACCCGCAGGCCGGAGCGGGCAATCGCATCCAGGTTCATCCGAAAGCTGACTGCGCGCGGCTCGTAAACCATGCAGAACATCGCCTGGCTGCGGCAGGCCGGATCCGCCTCGGCAATGGTCAGCACCCCGTTTCCGCGCGCCGCCGCGACCAGCTGGCGCAGGACCAGCGGCTGGACATCGCCGATGTAGAGCACCTGGCAGCCGCCGATCGCGGAGGGCACGGGCCCCACCTCGCGGCGATGCACGGCGCGCCCGTCGGCCAGCCTGACCGCATCGAGCCGCCCGCCCCGCCGGGTTGGCCCGGCAGCGCACAGGGTCAGCGGCCCGGCCTGGGCCGGCCAGCGGGTATATTCGATGATCCCCCCAACGATCCGCGCGGTTGCCGGCGCATAGGATTCGTCCCTGGCTCCTCCGCCCACGCCTTCTGCGGCGGCGGACACCAGTTCCGCCGCCCCGGCGGGTGCCGGGACTTCGCCTGCCAGGGCGGCCGTCAGGATCATCAAGCCGTGAAGCGCCATCTCGGCCCCGCCCTTAGATCAAACCGAACCATTGTAAAACAAGCATAATGCACGTTCCTTACACCGTTGTAACCAAGCGGCCCCACGCAGCCCTGCTCGCGGAGCAGCAAAAATTCGGCAAGCCGCTCTTGCGCTCGGTTTAAGCGCGCGCTTAATTCGCCCCCAAGGAGAGCATGATGGACGAGGCAACCTATGCCCGGCTGCTGGCCAAGGCCCAGCGGACGGCGGACCTGTTTACTTTTGACGAATTCCTGACCTTCTGGGGCAAGGACCGGCCCGAGCGCCTTGCGATCGAGGGCGACGACCTGCGCTATGACTATGCCGGCTTCGAGGACGCGACTGCCAGGGTCGCCAGCGCGCTGCTGGCGATGGGCCTCGACAAGGGCGACCGGATCGCCTGGTTCGGCAAGAACAGCGCACTCTACTTCACCCTGTTCTTCGGCGCGGCGCGCGCCGGGATCGTGATGACCCCGGTCGGCTGGCGGCTGGCCGAACCGGAAGCCGCCTTCATCATCGACAATGCCGAAGCCAAGGTGCTGTTCCTGGGCGAAGGGTTCGAAGCCTGCCGCGAAACGCTGGGCCAGCGCCCCGGCCTGGTCCGCTGCCTCACCGCCGGGGAGGCGCAGCGCGAGGTGCTGGCCGCACCGCGCGCCGAGTTCGAGCCGTCGCTGGCCGACGATGCCGTGCTGCAACTCTACACCAGCGGCACCACCGGCAATCCCAAGGGCGCTGTCCTTTCGAACCGCAACCTGTTCGGGCTGCGCAAGGGCAACCTGGACAACCCGCCCAAGCACACCCTGTGGGACGAGGACGAGGCCGTGCTGGTCGCCATGCCCTGCGCCCACATCGGCGGCACGGGGCTGGGCGTCATGGCGCTTGCCGCCGGCCTGCCGGGCATTGTCCTTACCGAATTCGATCCGCCGCGCGTGTTCGATGCGGTCGAAAACCGGGGCGTCACCCGCTTTTTCATCGTTCCCGCCGCGCTGCAGTTGCTGCTCAACCATCCCGACTGCGCGAAGACCGATTTCAGCCGGATCAAGTACATCCTCTATGGCGCCAGCCCGATCCCGCTGGAACTGCTGCGCCAGTGCATCGCCATGTTCGGGGCGGAGTTCGTCCAGAACTATGGCATGACAGAAACCACCGGCACGATCTGCGTGCTCCCGCCCGAGGATCATTCGGTCGAAGGCAACGAGCGGATGCGCTCGGCCGGCAAGCCGCTCCCCGGCGTCGAGATGATCATTCGCGGGCCGAACGGAGAGGCCCTGCCCCCGCGCGAGATCGGCGAGATCTGCACCCGTTCGTCCAACAACATGCTGGGCTACTGGAAGCTGCCCGAAGCGACCGCCAGCACGATGGACGCGAACGGCTGGATCGCCACCGGCGACGTCGGCTACATGGACGAGGACGGCTATGTCTACATGTATGACCGCGCCAAGGACATGATCATCTCCGGCGGCGAGAACGTCTACCCGGCTGAAGTCGAAAGCGGCATCTACGGCCATCCGGACGTGCTGGAAGTCGCCGTGATCGGCGTGCCGGACGACAAGTGGGGAGAAGCGGTGAAAGCCGTCTGCGTGCCCAAGCCCGGCCACACCATCGATCCGGCCAGTATCATCGCCTGGGCGCGCGAACGCCTCGCCAGCTTCAAGGTGCCCAAGAGCGTCGACGTGATCGAGGCCCTGCCCCGCAACCCCAGCGGCAAGATCCTGCGCCGCCAATTGCGCGAACCCTACTGGGCTGGCCGGGAACGGCAGATCAACTGACAGGGATTGGTTAACGGCGCACCGGATTGGTTGACCTTCGGTCGCAATGACGAACCGGGGGGTATCGCCCCTCCCCCGTTCGTGTCGAGCGAAGTCGAGACATGCTGGCGCTGGCGTGTCTCGACTTCGCTCGACACGAGCGGCTAGGTTGTGGGGCACAAGACAACAAGGAGAGAGCCCGTGTCCGATCCCCTGCCCGGCGCGAACGCGCATATCGCCGCCGCGCTCCAGCTGTGCGCAAAGATCGATGACCTGCCGTCTGACACGCCGTTGCTGACCATCGCCCTCGTCGGGGTGATCGGTGCCGGCACGATGGGCGGCGGGATCGCGATGAATTTCCTCTCCGCCGGCATTCCGGTGACCATGGTGGAGCGCGAGCAGGCCGCGCTCGATCGCGGGGTCGAGGTGATGGGCCGCAACTATGCCGCCAGCGTGAAACGCGGGCGGATCGACGCCGCAGAGGCCGAAGCGGCGATGGCGCGGCTGTCTCCCAGCCTGAACTTCGGCGCTCTGGCCGATTGCGACCTCGTGATCGAAGCCGTCTATGAATCGATGGAGGTCAAGAAGGACGTTTTCACCCGGCTCGACGGGATCGCGAAACCCGGCGCGATCCTCGCCAGCAACACCAGCTATCTGGACGTCAACGAGATCGCATCGGTCACGGCGCGGCCTGAAGCGGTGCTGGGCATGCACTTCTTCTCGCCCGCCAACGTGATGAAACTGCTCGAAGTGGTGCGCGGCGCCAAGACCGGCGCGAGCCAGCTCGCCACCGTGATGCAGCTTGCCTCCCTGATCCGCAAGGTGCCGGTCGTCTCGGGCGTTTGCCACGGCTTCATTGGCAACCGGATGCTGTCGAAGCGCCAGGAACAGGCCAACGCCCTGATCCTGGAAGGCGCGGCCTATCACCAGGTCGACCAGGTCCTGCTCGATTTCGGCTTCCCGATGGGACCGTTCCAGATGGGTGACCTCGCCGGCCTCGACATCGGCTGGCACCGCGATCCCAGCATCGTCACCACCGTGCGCGAAGCGCTGTGCGCGGCCGGGCGCTGGGGCCAGAAGACCGGCAAAGGCTTTTACGATTACGACGCAAACCGCCAGCGCACTCCCTCCGCAGAGGTGGAGGCAATCATCGCCGATTTCGCCCGGAGGGAGGGCAAGGCCCAGCGTGAGGTCAGCCGCGAGGAGATCTTCGCCCGCCTGCTCTATCCGATGGTCAGCGAGGGCGCGCAGATCCTTGACGAAGGCATCGCCCAGCGCGCCGGCGACATCGATCTGGTCTGGCTCAACGGCTATGGCTGGCCTGCCTGGACCGGCGGGATCATGTACTGGGCCGACCATGAAGGGCTGGCACGGATCGTTGCGGGGCTTGACCAATACGGCCTGCCTGTCGCCCCATTGCTGCGCCGCAAGGCGGAAGAAGGCGGGCAATTCAGCGCGGACTGACCGGCCTCAGCGTGCGCGCGGGATGCATTTCTCGCGCGGCAGGCCAGGGAAATGATCGCACGAAAACAGCGCGATTTCGGCACCGGCGGGATCGCGCGTGTAGCTGAAACGCAGTTCCCCTCTCGCCGAAGCCGGCATCGGGAAGGTCGCGGGAATGGCGGCGCGGTCGGCCCAGCCCAGCACCCGGCAGGTGCCCGATGGACCGCACAGCTTGCGCGCCAGTTCCATCGCTCCCGCCTCCCCCGTGCCCGGTGCCAGTTGCACGAAGTTCGCCCGCCCCGATGGGTCGCGCATCACCAGTTCGCCCCCGCTGATTGCAGGCGCGCCAGGTGCGACGGTCGGCGTGGCACTGGGCTCCACTGCCGGCGGTTCCTCGGTGGCCGATCCCGATAGACTGAGCGGATCGGGTTCGCCTCCGCTATATACCCGCGAAAAGGCCGTACGCGTGCCCCAGTATCCCGGCCAGCGCAGGAACAGGTGCGTCTCGACCTGCGCGATCTTGTCGAGTTTCGGGCTCCAATAGGGGAACACCCAGTCGGTATGGTAATGCGTGGCGGTGCCGACCGGGGCATAGACCCGCCCGCCCAGCGCCTCTTCCGCCCGGCGCCGCGAAGCAAGCCAGGCTGGCTCGCCATAGCGCCGCGCCAGCGATCCGTCACAGGTGAAGGAAAACTGGCAGCCCGTCTGCCGTTCGGCGCCTTCGAATACCACCCCGCAAACCGTATCGGCAAAGGCAGGGTGGCGCACCCGGTTGAGCACGACCTGGATCACCGCGCGCTGGCCTTGGTCGCTCGGCCCCGCCTCGGCCATGGCGGCGAGCGCGAGGCATTCGGTGGCGCGAGCGCGATCCTCCTCAGTCCCGCGAAACCGGAAAGGGGCCGCAGCCGGATGCGGCCCCGGCACGAAAGGTATGGCGGCATTGGCAGCCCTCGCCTGATCCTCCGGCAAGCCCGGCGAAGCCAGCACCGGCGCTTCGCCCGGAAGGCCGGGCAAAGTTGCAAGCGGCTCCACCCGAGGAGCTTCGTCCCCGATTGACGCCGCCAGCGCTGCCGCCACAGCCAGCAGAACCGCGATCGTGCAGGCAACCAGCGTGCCGGGCTGTAGTCGCCGCTTCCTTCGCATCGCCGTTTTCCTAGACCAAAGCCATCATTGGGCCAATCCCGCAGGCGCAAGTGCGCGGCTGCAGAGCGGTTTCGGGAGGCTGAACGCAAAAAACCCCGCGTGGGCGGGGTTTTTGTTGGTTGCGGGGGCAGGATTTGAACCTGCGACCTTCAGGTTATGAGCCTGACGAGCTACCGGGCTGCTCCACCCCGCGTCACCATATTTCCGCCTGATGGGCGGTTTGGGGAGACTATCCCCGACACGCAAAAAGGGCCCGTTGGGGCCCTTTGAGCGGGGCCATGGGCCCTGACAAGTGAATGGGTTATTTCCTGTATCCGTCTGCTTTAATGCCTGGCGACGTCCTACTCTTCCAACGCTTGAGCGGTAGTACCATCGGCGCTGTCAGGTTTCACGGCCGAGTTCGAGATGGGATCGAGTGGGTCACTGACGCTATGGCCACCAAGCAATAAAGCAGGCGGATACGGGTTTTAATCGATGCATTGTATGCTGTTTTTCAGGCGTATCTGGCTGATATCGTCCGACTATCGCAGACAGCAGGGCTGTCATTGATGGTGGGATTCATCAAGCATGATCAGAGTTATTAGGACCGGTTAGCTCCACACATTACT
>CALMJG010000007.1 GCA_937864195.1 uncultured Novosphingobium sp.
TGGCGCGCCCGGCAGGGTTCGAACCTGCGACCACCAGCTTAGAAGGCAGGTGCTCTATCCAGCTGAGCTACGGGCGCGCGCGCCTGTCCCTTTAGGCAGGGATTGCGCGGCGTGCAAACCCGGTTAGGGTCGCAGCCCATGAGCGAACACCTTGCAGCGATCGACGGGGCGAGCGGCGCGCGCCGGCACTTCCGCTATTTCGACTATGTCATGGCAGCCTTCGTGGCGATCCTGCTGCTGTCGAACCTGATCGGGGCGGCCAAGCTGTCGGTGGTCGACCTTTCGGGACTTGAAGGCGCCCTGCCCTTCCTGCCGTGGCACTGGCTGCTGAGCGACGGGAAGATGATATTTGGCGCAGGGATCCTGTTCTTCCCGCTGTCCTATGTGATCGGCGACGTGCTGACCGAGGTTTACGGCTATGCCAACGCCCGGCGCTGCGTGTGGACGGGGTTCGTCGCGCTGCTGTTCATGGCCTTCATGAGCTTTGTCGTGGTCGCCATGCCCCCGGCGGAAGGCTGGGGCGGGCAGGCGGCCTATGAAAGCGTGTTCGGCGCAACCTGGCGGATCGTCGCCGCATCGGTCCTGGCGTTCTGGGCGGGCGAATTCGTCAACAGCTTCGTCCTGGCCAAGATGAAGGTCTGGACGGGCGGGCGGATGCTGTGGACCCGCACGATCGGCTCCACCGTGTTCGGCCAGGGGGTGGACAGCCTGATCTTCTACCCCGTCGCTTTCCTGGGGATCTGGTCGGCAAGCCAGGTTCTGACCGTGATGATCACCAACTGGCTGCTGAAAGTGCTGTGGGAAGCCGCGCTGACCCCCGTCACCTATGCCGTGGTGGGCTGGTTCAAGGCGCGCGAAGGGGTGGAGGTATTCGATACCGGGATCGACTTCTCGCCCTTTGCCAAGACGGAGTCGGTCTGAGACGGAGTCGGTCTGAGCCAGGCGCCTGGCCCCGCCCTTGCGGACGGGGCCTCGCTGGCGCCTGCGCTCAATCGGCGATGAGGCCGATGGCGAGATAGACCAGGATCACCGAGCCGAAGCCCAGCAGGGTGCCCAGGACGAAGCCGACGCGCACCAGCGTGACATCGACATTGGTGTAATCGGCAATCCCCGAGCAGACGCCCATGAACTTGCCATCGGCCTTGTTGAGGCGAAAGCCGCTGCCGAGCGGGGCCTTGCCCTTTTCAAGGCCGTTCACGCGACGGCTCCGACGTAGGCGCCGGCGGCCTGGGCGGTGGACGGGGTGGAAACGGTGCCGCTGATCAGCACGAAGCTGAGCGCAAGAGCGGAAACGGCGGTGGCGAAGTGCTTGGAGAGCGAGGTGATCGAAGTCATGGTTCAAGTCCTTTGTTGGTTCCTGCCGCGATCCGTGCCGCGGATGATCCAGTGATTGCAGGAGCCGTGCCAAATGGAAAAAATGGCGGAATTGCGTGGTTTTCTTGCCGGGGACTCCACCTTGCCCTGCGATGAATGCCACGTTGTGGGAAATTTCACCAACAGTCGGCGGCCATGCTTTCGCGTGACAGCGCGGGGCCGCCCGGACTATCGCCTGGCCCATGGGGCTTGACCGCATCACCCTCTCCCATTTCCGCAACCACCGCGAGACCCGGCTCGACGGGACGGCGCGGTTCAACCTGCTGGTGGGTGAGAACGGCGCGGGGAAAACCAACGTGCTGGAGGCGCTGTCGCTGCTCGCGCCGGGCCGGGGGCTGCGCCGCGCCGCCCTGCCCGATATGCCCGCCCAGCACGGCGACGGCGGGTTCGCGGTCAGCGCGGAGCTGGTCGGCGAGGTGCGGCTTGGCACCGGGGTGCGTCCCGAGCGGCCGGGGCGGCGGATCGTGCAGGTCAACGGCGCGGAGGCACCCGCGCTGCGGCTGGCCGAATGGCTCTCGATCGGCTGGCTGACCCCGGCGATGGACCGCCTGTTCGCGGAAGGTGCGGGCGCGCGGCGGCGTTTTCTCGACCGGCTGGTGCTGGCGCTGGAACCTGCCCACGCCCGCAACGCCGCGCGGGCCGAAGGAGCCTTGCGCGAACGCAACCGCCTGCTGGCGGGCGACACCGAGCCAGATCCGGCGTGGCTGGATGCGCTGGAAGTGCAGCTGGCAGAGGCCGGGGCGCTGGTGGCAGCGGCCCGCGCGCGGCTGGTCGAGCGGCTGTCGGCACAGCTCGCCGTGCTGCCCGAAGCGCCCTTTGCGCGGCCCGAACTGGCCTACCGCCCCGGCGGCCCGCTGGGCGCGGACGAGCTTGCCGCCGCCCTCCGGGCCGGTCGCCCCCGCGACCGGGCGGCCCAGCGCACCCTGACCGGGCCGCACCGCGACGAGCTGGACGTGGTCATGGCGGGCAAGGGCCAGACCGCAGCCGATTGCTCGACCGGCGAGCAGAAGGCCATGCTGATCGCCATTACCCTGGCCCACGCAGGCCTGCTCGACACCGCGCGCCCCGCCCTGCTGCTGCTCGACGAGGTTGCCGCGCATCTCGACCCCGTGCGGCGCGAGGCGCTGTTCGATCGCCTGCGCAGCGGCGGCGCGCAGGTCTGGCTGACGGGCACCGAGCTGGCCCCCTTCGCCGCTATCGAAGGCGAGGCGGCGGTGTGGCGGATCAGCGAGGGGCTGGCGGAGCGGCTGGGCTGACCGGCAGGGCGCCCGCAACCTGATCGACCGTCGCGCCGACCAGCAGGTCGATCCCCTGCGCCGTCGGGTGGATCCGGTCGGCCTGGATCAGGTCGGGCCGGCTCACCACCGGCTGAAGGAAGAACGGCACCAGCGTGGCCCCGTATTCCCTGGCCAGCGCCGGGTAGATCGGGTTGAACTTCGCGGCGTAGTCCGCGCCGAGGTTGGGCGGCGCCAGCATCCCCATCAGCACCACTTTCACGCCGCGCGCCTTGAACTTGGCGAGAATCGCGGAGAGGTTCCTGCGGGTTTCCTCCGGCGGCAGGCCGCGCAGCATGTCGTTGCCGCCAAGGCTGATCAGCACCATCTGCGGGGGCTTTTCCATGCTGTCGATCACGAAGTCGACGCGTTGCAGCCCGCCCGAGGTGGTATCGCCCGAAACGCCGGCATTGGTCATCTTCGCATTGATCCCGCGCGCGCGCAGCGCCGCCTCGATCCGCGCCGGGTAGGACTGGCTGGGATCGACCCCGTAACCCCCGAACAGGCTGTCGCCCAGCGCGACGATCCGCATTTCCTCGCCCACCACCGGCAGCGCTGGCGGCGCGTCGGCGGCGGCTGAGGCGCTGGCCGTCGCCTGCGGCGAGCCGGCCGGCTTATCCGTGCCGCAGGCAGCCAGCATGGCCATTAGGGCAAGAGGGGTTGCAAGTCGGAAGGCGGCATTCCATTTCATCGTGCGAACTCCTCGCATTAGTTCCCTCTAGCTATGGCATCGCGCAGACGTGACAAGCCCCCTTCCGGCGATTGCCGCACATGACCTTACCCTCCGCCTCGGTTCCGGCGACAGCGCGGTGGAAGTGCTGCGCGGTGTCGGGCTGACCGTACCGCAGGGCCAGACGCTCGCGCTGTTAGGCCCCTCGGGTTCGGGCAAGTCGAGCCTGATGGCGGTGCTGTCGGGCCTGGAACGCACCACAGCGGGCAGCCTGACCGTTGCGGGCGAGGATTTTGCCGCTCTGTCCGAGGACCAGCTGGCCGCCGCCCGGCGCGGGCGGATCGGGATCGTGCTGCAGGCCTTTCACCTGCTGCCGACCATGACCGCGCTGGAAAACGTGATGACCCCGCTGGAACTTGCCGGCGTCACCGATGCCCGCGCCCGCGCCGAGGCAGAGCTTGAGGCGGTAGGCCTGGGCCACCGGCTGAACCATTACCCCGCGCAGCTTTCGGGCGGCGAGCAGCAGCGCGTCGCCATCGCCCGCGCGCTTGCCCCGCGCCCGCCGCTGGTCTTCGCCGATGAGCCGACCGGGAACCTCGACGCCGCGACCGGCACCGGCATCATGGACCTGCTGTTCGCCCGCCGCGCCGAGGCCGGTGCGACCCTGGTGATCATTACCCACGATGCGGCTCTGGCCCAGCGCTGCGAGCGGGTGATCACGCTGGGCGACGGGCGGATCGTCAGCGACAGCGCAAATCACAGCGTCCCGGCGTGAGCGCGGCCCTTCCCTGGCGCACCGCATGGGCAATTGCCCGGCGCGATCTTTCCGCGCGTTTCCGGGGCCTCAGGCTGCTGCTGGTCTGCCTGTTCCTGGGGGTCGGTGCGCTGGCGGCAATCGGCACCCTGACCGGGGGAATCGAACGCGAGCTTTCCACGCGCGGGCGCACGATCCTGGGCGGCGACATCGAGGTTTCGGTCTGGCAGCGCGCGCCGTCCGCAGCGGAGGCCACCGCGCTGGCCCGGCTGGGCACCGTTTCCACCGGCAGCAGGATGCAGGCCATGGCCAAGGCTGGCGACCTTGCCGTGCCGGTCGAGCTCAAGGCGGTTGATGCCCGCTGGCCGCTGGTCGGCGCGGCGCGGCTGACGGACGGGCGCAGCGTCAAGGCGCCGCCACCGGGGCAGGCCTGGTTGGCCGAAGGCGCGGCGCAGCGGCTGGGCGTGACCACCGGCGATCCGGTGACCATCGGCACGGCCACCCTGCGCGTTGGCGGGATCATCGCGGACGAGCCGGACCGGCTGGGCGAAGGCTTCACGCTTGGCCCGGTGGTGCTGGTCGATTCTGCCATGCCGGCCGCAGCCGGCCTGACCGCACCGGGCGCGATGTACCGCAGCAAGGTGCGCGTGGCCCTGCCCCCCAGCGCCGATCCCGCCACCACGGTCGAGGCGCTGAAGCGCCAGTTCCCCGATGCCGGGTTCGAATACCGCACCCGCGATCGCGCCGCGCCGGGGGCGGAACGCTTCGTCAGCCGGATGGGCGAATTCCTCGTCCTCGTCGGCCTGGCCGCGCTGGCCATCGCGGGAATCGGCATCGGCGGCGGGGTTTCCTCCTACCTCGAGGCGCGGCGCACCAGCATCGCCACTCTGAAAGTGCTGGGCGCATCAAGCGCCGACATCGCCCGGATCTACCTGCTGCAGATTGCCGCCGCCGCGATTGCAGGCAGCCTTGCCGGGCTGGTCGCGGGGGTGCTGGTAACGCCGCTGTTCGCCGCCGCGCTGGGCGATCTGCTGCCGGTGGCGGGCGGACTGGTGCTGGATCCCGCCGCGCTGGTCCGCGCGGCCACCTATGGCCTGCTGGTGGCGCTGGTCTTCGCCGTGCCGCCGCTGCTGGCGGCGCGGCGCTTCCCGGCCATGGCGCTGATGCGCGCGCGGGTGACGCCGCTGCCATCGAACCGGCGCGAGCTGGTGCTGCCGATCGGGCTTGGCCTCGCCGCGATTGCCAGCCTTGCCATGCTGACCGCAGCGCAGCCGCTGGTGACCGCCTGGTTCCTGGCGGGCGCGCTGGCGCTGCTGGCGCTGCTGGGCGCGCTTGGCTGGGCGATCCGCGCCGGAGCCGCCCGCGTGCCGCGCCCGCGCAGTCCGCTATTGCGCCTTGCGCTCGGCAACCTGCATCGCCCCGGCGCACAGACCGGCGCGCTGGTGACGGCGCTGGGCTTTGGCCTGTCGGCCTTCGTCCTGCTGGCGGCGGTGCAGTCCAGCCTCGATGCCAATATCGACCGGCGGGTGCCGGCCCGCGCCCCGGACTATTTCGTGCTCGACGTTCCGCGCGACCGGGCCGATGCCTTCCGCGCGGCGATCGGCGCGGTCGCCCCCGGGGCTGAGGTCCGCACCGTGCCCGCGCTGCGGGGCTCGATCCTGGCCTATGGGCCGAAAGACGCGATGGTGCGCGTCTCCAGCCTCAAGACCATTCCCGAGGACGCCTGGCCGCTGCGCGGCGAGCGAGGGCTGACCTATTCGGACGCGGTGCCCGAGGGCAACACAGTCACCGCCGGGACATGGTGGCCGAAAGGCTACGCGGGCGAGCCGCTGGTTTCGATCGACGAGCGGCTGGCCCAGGCACTGGATCTGAAGATCGGCGATTACCTCGGCGTCGGCCTGCTGGGGGTGGAGCGCAAGGCGCGCATCACCTCGCTGCGGCGGATCGACTGGGATTCGATGGGCTTCAACTATGTGCTGGTGTTCAGCCCCAATGCCCTGGCCGATGCGCCGCACAACCTGGCCGCAACCATCGACCTGCCGGACGGCGCGAATGACACCGGGCCGCTGCTGCGCGCGCTGGTGCGGGGCTTCCCGTCCAGCTCGGTGATCGAGGTTGGCGGCGTGCTGACCCAGGCCCGCGCCCTGCTGAACCAGGTCAGCGTGGCGGTGCTGGCGGCGGCCTCGGTCGCGGTGCTGGCGGGCGTGGCCGTGCTGCTGGGCGCGATCGCGGCGGCGCGGGCCAGCCGGCTCTATGACAATGTGATCCTGCGGGTTCTGGGCGCCAGCCGGCGCCAGTTGCTGGCGCTGCAAGCGCTGGAATACGGCCTGCTCGCCTCGGTTCTGGCCGGCGTGGCGCTGGCGCTGGGCAGCGGCGTTGCCTGGCTGGTGGTGGTGCAATTGTTCGAGTTCGACTGGCTGCCCGACTGGGGCGAGGTGCTGGCCGTGCTGGCGGGCGGCCTGGCCCTGGTGATCCTGTTCGCGCTGGGTGGCTCGCTGCC
>CALMJG010000008.1 GCA_937864195.1 uncultured Novosphingobium sp.
TGGATGGCCCCTGCGCTGCAAGAGGGTTTCTGGCTTGATGATTTGATCTGACAGGGTGCGGTCGTTTAATCGTGCCCCCGTCAAGGGTGATTTGAGGCGCGGTTATGCGTTCTGCGATCGGCTATCGCAGATCCGATCATCAACTCAATTTACCCCTTGCAGCGCAGAGGCCATCCACAGATGACAATTCCGGCCGGCCGCCTGCTGCCGGTCAGTGTGCAGGGGTTGCCGCGTAGAACCTGAGATTGTCGATCTCCACCCACGCGCTTGCCGAGGCGTCGCGCCGGGCGACAAGCCCGACCTGCAAGAGATCGTCCCCGCGCCAGACCCTTGGCTGGTCGCGCCCTGGGCGAATCGGTTTGAGGGCAGCAAAGGGCACCCGGACTTCGCTCCATTCGGGCTTTCCTTCGACGGTAGCGGTCCATTCACCCGCGAGCGTGGCAACGACGATCTGATAGTGACCCGCGCCGCGCAATTCGGCAGAGATGCCGCTGAAGGAGCGCGCATCGACCGGCTGGACCGATCCCCGTCGCAGCGGAACCAGGACGCCACCTTCGGCCTGATCCTTGGGCGCCATGCGGGCGGCGATCGAAAGGGCGCGCCCCTCCGGTGTGCGGGGGACGATGTTGGCGACAACCACTGATCGTTCCACGCCGCCGTCGATATCCGTCAACCGCAGCGTATCGAGCAAACTGCGCCCGTCCGCCCGCTCGAAATCATCGATCAGCTCTGCGGCCGGAGAAGGAGGCAGCGAAGCGGCGAAATTGCCTGGCGGCAGATCGATGCCCGGGCCCTTGACCAGCCGGCCGTCAATCAGCACGCGGTCGATCCTCCGCACGTCCGAGATGTTGTCCCAGGGCTTTCCGTCGATCACCACCAGGTCGGCACGCTTGCCCACCTCGATCGTGCCACGGTCCTGGCTCAGCCCCAGCGCCATCGCACTGCGCGATGTGCCGGCCAGCAATGCCTCCCTTGCGGGCAAGCCGGCGCCGACCAGCAGTTCCATTTCCCGAAGCGATGCTGTGCCATGCTTCGCCCCGCCGATCCCGGCATCCGTGCCCAGCACGATGGGCACGCCGGCTGCGTGGAGCATGCGCAGGTTATGCTGGGCAAAGCCCCATTTGCGCAAGCGCTGCCGCACTACGGGGTCGTCCATCCTGGCCGCAGCGGCATCGCCCGGTTCGTAGATCGCGAGCGTCGGCGCATAGGCGGTCCCGGCCGCCTTGATCAGCGCAACACTTTCGGCGTCGATCTCCTTGTCCTGCAGGCTGTGGGCGATCACGTCGGCGCGCGCCTGCGCAGCCAGCCTGCCGCGATCGACGGTGACCGTATGGGTCAGGACCTTCTGGCCATGCCTGTGCGCCTCATCGACGACCGCCTGCAGGGTTTCCAGGTTCATCGATGTTTCTTCGGGCAAGGTGCCATAGCGCCAGCCGTCGGCGAAGGCCTTGATGAAATCCGGGCGATAGGGCTGCAGCGCGATGACTTCGCGCCGGGCGCTGTCCGCCGTGGCGACCCATTTTGTGGTGTTGATATCGCCCCAATCGGCACCATGCCCGCCTGGCGTGCTCATGCGGGCGACGTGGAAGACATGCGGTGCCACAAGGGTCCCGAGCCACGCCCGGCGCGGTTCGAAGGCTTCGGGTTGCTGGTGAAAGTCGTTGACCGTGGTCACCCCGCTCATGACATAGGCGCTGGCGATCTGCGGCAGGGGCGCTGGCGAACCGTTGGGCGACCAGTGGGTGTGGACGTCGAAGAACCCCGGCAGCAGCGCCTTGCCATCGGCCTTGATCACCACGGCGCCCCGGGGAACCCTCGCCCTGGGGCCGACCGCCGTGATGCGATCGCCGCGAATGATGACGTTGCCCCGGAAGGGTTCCCGGCCAGTGGCATCGAAAATGACCGCATCGGTGATCGCCACCGCGCGGTCCCCGGCCCGTTCCTTGGCCTGCGCCTCGCTTGCCGTTTGCGCCGCCGCAAGCGCCGCAACCACCAGCATTCCTGCGACAAGTCCGGATTTGCCAACCTCCAAAGCGCTTCTCCCTGAACTTGTCCAATGGGCCTGATGGCAAAACTCTATTCAACCGCTTGAGTTTTGTAAATGCTGCCGTTACGTGAATGGCAAGCGTCTCGGCGCCGGAATTCCAGGAAGGCTCGCTTCGTCCAGCGACGGACGGGCATCGGGTTCAAGTTGCAGTACAGGGGGTTTCAATGCGCCGCAGTTCACGTTCCATCCGCAATCAGGTGCTCAGCGCCGCCTCGCTCATCGGCCTGATGGCCGCGCAACAGGCCTTCGCGCAGGAAGCGGCCCCGACTGGTTTGGATCAGGCCGCCAGCAGCCGCAATGAAGCGGACATCGTGGTTACGGGCAGCCGCATCGCCGGGACGAAGATCACGGCGGCGCTTCCGGTTACCGTGGTTTCGAGCGAGGAAATCGCCGCGACCGCGTCCGTTTCCGGTGACGAACTGTTCCGCACCCTGCCGCAGATGGGTGACGTGCTGTTCAACAGCACCAACGGCCAGACCAGCAGCAACTTCGCGCGCGGCGACGTGGGCTCGGTCAACCTGCGCAATCTGGGGGTCGGCAACACGCTGGTGCTGCTCAACGGCCGCCGCGTGGTTGCCCACCCCAGCAGCCAAGCCAACACCGAACTGGTTCCGGTGCTCACCTACAATACCAATGCCATCCCGACGAGCGGCCTCCAGCGCCTGGAAGTGCTGCGTGATGGCGCCGCAGCGCTTTACGGCACGGATGCGGTGGCGGGCGTCGTCAATACCGTCCTGCGCGAAAACATCAACGGCGGGTCGCTTGATGTGCAGTATGGCGGCGCCGAAGGCACCGGCCTGCGCGAATTCAACGCCAGCGGATTCCTGGGCACCGATCTGGCGGGAAGCCGGGGCAATGTTTCCCTGTTCTTCTCTTACACCGATCGCACGGCGCTCAGTTCGCAGGATCAGGACTTTACCCGCAGCTCCGATCGCCGTTACGAATTCGTCGGCACGAGTTTCGAAAACAACAACACGCTCGACCGGCGCAGCACGCTTGGCCCGTGGGGCGATTTCGCCACGATCGGCTTCAGCGGCGCGGTTCGCCAGGGAACGACCGCGGTGACCAGCACGGGCGGCATCTTCTCGGTCCAGCCCACGGCCAATGGCGGTTGCCAGGTTCAGCTGGCCGGCGGCATCTGCATCGATGACGGCACCCGCGCGACTTCGGCTGCGGATCGCAACACCCGGTGGGACGGACAGGCCAACTACCCGATCTCGATCACTCCCCGCCTCAAGCGGCTCAACCTCTTCACGACCGGCCACTACGACCTGAGTGACAACGTCACCCTGTTTGGCGAGGCGGGGTTCTATTACGCCAAAACCAAGAGCATCCAGGACAGCGTGTTCAGCATCGGTTCGATCCCGATGAGCATTCCGGCGTCCAACTACTGGAACCCGTTCGGTCCGGTGACCTTCGCCAATGGCACCGCCAATCCCAACCGGCTGGCCAACCTGAACGTTCCGGCATCGGGCATCGCGGTTCGTCTGACCAACTACCGCTTCGCCGACATGGGGCCGACCGAGGTTGACGTGGTCAACAAGCAGTTCCGCCTGCTGGCCGGCCTGCGCGGCGAGGCGCTGGGCTTCAGGTGGGAAACGGCGGCGCTCTATTCCGAAGCGACGGTGGTCGACGAACAGGACGGCGTCAGCGCGACCAAGCTGCAGCAGCAGCTCGCGCTCTCCACGCCGGATGCCTACAATCCGTTCAACGGCGGCAATCCGAACGATCCGACCGGCCAGGACACTGCCCGCAGCAGCCAGGCCGCGCTTGATGCGATCCGGATCAACACGGTCCGCAAGGGCAAGACCACGCTGGCCCAGTGGGACTTCAAGGCGTCGCGTCCCGATCTGCTGACCCTGCCGGCCGGCAATGTCGGCATGGCTTTCGGCGCCGAAGTGCGCCGCGATACCCAACTTGACGATCGCGATGACCGCGTCGACGGCACCATCACCTGGACTGATACGGTGACCGGCGTCGTCCAGCCCAGCGACCTCTATGGCGTCAGCCCGACCCCGGACACCCGGGGCACCCGCACCGTTGCGGCGGCCTATCTGGAATTCGCCGTGCCGGTCGTCTCGCCCGAGATGAACGTTCCGCTGATGCGCAGCCTGGAGCTCCAGCTGGCGGGCCGGTACGAGCATTATTCGGACTTTGGCAGCATCGCCAAGCCCAAGATCGCCGCGGCCTGGGACCTGCTTGAGGGCTGGCGGGTTCGCGGATCCTGGGCGCAGGGCTTCCGCGCGCCCAATCTGGAACAGACCAACGCCACCCTGGTGACGCGCGGCAACACCCGGACCGACTGGGTGCTGTGCGAGGCCGACCTGCGCGCGGGCCGGATCGCCAACTTCACCCAGTGCGGCAACGCCTCGTTCGTCGCGACCGCGCGGCGCGCCGGCAATCCGAACCTCGATCCCGAAACCTCGACCACCTGGACGGTCGGCACGGTCCTCCAGCCCTCGTTCCTCAACACCGGGCAACTGCGGACCACCTTCACGGCCGACTACTGGGAAGTCCGGCAGAAGGGCCTGGTCGGCGTGTTCGGCGAAGGCAACGCGCTGATCGTCGACTATCTGCTCCGCACCCAGGGGCAGACCAATCCGGCAGTGACCCGCGAAGCCCCCACCGCCGACGACATCGCCCGGGTGGCCGGCACCGGCCTCGCCCCGGTCGGGCGCATCCTCTATGTCGATGACCTCTACCAGAACCTTGAGCCGCAGAAGGTGCGGGGTCTGGACTTCAGCTTCAACATGAGCCTGAAGGACACCGGGGTCGGCAATTTCAACCTTACCCTCAACGCGTCGCGGATGCTCGAATACTCGCGCAGCCCCTCGCCGGGGATCCAGGCGCTGCTCGATGCGCGGGCGGCGGGCAAGATCAACATCGGCACCAACATCCCCGAAAGCGGTAGCCTGCTGGGGATCGACGGGATTCCCAAGTGGCGCGGTTCGGCTTCGCTGATCTGGTCGCTGGGCGGGTTCCAGGTTGGCAGCTTCGCGCAGTACACCGGCCCCGTCACTGATGACGACGTGACCGACGCGACCGGCGCGAACTGGGCGGTGAAGGGCCAGGTGACGGCCAACCTCTATGTCCAGTACGAATTTGCCGAAGGCGCTCTTGCCAAGACCCGCATCCGCGTTGGCGCGCGCAACCTGACCAATGCGCGTCCGCCGATCGAGTCTGGTTCCTACGGCTATCTGGGATCGCTGTATCAGCCTTACCAGCGGTATTGGTACGCCAGCCTCCGCAAGGAGTTCTGAGCGCGCGGGCATCCCCCTGCGGCAGGTCTTGCTGCGGGGGGCGCCGTTTGAAATGACCGAAAGCCAGGAAGGCGTGCGTGTGAAACGGAAGCTTCGATCTGTCCTTGGGCTCGGTGCCCTGGTGCTTGCGATAGGTGCCGCTGTGCCACTTGGTGCGGCCCCGACGGAAACGCCCGCCCTTCCGGCCAAGGCCGCCGCCCCAGCGCCCTATCCCAGCACCTATCGCGCCCGGCCCGAGCCAGACACGGCGATTGTCAACGCCTCGATCCTGACCGCCACCGGCACGCGCATCGACAACGGCACGATCCTGATGGCGCAGGGGCGGATCGTTGCAGTTGGCCGGGACGTTGCGGTGCCCGCCGGGGCCCGCACGATCGACGGCACGGGCAAATGGGTAACCCCCGGGATCATCGATTCCCACTCGCACCTGGGCGTGTTTCCCGCGCCCGGGGTCGATGGCCATGCCGACGGGAACGAGAACATCGATCCCTATACCGCGCACGTCTGGGCCGAGCATTCTGTCTGGCCGCAGGATCCGGTGTTCACCAAGGCAAGGGCTGGCGGGGTCACCAGCCTGCTGGTCCTGCCCGGTTCGGCGAACCTGTTCGGTGGCCGGGGGGTCACGCTCAGGAACGTGCCGGCCGTCACTGTCCAGCAGATGAAGTTCCCTGGTGCCCCCGCGACGCTGAAGATGGCCTGCGGCGAGAACCCGAAAGGCCGCTATGGCAGCCGTGGCCGCGCTCCGGCGACGCGCATGGGCAATGTCGCCGGGTTCCGGCGCAGCTGGATCGATGCGGCCGAATATGCCCGCAAATGGGATGCCTACGAACGCAAGCGTGCCAAGGGAGAACCCGCCGAGGCCCCCAAGCGCGACCTTGGGCTGGAAACCCTGGCGGGCGTCTTGAAAGGGGAGATCCTGGTCCAGAACCACTGCTACCGCGCGGACGAGATGGCAGTGATGCTGGATGTCGGCCACGAGTTCGGCTACCGGACCACGGCATTCCACCACGCCGTCGAAGCCTACAAGATCGCGGATCTACTGGCCACCGAACAGACTTGCGTGGCGACCTGGGCGACGCGCTGGGGCTTCAAGATGGAAGCTTTCGACGGGATCGAGGAAAACGGCGCGATCCTGGCCTCGCACGGGGTCTGCGTGGCGATCCATTCGGACGAACAGCGCCTGATCCAGCGGCTCAATGTCGAAGCCGCGGTGGCCTTGGCCGCCGGACGCCGTGCGGGCATCGCGATTGCGCAGGAAGAGGCGATCAAGTGGATCACGCTCAATCCGGCCCGGATCATGGGCATTGCCGATCGGACCGGCTCGCTGGAACCCGGCAAGCTGGCCGATGTCGTGCTGTGGAGCCGCAATCCCTTCAGCGTCTATGCTGTGGCCGAGAAGGTCTTCATCGAAGGCGCGCTGGTCCACGATACGGAGAGCCCGGGATCGATCTACCGCAGCGACTTCGAGGTCGGCCAGCCGGTGGGAGTGGAATGAAATGAAGAGCAACCGACTGGCGCTTGTCCTTGGAGCACTGCTGGGGCTTGCGAGCCCGCAGACGGCCGCGGCGCAGACCTTCGCCATCACCAACGCGCACATCCTGACCCCCGGACCTGTCGGCGAGGTCGAGCAGGGCACGATCCTGGTGCGCGATGGCAGGATCGGTGCTGCCGGGCGTGATGTCGCGGTCCCCTCTGGGATTGCGATCGTTGACGCCAGGGGAGGCTACGTTACCCCGGGCCTGTTCGCCGTGAACACTGCGCTTGGGCTGGTCGAGGTCAGTTCGGTCGATGGCACGCTGGATGCCCGGACGGCCAGCTTGCGGATTAGCGCGGCTTTCGATGTCCAGTACGGGCTTAACCCGGCATCGACCCTGCTACCGGTCGCGCGCCTGGGCGGAATTACCCGGGCCGTCGTGATGCCGGACCATGACGACAGCAACAAGGAACGGGAGGCGCCGTTTGCCGGCAAGGCCGCGCTGATCTCGCTGGGCGAGGGTGGCAACATCCTTTACCGGGCCGGGACCGCCATGGTGCTTGAGCTTGGCGAGGACGGCGCTGCCCGCCTCGGCGGATCGCGCGCTTCCCAGCTTGGCCAGCTGCGCGAAATCTTCGCGGGACTGAAAGGCCGGTGGACGCAGGACAATGCCTGGGGCCTGTCCGAGGCCGACCACCGGGCGCTTGCCCCGGTGGTCGGCGGCAGGATGCCGCTGGTCGTCATTGTCCATCGCGCCGCCGACATCCGGCAGGTTCTTGGGCTGGCGCGCGATTTCCGGATCAAGGTGATCCTGAGCGGCGCGGAAGAAGGCTGGCAGGTGGCGGACGAGATCGCGGCGGCCGGGGTGCCGGTGCTGCTTAATCCCACCTCCAACATCCCTTCAAGTTTCGATCTGCTGGGCGCTTCGCTGCGCAACGCGGCAATCCTGCACCGCGCGGGGGTCGTGATCGCGATCAGCGGCAACGATGCCGGACACCGCGTCCGGGACATGCGCTACAACGCCGGTCTGGCGGTGTCACGCGGCCTGCCGCAGGCGGCCGGGCTCGAAGCCATCACCCTTGCACCGGCGCGCATCTTTGGCGTCGCCGACCAGCTCGGATCGATCGAGCCGGGCAAGGTCGCGGACCTGGCGATCTGGGATGGCGATCCGCTGGAAGCGCTGAGCGAGCCGGTCGCGGTCTATGTCAGCGGCAAGGCGCAACCGATGGAATCGCGCGGAACGCAGCTTGGGCAAAGGTACGCCAAACGCCCGGACTGACCCGGCGGGGGGAAGCTTGATTCTGGCAGTGCCGAAGCAGGTGTACCGGCTGGCCGGCGCGCCATCCAGTCCTTCGCCCGGTGTCACGGGCTGTCCTCGCTCAGGTGGATCAAAATCGGAGCCGATCTGGCCCCGGCCATCGCCCAAATTCAAGACATGTTCGGATGGAGCAGCAGGTAATCGACCCTTCGGTCCTGCTGCGCCTCCCGGTTACAGGGTGAGCACCCGCCCAAGCTCTCATTCTGCTGGACTAATGCCAGCCAATCGCCATGTGTCGGGCTGGCCCCGACGCTGATACTGAGCGCCTGGC
Source organism: uncultured Novosphingobium sp. (assembly GCA_937864195.1). Classification (GTDB taxonomy): domain Bacteria; phylum Pseudomonadota; class Alphaproteobacteria; order Sphingomonadales; family Sphingomonadaceae; genus Novosphingobium. The sequence goes on from CALMJG010000008.1 coordinate 8,371, forward strand.
CATGCCCCCGGACGCTCCGGGCTCTGGGTGGTGGGAGCGGTCTTGTCAGGGCAACTTCTACAGCGCGAACTAAGGCCTGCCCACAGGATCTCAGGCACCTGCCCCGGACGCAGTTCTCCACTAAGCAAAGGCTGCCGTTCGGATCTTGTCGCCCTGCCGTCAGGCCTTATGCCTGGAGGGCGTGCGCGGGTCGGGTTGGTCGAACTCATCGCCCGCACCCGATCGATTGGCGCATCGGCAATCATCGAGGGGTTCGAGCTGGCGCTGACGCGGGCCGCGTCAGACGGATCGAACCGCTAGCGGCGCGTTGGTCGCACGGGCAGCGCCGGATATTGTGCGGGCCCGCCAATCCGTTGCGCCATTTCCCTCATATCCCCGGCTGATCTGCCTCGTGGTCAGGAACCCTGCCGCTTCCTGCCAGTTATGCGCTGCGCACTGTCGTCCCGGCAAAGCCGTGCGGCAGGTTCCTGCACGCATCCGCTGCAACTCCATCAGCAAAGGTCACGACATGGCAACGAAGAAGACAGCGCGGGAAGATGGCAAGCTGCCGGGCCAGTCGCCGAACAAGGAACCACCGCTGCCAAAGGGTGCGCTGCTGCCATCCAGTTTCGCGGAGCCGCAGGGCAACGGGGGCGAGACGCATCAACAGGCCGCTGGCGAGGACACCATCATCACCACTCAGCAGGGCGTGCCAATTGCCGACGACCAGAACAGCCTGCGCGCGGGTCAGCGAGGTCCGACCCTGCTCGAGGATTTCATTCTGCGCGACAAGATCTTCCACTTCGATCACGAACGCATTCCCGAACGCGTGGTGCACGCCCGCGGCTATGGCGCGCACGGGGTATTCGAGCTGACCGACAGCCTGGCGGATGTCACCACGGCAAAGGTGCTGAGCGAGGTCGGCCGGGAGACTGACGTGTTCGTGCGGTTCTCGACCGTCGCCGGGCGCGCCGGCTCGATGGACCTCGCCCGCGATGTGCGCGGCTTTGCCGTCAAGTTCTACACCAGCCAGGGCAACTGGGATCTGGTCGGCAACAACATTCCGGTCTTCTTCATCCAGGATGCGATCAAGTTTCCCGACCTGGTCCACGCGGTGAAGGAAGAGCCCGACCGCGCGTTCCCCCAGGCGCAGTCCGCCCACGACAACTTCTGGGATTTCGTCAGCCTGATGCCCGAAGCCTGGCACATGATCATGTGGCAGATGTCGGACCGGACCATCCCGCGCTCGTTCCGGACCATGGAAGGCTTCGGGGTGCACAGCTTCCGGCTGGTGAACGAGGCGGGAAAATCGACTTTCGTCAAGTTCCACTGGAAGCCAAGGCAGGGATTGCAGTCGGTGCTGTGGAACGAAGCGGTCAAGATCAATGGCGCCGATCCCGACTTTCATCGCCGCGACCTGTGGGATGCGATCGAATCGGGCGACTTTCCACAATGGGATCTGGGGGTGCAACTGTTCGACGAGGATATGGCGGCCGGGCTCGATTTCGATCACCTCGATGCCACCAAGCTGATCCCGGAAGAAGTCGTGCCGCTGCGGATGGTCGGGACGATGACGCTCAACCGCACGGTCGACAACTTCTTCGCGGAAACCGAACAGGTGGCCTTCTGCACCCAGAACATCGTGCCGGGGATCGACTTCAGCGACGATCCACTGCTGCACGGGCGCAATTTTTCCTATCTCGATACACAGCTCAAGCGGCTGGGCAGTCCTAACTTCACCCACCTGCCGATCAATGCGCCGCGCTGTCCGGTGATGCATTTCCAGCAGGACGGGCACATGGCGATGGTCAACCCGAAGGGCCGCGCCAATTACGAGCCCAACAGCTGGGGCGCCGTCGGTGGCCCGCGCGAAGGCGGCACGCGCGGCTTCGCCTCCTTTCCCGCGCCGGCCGAGGGGGCGAAGCTGCGTGTGCGTTCCGAAACCTTTGCCGACCATTACAGCCAGGCGCGGCAATTCTATCGCAGCCAGATGCCGATAGAGCAGAAGCACCTGCGCGATGCTCTGGTGTTCGAACTGAGCAAATGCGAACGTGTCGATATCCGCGCCCGCGCCGTGTCGCACCTCGTCAACATCGACGCCGAAATGGCTGCATTGGTGGCTGACGGATTGGGGATGGAAGTGCCGCCCGCCGCAGTGGCGGCGCGGCCGACCCTGGACCTGCCGCTGTCGCCGGCGCTGAGCATCATCGCCAACGGGCCGCCGAGCTTCAGGGGCCGCAAGCTGGGCATACTGCTGTCCGATGGTTCGGATGCGGCGATATTCAAGGCCCTGACCGCCGCGATCGACGCCGAGGGGGCCGTATGGGAAGTTGTCGCGCCCAGGATCGGCGGCGTGACATTGGACGACGGAGCCATGATCGCTGCGCGGCACAAGATCGATGGCGGTGCCTCGGTGCTGTTCGATGCAGTGGCGGTTCTGCCCTCGGCCGAAGGGGCGGAACGGCTCTCGACCGACGCACCGTCCAGGGACTTCGTGTCGGATGCCTTTGCCCACTGCAAGTTCATCGGCTTCGGCAAGGGGGCGTCAGCCCTCTTCGCGGCTGCCCGCCTGCCTGAAGAGCTTGATGCCGGCTTCGTCCCGCTTGACGACAAGGGGCACGTCGGCGGGTTCGTTGAACAGCTTTCGCAGCTTCGCTTCTGGGCGCGCGAGATGAAGGTTGATCTCGATGCGAAATCCGCAGCGAAGCCGCGCAAGGGCAAGTGAACGCGGCCTCCACGCGGCCCGGCGACGGTTCATCGGGATCGCTTGTCACTGCAGCGCGGCGGCGGCCTGCCTGCCCGATCGGGCAGTCAGCCTGCCGCGCCTGCCGGGCTGTATGCGGCGAGGAATGCCTCGACGGCGAGCTGGATTTCCTTTTCGATCTCTTCCCGTTTCAGACGCGGGGCTGCGCCCAGCAGATGCCGGTAGAACCCGCCCGACTGGCATAGCCCCAGGAAGTGCGAGGCGGCTGCCCGGGGATCGGCGGCGCGCAGGCGTCCCTTGGCCATCTGCAGGCCGAGCCATTCTTCCGCCCGCTGCTGGCCGCGCTCCGCGCCGCGCTGCCACAGCATCTGGCCCAGCTGGGGGAAATGCCCCGCTTCACCGACCACCACGCGGTGCAGGGCAATCACTTCGGGGCGCAGGATAGTCTCGAGCGTTGAAACGCCCAGCGCGATCAGGGTTTCGGCCAGGTCCGCGTCTTCCGGCAGATCCATCCGCAAGGCTTCGCCATAGCGTTCGATCTGGTCGTCGACCACGGCGGCGAACAGATCCTGCTTGTTGCGGAAATAGTTCCACAAGGTGGTCTTCGATCCGCCCAGCGCTGCGGCAATTCCGGACATCGAGGTCTGCCCATAGCCGTGGCGCAGGAACGCCTTGCGAGCCGCCGCCACGATCGAGCGACGACGAATTTCCTGAGGATTAGGAACCTTGGCAGCCACGATGGGCGTACTACACGGTATCATTAGGATTGACAAGCGGGCCTGCCAGCGGCCAAAGGCGTACCATGCAGTACGGTTCATCAACCGGCCGGCGGCTTGCCGTCCTGGCCTTGTCCAGCGCTCTGGCGGCGTGCGCCGTCCCGCCCGCGCCCCGGCCCGCCGCACCCTTGATGTCCCCCGGGGCGCTGGGCGACGTCCAGGGGTTATCGGGCGAAGCAGCACGCTTCCCGGAGGACCGCTGGTGGACCGCCTATGGCGACCCCGGACTGGACGCGCTGATCGAGGAGGGGCTGGGCAGATCGCCGGACATGGCGCTGGCCGCCGCGCGGATCCGCGCCGCCGATGCCGTGAGCGAGCGGACAGGCGGTGCCCTGCTGCCGACGCTGACCCTGGACGGCGCGGTGGGCGGCGCCAAGCAGAGTTACAACATGGGCATCCCGGCGCAATTCGTGCCCCGGGGCGTGATCGAAACCGGCAAGCTGTCGGCCACGCTGGGGCTGAACCTTGACCTGTGGGGGCGAAACCGCGCCGCGCTGGCCGCCGCGCGGGGCGAGGCCGAAGCCGCGCGGGTCGATGCCGCGCAGGCCCGGCTGATGCTGGCCAGCGGCATCGCGCTCAGTTGGGGCAACCTGGCCCAGCTGGGCGCCAGCCGCGACCTGGCGCAGCGTTCGGTCACGGCGCTGGAGGGGATCGAGCGGCTGACCGGGCAGCGGGTGCGCGCGGGGATCGACAACCGCGCCGACCATGAACTGGCGATCGCCCGCCGCGCCGGGGCCGAGCAGGCGCTGGCCGCGCTGGACGAACTGATCGCGCTGGAACGCAACCGCCTGGCCGCGCTGGTCGGCGCGGGGCCGGACCGGGCCGATCGCCTGCCCGCGCCCGCGCCCGGCCTGCGCCCGGTGGCTGGAGTTCCCGCCCAGCTGGCCGCCAACCTGCTGGGACGGCGTCCGGACATCGTCTCCGCCCGGCTGCGCGCCGAAGCGGCAGGCGCACGGGTTACCTCCGCGCGGCGGGCCTTCTATCCCGACATCAATCTCAGCGCAGTGGCGGGGCTCCAGGCGCTGGGGCTGGGCAATCTGGTGGATTCGGGATCGACCTTTGCGAACTTCGGGCCGGCGATCAGCCTGCCGATCTTCGACGGCCGGCGCCTGTCCGCCAACTACACGACGGCAGAGGCCGGGTATGACGAGGCGGTTGCCCGCTATGACCAGACCCTGCTGGCGGCCTTTCGCGAAGTGGCCGACACGCTTGATTCGCGCCGCGCCCTGGACGCGCGGTTGCTGGCCGCGCGCACAGCGGCGCAGGCCTCTCAGGAAGCCGCGCGGCTGACCCGGCTGCGGCATGAGCGCGGCCTTGCCAACCTGCTGCAGGTGTTGGCCGCTGAAGACGCCGCCCTCGCCAGCCAGCGCGCGCTGGCCGAACTCGATGCGCGGGCCTTCCTGCTTGATGTGACACTGGTCCGGGCGCTGGGCGGCGGGTTTTCCGCCCCGGCGGCGGACACGGAGCAAACCGACCGATGACTGATACGATCCTTCCCCCCGCCGACACTGCCGAGACCGATCCCTCCGCGCTGGACAAGCGCCGCAAGGCCCTGCGCCTGTTCGCGTTTCTCCTCGTCGTTGCCGCCGCGATCTGGGGCGCCTGGTACTTCCTGACCCAGGCCGGGCGCGTCCACACCGACAACGCCTATGTCGGCGCCGATACCGCCGTGGTGACGCCGCTGGTGTCAGGCGCGGTCAGGGAAGTGCACGTGGGCGGCACCCAGCAGGTCGCCAGAGGCGACGTGCTGGTGGTGATCGACGATGCCGACGCCCGGATCGAGCTCGCCAATGCAGAGGCCATGCTGGTCCAGGCGCGGCAGCGCTTCCGGCAGGCGCAGGCTGCGGGCACGTCCTCCGCCGCGCGGGTCGATGCGCGCGGGGCCGAAGCCATGCAGGCCCAGGCCCGCCTGGCCGCCGCTCAGGCCGATTTCGACAAGGCGCAGGATGCCTATGCCCGCCGCCAGCAGCTCGCCGCGAGCGGAGCCGTCTCGGCCGAGGAAGTGTCCCAGACCCGTGCGGCCTGGCAGACCGCGCGCGCCGCGCTGACCCAGGCCCAGGCCGGGCTGGCGGGCGCCGCCGCGCTGCGCTCTTCCGCCAGCGGCGACCTTGCCTCTGCCGCCGCGCTGACCGCCGGCTTCACCGCAGACACCGCGCCGGACGTTGTCGCCGCGCAGGCGCGGGTCGAGCTTGCCCGGCTCAACCTGGAGCGCACAGTGATCCGCGCCCCGATCAGCGGAGTGGTGACCAACCGCAACGTCCAGGTCGGCCAGCGGATCAATGCCGGCGCACCGCTGATGGTGCTGGTGCCGCTGGACGCGATGTACGTCGACGCCAATTTCAAGGAAAGCCAGCTGCGCGGCGTGCGCCCTGGCCAGCCGGTCGAGCTGACCAGCGACTTCTATGGCAGCAAGGTGGTGTTCAAGGGCACGGTCAAGGGCTTTGCCGGGGGCACCGGCGCCGCCTTTGCGCTGATCCCGGCGCAGAACGCCACCGGCAACTGGGTGAAGGTCGTGCAGCGCCTGCCGGTGCGCGTCCAGCTCGATCCCGCCCAGCTGAAGAAGCATCCGCTGCGGGTCGGCCTGTCGATGACCGCCACGATCGACACGCGCGGCCAATGAACACCCAGCCGCTCAGGCCCCTGACCGGCACGCGGCTGTGGATCGCCGCGTTCGGTCTGGCGCTGATCAACTTCGTGGTGATCCTCGACACCACCATCACCAACGTGTCGGTGCCGCACATCGCGGGCGGCCTCGCGATTTCGCCGTCGCAGGGGACGTGGACGATCACGTCCTATGCCGTGGCCGAGGCGATCACCGTGCCCTTGACCGGCTGGCTGGCCGCGCGGTTCGGCACCTATCGCACCCTGGTGGCATCGCTGGTGGGCTTTGCCCTGTTTTCGGTGCTGTGCGGCCTTGCCCGGACCATCGAACTGATGGTGTTGCTGCGCGTATTGCAGGGGCTGAGCGGCGGGCCGCTGATGCCGCTGACCCAGACCTTGCTGCTGCGGATCTTTCCGCCCGAAAAGATGGGCGTGGCCAACGCGCTGTGGGGCGTCACGGCCATTTCTGCGCCGATCTTCGGCCCGATCGTGGGCGGCTATATCAGCGACAACTGGAGCTGGCCCTGGATCTTCTACATCAACCTGCCGGTCGTGCTGGTCTGCCTGGGAATCATCGTCAAGCTGGTCGGCCGTTATGAAACCGCGACCGAGCGGGTCCGGATCGACGCGATCGGCCTGGTCCTGCTGGTGCTGTTCGTGGGCTGCTTCCAGCTCGTGCTGGACCTGGGGCGTGAGCATGACTGGTTTGCCTCGAACATGATCACGGGCCTTGCGATCACCTCGGCCATCGCCTTTGGCGCCTTCGTCATCTGGGAACTGACCGATCCCCATCCGGTGGTGGACCTGCGCGTGCTGCGGCACCGGTCGCTGTGGGTCGGGCTGATCGCGATGGCGCTGGGGTTCGGCGGGATGTTCGCGATGATCGTGCTGGTCCCGCTTTGGCTGCAGTCCGTCGTCGGCTACACCGCCAGCGAAGCGGGGCACGCGATGGCGTTCGTCGGCGTGTTCGCGGTGATGATGGCGCCGGTGGCGGGCAAGGCGTTCGAACGGTTCGATCCGCGCATCCTGATCACCGGAGGAATGCTCTGGCTGGTGCTGGTTTCCGTGCTGCGCACCCAGTGGAACACGGACGGCACATTCTGGGACTATTCCATCCCGCAGCTGCTGCAGGGCTTTGGCATGCCGTTCTTCTTCATCGGACTGATGGTGTTTTCGCTGTCAGCGGTGCCGATGAACGAGGTTGCCTCCGCGGCAGGGCTGCTCAGCTTCATGCGCACGATCGCCGGGGCGGCGGGAACGGCGCTGTCCACCTCGATGTGGGACAATGCCTCGCGCGAGGCCCGCGCCAGCATGACCGGAACACTGAACGGAGTGGACGGCACCATGGCCCAGCTCCAGGCCGCGGGCATGGAGCCAGAGCAGGCTCGCGGAGTGATCGAGCGACTGGTGGAGGCTCAGGCCGCGACCATTGGTGCCAATCACGTATTCGCGGTTTCAGCCGTGATCCTGTTCATCGCCGCATGGATGGTCTGGCTTGCGCCGCGCCCCAGATCCGCGCCAGGCCAGGTCGTGGCGGGGCATTAGCGCGCTGCGGCCCGGCGCGCGCCGAGACGTTTCCCCGCCCGGCTGCTTTGAAGGTACTGTCAAAGCGGACCTTTCGGCTATCTCGGACCGGGAAGCACCAAGTATCGGCAGGACGCGATCACGGTCTACCTGCGGGCCGTATGGGTGAAGACCGGAGAAATCCTGTCATCGGTGGTGGTGCGCAAATCCATCGTCTCGGTTGGCGTCGATGCCAGCACCTACCGCTTCATCGCGTTCAAGGATCTGCTGGAGATCGAAGGCGGGACGACTGTCAACGAACCGGGGGTGGTGGCGCTGGAGCAGGCGGTGGGGAAGGCAACGCGCGAACTGATCATCGATGGCGCCCGCCACGGGATCTGGAGCTTTGCCGATCCGGCGACGCGGCCACGATCCGGCAGGACCGGTCCCCCGTCTCGGGAAACCTGGCCGGGATCTACCAGGACGGGGAGGGCATGGCGGGCACGATCGTCCAGACTGGCGACAACCTTGTCGGCACCGTGACGCAGACGGCGAACCACGGCACGGCGACCCTTGCCCAGTCCGGGCCGACCTTTCGCTGCAGGTGATCCAGACGCCATCCGGCACCGCGCTGTCCAACGGGGTGCTGATCGGAACGGACCTGACCTTTCATGCGGTCGAAGTGACCCAGTCGAACGGGGTCCTGTCGGTCGAGATCCGCTAGCGTCCCGGCGCCGGATCGCAGGGCGGTTCGCGTTGGACTGAAGCTCCCCCGCAGGCTAGGGCTGGGGCGACAACGCATGGAAGAACGATGACCGGATCATTCACGGCGCAGGACGCGCAAGATCACTTTGCCCATTGTGTCCAGGTGTTTGGTGGCATTCCCGCGACCTCGCGGCGGCTGGGCATCGACGAGCGAGCCATCCGCCGCTTCATCAATGGGGAGCGGCCGATCGGCGCAGGCCTTCTGCAGGACACGGCCAAGGCCTTGCGGCTGCTGATCGCGGAAGCGACTGCGGCCGAAGCGCAGATCGCCGCGCTTGCGGAATCCTGACCGAACGCTGATCCTGACCGGCAGGGCCATCCAGCGGGCTCAGACTGCGTCGATGCTCCGGTTGATCTCTTCGGGCGAAGGACGCGCAAAACGGCCGTCGGGGAAATAGCCCGCCATTTGCCGATCGAGCAGGGCCTGGCGGCGCAGCGTCAGATAGGCACGCGTGCGCGGTTCCCGGTTCCAGAGCGCATCGTAGCGCGGGTCGGCGCGCAGCGAGGCTGGCAGCGGCGCAACGCCATAGGGGGCGGCGGCAGGCCAGTAGAGCGAATGGCCTGCCAGGGCGCGGGCCAGCAGCGCCAGCGACTTGTCGGTCTGTCCCGCCCAGGCATATTCGAGACCGCAAAGGAACAGCAGGTCGACGCTCAGCCGCCCATGCGACGCCTGGTTCGTGGCAGAGGCGGCATCATCATAGGCGCGAACGTCGGCATCAATCGCGGCTACATAGGCGGCGGAATCGCCCCTGAGTGCGGCCGCCGCTGCCGTGATCCGCTCAAGCAGCCTTGCCGCGGCCTCCGGCAGCTTCGCGCCGGCGTGCAGCGTCCTTACGCGGGCAGCCAGCCGGTCCAGTGCGAAGGCATCGCCGTCACACAGGTGAACGGTGTAGATCTCCTTGATCAGGAAGATGTTGCCGGGGGTTGCCGACAGCTCGATGTCATAGCGCCGGAACATGTTGCCGCGATCGCCGACGACGCATAGCAGGCGTGGCAAGGCGATCCGGTGCCAAAGGCTTTCGGGATCGAGCTTGAAGACGATCTGGGCATGGCGCAGCCCTTCTACCGCGCGGCCGATCGTCCCCAGCATATAGGCGAAGGACCAATGCGCCTCGATGAAGCTGGGGCTGAGCATCAGCGCCTTGCGGAACAGGGTTTCGGCCTCTGCCCAGCGCCATTGAAAGCGCCGGTAGTAATCGCCCAGCGCGGTGAGCGCGGCCGGATCGTTGGGATCGACCGAGAGCGCCCGGTCGACATAGGTGATCGCATTCGCCGCGCGCTGCTGCGATGTCAGGTTCTGCCCGGCGAGAGCGCTGGTCCAGCCGTTGCGGACCAACTGCGCGATCAGGAGCAGGGCGCCGGGATCGTTCGGGTCGATCGCCAGGGCATCGTTCGCGGCGCGGTAGGCGGAATCACCGGCAAGCCTGCCGCCGGCTTCATCGCCGACCATTCGCGCGGCCCGGCTCCTTTCCAGGAAGTCCTGTCCTTCCAGCACCAGGCGATAGGCGCGCGGATCGCGTGGAACCCGGGGGCGCGGCGGCATGGTCATCGCGGTCGATACCCGGCCCAGGATTTCGCGCAGGATCGTGGCCGACAGCTCCTGCTGCATGGCGTAGAGATCGGCTGCGTCCCATTTGCCGGACTGCGCCAATACCTCCCTGTCGGACGCCAGGTCGAAGATCCGGACAGTGCCATTCAGCCGCCCGCCGCTTTCCCCCACGGCGCCGGAGACGACGAATCGCGCGCCCAGCCGCGTTCCGATCGACCGGGGCGACAGGCCCTGGTCTGCCGTGGTGCGGGACGAATCCTCGGCAATGATGCGCAGTCCCGCCACGCGTGACAGCTGGTCGCGGATATCTCGCGGCAGGGCCACGGCAAGGAAGCTGGCCGCATGATCGGCGCTCCGGTCCTCGAAAGGCAGGACCACCACGAATGGAGGGGCAACCGCTGACGCAGGCTTGTCCCCCCAATCGCGGCGAAGGCCGGCCACTGCTGCCGCAGTGCCCATGGCGAGCCCGATTCCCAGCACGGTGCGCCGTTTCCAGTGCCCCGTCCCGGCGAGAGGCGGCCCCGGCAAGGCCGGCGAGGGAGAGCCAGCGCCGGCCGGTTCCACCTGGCGCGGAGGTCGCTCCGCTGGGCCGGGATCGGCGGGGCCGGAATCCGCTGGCCGGTCAACGGGCCGCACTTCCGCGATGAAGCGGTAGCCGCGCCCATAGATGCTCCGCACGTAGCGGGGCTGCTTTGCGTCGTCGCCAAGCGCGCGCCGCAGCTCCTTGATGACCGAGGTCAGGGTCGCTTCGGAAACGATGACGTTGCCCCACACGCTGTCAAACAGCTGGTCCTTCGTCAGCAAGGCCCCACGGCGATCGATCAGGACGCACAGCAGGCAGAATGCCCTGTGGCCGATCCTGATCGGCCCTTCAGGTCCGACGAGGCGTTCGTCGCCGCGATCGAGGACGAAGGGGCCGAACGCTATCGAGGACTTCGATCCATCGCCGACCATGTCATTCTCCTGAAGAGCGGATCGGATAGTAAAGAAACCGGCAAGATTCAAAGATCAATTCTGGAAACATTCTGGAACGGGCCATTTCTCAAGATTCAGGACTTGCAGCCGATCTACCAGGATCACCGGAAGGCACGGATTCACTTTGGCGGGTCCGGAACACGGGGAAAAATCCATGCGCAATCTGTTGTTGGCCGCGGCGATGTCCGTGACGTTAGGGGCGGCGACAACGACCGCGCAGGTCGCCCCGCCGGGGACGTCGCTGGCGGAGGATCAGGCCGCGACCACACCGCTCGGCGTTGTCTTCACGGCCCCCAAGGCCTGGGCACTGCGCCGGGGCGAGCGGTTCGTCGAAGTCACCGCGCCCGAAGGCAACCTGAGCATTGCGATCGTCGATGTCGGGCCTGCGGTCGATGCGGCCGCCGCGCTTGAGGCCGGCTGGAAGCTTTATGCCACGGCGGCGCCCCGCCCGGTCAAGGTGCTGACCCCGCGCGCGCCCCGCGACGGCTGGGAGGAACGGCGGGTCGCCGACTACGAGACTTCGCCCAATGACCGGCGCATCATCACGGCTTCGGCGATGCGGCGCGGCACTGCCTGGACGGTGATGATCGCCGATGGAGCGGAGCAGACGTTCGAAAAGCGCGGCGCCGCCGCCAACCTGGTCTTCAGCAGCGTGCGGCCTGGCGGCTACACGCGGGAAAGCTTCGCCGGGCGCACAGCCAACCCGATGACGCCGGAGCGGATTGCCGCGCTGCGCGCCTTCCTGGAAACCGGCATGCGCGAACTTGGCGTTCCTGGCGCTTCCTTCGCGCTCACCGATCGCGGCCGAACCCTCTATGCCGGCGGGATCGGCGTGCGCGAAATTGGCCGGACGGAGCCGGTGGACGGCGATACCGAATTCATGGTGGCGTCCAATACCAAGGGGCTGTCGACCCTGCTGCTGGCCAGGCTGGTCGATGAAGGGAAGCTGCGTTGGGATCAGCCGGTCACTCAGGTCTATCCCGGCTTTCGCCTCGGCAGCGCGGAAACCACGGCGAAGGTGCTGGTCCGCCACCTGGTCTGCGCCTGCACCGGTTTGCCGCGCAAGGACATGCAGTGGCTGCTCAACACCAGCCCTTCGACCCCTGCGTCCGATACTTTCGCCCAGCTTGCCGCGACCGAGCCGACCAGCGGCTTCGGCGAGGTCTTCCAGTACAACAACCTGATGGCCTCGGCTGCCGGCTATATCGGCGGCCATCTGCTGTATCCCGGGATGGAACTGGGCCGTGCCTATGACCGGGCGATGCGGGAGAAGATCTTTTCTCCGCTCGGCATGAACGCGACGGGTTTTGATTCGGCCGCCGTCATGCGCGGTAACTGGGCGCGCCCCCACGCCTATGATCTTGATGGCAGAACGGTGGTTTCGACCTCCGAGGGCATGCGGATCAATGAATCGGTCATGCCATACCGGCCCGCGGGCGGGGCCTGGTCGAATGCGAACGACATGGTTCGCTATGTCCGCTTCGAACTCAACGAGGGCAAGCTGGACGATGCGCGGCAGTGGGTATCGCGCGATAATCTGCTGGAACGGCGCAAGCCCGCCATTTCCGCTGGCGAGGACGAATTCTACGGGATGGGTCTGGAACAGAATCGCCACTGGGGCGTGACCGTGGTCCATCATGGCGGCAGCCTGGGCGGCTACAAATCCGACATCATGCTGGTGCCCGATGCCGGGATCGGCGCGGTCCTGCTGACGAATTCCGACCAGGGCCAGGCCTTGCTCGCCCCGTTCATGCGCCGCTTGCTGGAAATCCTCTACGAGGGCCAGCCGGAGGCAGCCGCGATGGTGACGGCCACTGCGGCGCGCTACAAGGCGGAGTTCGCCAAGGAACGCGAAACGCTAAGCTTCCCGGCGGATGCGGCCGCGACCGCCAGCCTCGCCCCGGCCTATGTCAACGCGGAACTGGGCCGGATCACCGTCGACCGCAGCGGCCCGGCGCCCGTATTCCGGTTCACATCGTTCAATTCCCCGATGGCATCGCGGCGCAACCAGGACGGCACGATCAGCTTCGTGACAGTTGAACCGACCGTCTACGGCTTGCCGCTGGTCGTCGCGGACAGTGGCGGCAAGCGGCAGCTGATCGTGCGCGATGGGCAGCACGAATACCGCTTCGACGAGACGCGCTGAGCGGCTCAACCTATTGCCGCGGCATTCGGCCGCGCTCACGGAAGATCGACATTCCAGAAACAAGGGGCTTCATCAATGCGTCTGTTCCTCACTTGCACGGCGATAGCCTTCGCCGCTTCGCAGATTTCTGCACAGGTCAGGACGCCGGATCGTCCGGTTACGGATCCCGGTTCGCTTGATTCGCCCGCCAGCCCGGCAGCGCGGCCGGTCCCCCTTGACGATATCGGGATCACCCGCTCGCTTGTGGATGCCGCCTGGAGTGCGGACGGCAGGCAGATCTTCCTGGCCACCAACCTGTCCGGTCGGATCAACATCTGGAGGATGGATGCGGCTGGAAGCTGGCCGGTCCAGATCACGCGTTCGGACGAGGCGCAGACGGGTCTGGCCGTCTCGCCCGATGGCCAATGGATCTATTTCTCGCAGGATGTGGGCGGCAACGAATATCCGGACGTCTACCGCGTGCCGACCGGCGGCGGTGACGTGGAGAATCTCACCAATACGCCCGATCAACGCGAGGACGGCGTGCTCGTCGGCCCGGCGGGTCTTGTCGCGATCTCCACCAAGCTCAAGTCCGAAGGGCAGGGCAACCTGGCCTTGATCGACGCGGCCGGCAAGGTCAGGATGCTCACGGCCGAGCGGGATCCGCAATTCGCCTGGACTGCCGTGGCCTGGACCGCGGGCGGCAAGGCGCTTGTTGCCAACCGCCTGAGCGTCGACGGGACGATCGGCGAAGTCTGGCACATCGACGTTGCGAGTGGTGCCGCAACCCGTCTGCTTGGCGCTGCGAAGACGCTCTACAGTGCAAGCGGAGCCTCGCCGGGCGGCACCACGCTTGCCGTCACGACCGACGAGACGACCGGCCAGCCCCACGCCGGCGCCTACAGCGTTGCCGGCAAGAGCTGGCGCTGGCTGAAGCCCACTCCCTGGGAACAATGGAGCGACGCCGTGACCCCGGACGGTCGAACCATGATCGTGCGGACCAATGACAATGGCCGCACCACGCTTTCGCGGGTCGATCTGGCCAGCATGGCCGAAACGGCGCTGGCATTGGCTCCGGGCCGGACCCTGACCCTGGGGCGCCAGGTATTCTCGCCCGATGGCAGGCGGATGCTGGTCGGGCACAGCCGTGCCGATGCCCCGGCATCGCTTTATCTCTACGATCTCGGTGCCAACCGCGCGGCGCAGGCCGTGCCGCTCGCAATGGCAAGCCTGACTACCGCGACCCTGCCCAGGTCTCAGGTTGTCACCTACAAGAGCTTCGATCGCACTCTGATCAGCGCGATTGTCACGATGCCCTTCAACCTCAAGCGCGACGGGTCCAATCCGGCGATCGTGATTCCGCATGGCGGCCCATCCGGCCAGGCCGAGGACGGCTTTTCGCGATTTGCCACGGCATTCGCGACCCGGGGCTATGTTGTCATCCAGCCCAATTTCCGGGGTTCGACCGGCTATGGCAAGGCATTCCAGGCGGCAAACTTCAAGGATCTGGGTGGGGGCGACCTCAAGGATACGGTTGCTGCCAAGAAGTTCCTTGTCACCTCTGGCTATGTTGATCCCAAGAAGGTCGGCATCTTCGGCGGGTCTTATGGCGGCTTCATGGCGATGATGGCGATCGGCCGGACGCCAGACGAATTCGCCGCGGCGGTCCAATGGTATGGCATTATCAACTGGCGGACGATGTACCGCGACCAGGACGCGCAGCTGCAGGCCTATCAGCGTACCCTGATCGGTACGCCGGATGAAAACCCGGCCGTCTATGATGCGGCATCGCCGCTCACCTACATCAAGCCGGCCAAGGCCCCTTTGCTCAGCATCCAGGGCGAGAACGACATCCGGGTGCCGCACGGCCAGGCGCAGGAAGTTGCCGATCTGCTTGCTGCGAAGGGCAATGTCGTGGAGACCGTCTTCTATCCGGGCGAAGGCCACGGCTTTCAGAAGCGCGAGAACCAGCTCGACTCGCTCAACCGCACGATCGCCTGGTTCGACAAGTATCTCAAAGGCAACTGAACACCTTTGCACCGATGAGTGGGACCGGTGGGCAGTGCGCGATCCCGATCGCGGACTGCCCAAATGCCGGTCGGATCAGGCGAAGCGCTGCTTTTCGGTGACTTCGAACTGAACAACCTTGCCTTCGTGCACTGTCAGCAAGACCTGGCCAAAGCGGAGCTTGTCCAGCGCCTGTCCTACAGCGGCAAGGGTCATGGCATGACACTCGCCAGCAGGTGCCGGGGCCGGTGGTGAAATCGAGAGTCGGGCTTGTTCGGCCATGGTTCGGTTCCGGTTTCCAGAGGGGCTCGACCTGGGGGAAGTTGCCCCCTTCCGCCGGCGTTTCGGGCTCCGGGGGAAGGGGGCTTTTCGCCATCGGCATGCTGCACGGCGCGGCAGCCGATGGGGAAATTCCGCCGCGCAGGGCGGCACTGCGGCGCATCAGGCGGACTGGTAATCCCGGGCCTTCTCCTTGCGGGTCGTGCGGCTGGAACGGCCGTCGATGCCCACCGGCACTTCGCCCTGGATCGTGGCGCGGCGCAGGGTGCGGCGCTGCAGGCCGAAGTCCGCCACGGCCCGGTGCTGGGTCGAACGGTTGTCCCAGAAGGCCACGTCACCGGCCTGCCAGCGCCAGCGCACGACGTTTTCCTCGCGGGTGATGTGGTCCTGGAAGATGGCGAACAGCCGCTGCGAATCCGCCTGGTTCAGCCCGACGAAGTTCTTGACGAAGTGGCCCAGCAGCAGGCTGCGCTGGCCCGACACCGGATGGACGCGGACCACCGGGTGTTCGGTTTCGTAGACGGTCGAGGCGAAGACGTTGCGATGCCGATCCGCACGCGCCTGCTGCGCTTCGTTGTCCTTGCTGGTGCCCAGCACGGCGGCATAGTCGTAATCGTTGCTGTGCACCGCCCACAGGGTGTTGGCGAGCTGGCGGAGCGGTTCGGGCAGGCTGTCATAGGCCGTCTCGCCATTCGCCCAGACCGTGTCGCCGCCGGCTTCGGGAATGGTCAGCGCGCGCAGGATCGAGCCCTTGGGATAGGCGTCCACGAAGGTCACGTCGGTGTGCCAGCTCGAGGCGGCGTAGCCTTCCCTGCTGTCCAGTTCGAGCAGATATTTCGAACCTTCGGCGACCGGCACGGTCGGGTGCGCCACGGGATCGCCAAGCAGCGCGGTGAAGGCCTCGTGCTCCGCATCGTCCAGGTGCTGCTGGCCGCGGAAGAACACGACCTTGTGGCGCACGACGGCCGCCTCGATCGCCTGGACGGTCGCGGCGTCGAGATCGCCCGAAAGGGCCACGCCGCGAATTTCCGCGCCGATCCGGCCGGTGAGCGGGACGATGTCGAGCGGGGACGAGGCGTCGCGGGCATTGGGGTAGGTGGGAACGATGGTAGCCATGTCAGTTACTCCGGTCTTCGGGGGTTGAGAGAGGTCACGGGGGGTTATTCGGCCGGCTGGAGCGCGGGAGGATCGTTCTCCAGCCGGGCACGAATTTCGGAATGGGCCCGCTCGCCAAGCGGGAAGCCGATCAGCAGCGCTGCCGACAAGGCATGGGCGAGTGCGGGGCCGAGCGCGAAGACCAGCAGCAGGCCCTGCAGCGCCTCGGGGCTGTTCGCGCCGGTGGGATCGAAGCCGAGCCAGCCCACCAGCGGCAGGGCGATGCCGACCGCCAGGGCGCCGCCCAGCTTCATCGACACGCTGAACACCGAGTAA
Source organism: uncultured Novosphingobium sp. (assembly GCA_937864195.1). GTDB lineage: Bacteria > Pseudomonadota > Alphaproteobacteria > Sphingomonadales > Sphingomonadaceae > Novosphingobium. The sequence continues at coordinate 25,065 of CALMJG010000008.1, forward strand.
TAGAGCCCGGTGCGCTCCTCGCCGGTGTCCAGCCGGTGCTGGTCGGCGACATCGGCCACCATGGCCCGCAGCATCAGGTTGCCCGATCCCTGCGACAGGCCCTGCGCGAAGGCGAGGAACAGCATCAGGCCGAAGCGGTCGGGCGTCACGAACAGCAGGCCCAGGTTGATCGCGGTCTGGATCAGCTCGGCCAGGATGGCGGCGCGGGTCTTGCCCAGCGCCATGCCGATCCGTTGCCAGATCGGACCGGCCAGCATGCCGAACGAATACTGGAACAGGAAGAAGCCGGCGGCCCATTCCGGGCGCTCAAGGTACACGGTCACCACGAACAGCATCAGCGCGGTGCGGATGCCCTGCCCGGTGGTCACAGCCACGTCCGAAGCCAGTACCCGCAGCAGGAGGGGGTTGCCGAATACCGCGCGCAGGTTGCCGCGCAGGTCCGGTCCGCCCGCGCCGCTCTGTGCGGGGCTATCGGGAAAGGCGGTCAGCGTCAGCGCAAGGCCCGGTATCGCGGTCGCCAGCACCAGCAGGCCAAGCAGGGTCAGGCGCAGCGCATCATCGCCCGGGCGAAACTGGTCGAGCGCGGTCGGCAGCAGCAGGGCAAGGACCAGCGCGATCGAGGATAGCAGGGTGAACAGGCCGGAAATCCGGGTGCGCTGATCATAGTCGCGAGTAATCTCGCCCGACCAGGCAAGCAGGATGGTCGAACTGGCGGCCGCGCCCAGGTAATAAAGCAGCACCCCCGTCAGGACCCAGGCCGTGGACGGCGCAGCGGGAGGGAAAAACAGCATCGCGCTGCCCGCCATGAACAGCAGCCCGCCGCCCGCGATCCACGGCCGGCGGCGGCCCAGCCGGCTGGTGGTGCGGTCGCTCAGCGCTCCGATTGCCGGGGCAAGCAGCGAATTGAGGACCTGACCGATCAGGAAGATCAGTCCCAGGGTGGCAAGCGGGATGCCGTACTGCCGCGAGAAAATCGCCGGAACGAAGGCCAGGATCGGCTGCGCGGCGGCATGGACCGGCACTGAAAAGGCGGCGAAGCGCAGCAGCCGTCCGGTCGCGGGCGGACTTTCCGGTGCGGATGGGCTGGTGAAGGGGGAAGCCTGCATCACCCGCTCCTCACAGCCTGGTGCGCAAGGTGAAGCCGTAGGTGCGCGGCTCGCCAAGCTGGCCGGTGATCACCCCGGTGTTCGCGGCGGAAAGAGTGGTGAAATAGTCCTTGCCCAGCAGGTTCCTGGCCCAGATCGACAGATCCCAGCGGCCATCCTCGGTGCGCAGCCCGATCCGGGCGTTGGCAATGCCGTAGGCCGGCACTTGCGCCCAGGCCGAGTTGGACGAGGACGTGTTGAAACTGGAGCGGTGCGACCAGTCCGCGCTGTAGGTCAGCGCGAAGGGATGGTCGCCCAGCGGGATGTCGCCATGGAATCCTGCAGACCAGGTGAATTTGGGCACGCCCGGCAATTGCTGGCCGGTCAGGTCCTGGATGCCCGACAGGTTCAGCCGTTCGACCGCCTGCGGGGCATTGGCATAGTCGCGGTAGGTCGCCTCGGCATAGGCGATCGAGGCGTTGACGCCGAAGTGATCGCTGGCCCGCACCTCGAGATCGGCCTCGAACCCGCGCGAGCGGACCTTGGGGATATTGGCGATGTATTGGCGAAGGTTGACCGTGCTGGGGATCTGCTCGGTGATCGCGGTCTGGTAGTCGCCGATCTCGGTCCAGTAGAGCGCACCGTTCAGCGTCACGCGGCGATCGAGGAACTGGCTCTTGAAGCCGAGTTCGAAGGCATCGACCTTTTCGGGCGCCACGTCGGGTGACACCCCTGCCGGAAGGTTGGTCAGGTTCAGGCCGCCCGATTTGTTGCCCCTGGCGTAACTTGCGTAGAGCAGCGCATCGGGCGCGACTTTCCAGCTGAGCGAAAGCAGGCCGGACAGGCTGTTGTCGGTAAAGGCAGTCGAATAGCTGCTCAGCGGATGGAACTGCGCGCGGATGGCATTCGCAGCCGCCGCCTGCGCCGTGGTCAGGGTCGACAGGTCGTTGCCAGCGGCCCAGAACTGGCTGAACGCGCCCTGCTTCTTCTCGTGGGTGAAGCGCAGGCCGGCGGTGAGCGTCAGGTTGTCCGCCAGCTTCCAGTCGGCCTGCCCGAAGGCGGCCAGCGTGCGGGTTTCGGGGGTCGAGAGCGAGCCCGCCTCGAACCCGTCCAGGGCGGCGTTGGCGACTGTCTGGTTGGCGGTCGGCAGGTTCCACAGCGCCGCTGCCGGGCCATAGCTGACGGCGCCGTAGCCGCGCACGATCTGCCAGAAGTAGTAGAGCCCGGCGACATAGCTGACCGGGCCATCGCCCTTGGAGGCCAGCCGCAGTTCCTGGCTGAACTGGCGCTGGCGGTTGGCCTGCTGGTTCTTGGTGACAACCGGCAGCGATGTTCCGTCGCCGTCGTTGGCCGGATCCCAGTCCCACCAGCGATAGGCGGTGATGGCGGTCAGGTCTGCACCGCCCAGATCCCAGTCGAGCTGACCCGACAGGCCATAGCTCGCCATGTTCGCCTGGTAGTGGCTGTCCGCCTCGCCCAGTCGGTCGAACGGGCGGAAGGCAGGCAGGGTGTAGCCGGGGAAACGCGCGGCCCGCGCCGCGAAGTTGTTGGGGATGGCCGCGCCGTTGGCATAGGTCGTGTGCTGGTCGACGAACACCGTCAGCGCGAAGTTCTGCCGCTGGCGCGAATAGTCGCCAATTACCCGCAGCTCGACCGCGTCGCTGGGAGTGAACAGCAGCTGGCCGCGCACGCTGGCGTTGTAATAGTCGTTCGCGGGCGCCTTCTGTGTGACGTTGTAGAGGAACCCGTCGCGGCTGGTGATCGCGCCAGACAGCCGCACGGCGAGCAGATCGGGCACCAGCGCGGCGGAGCCAGAGGCGCGGAACTGGCGGTAGCCGTAATCGCCGATCGACACTTCGCCGGAGAATTCGGGCTGGAAGCTGGGCTTGCGGCTGGTGACGTTGATCACGCCGGAGGTCGTGCTCTTGCCAAACAGGGTGCCCTGCGGTCCGCGCAACACCTCGATCCGGTCAAGGTCGACCAGGTCGAACTGCGACGTGCCGACGCGGCCGTAATAGACGTTGTCGATGTAGAACCCGACGCCGTTTTCCAGCCCGTCGTTGGTCAGCGCGACATTGCTGCCAAGCCCCCGGATGTTGACGTTGGTGTTGCGCGGATTGAAGCTGAACACCTGCAGGCTTGGCACCTGCTGCTGGATCTGGCCAAGGCTGTAGTCGCCGCGCCGTTCGAGACTGGCCGCACTCACCACGCTGAGCGCCACCGGCACGTCCTGCGCGCTTTCGTCGCGGCGGCGGGCGGCAGTGACGACGATGTCGACAATGCCGCTATCGTCTGCCGCCTCGGCCGCAGCGGCTTCGGCTTCGGCCAGGGCCGGGGTGGCCGCCAGCAGCGCGCCGAGCGCTGTGGAGGCAAGGGCGAACTGCCGGATTGCGGGAACTTTGCTGAACTTGAACATCGAATAATCCTGAATCTTGTTGATTTGCGCAGGCGGTGGCTCCGCGCTGGACACGAGCCGCAGGCGGGCATTCCCGCCGCACGGGTGCCGAAGGGTGGAACGACGCGCGGCAGGGGGCCGCGACGCTGCTGACGCGCGAAATGTCGGGCTTGATAGCGACCGGCCCTGTCCGGGAGAGGGTGGGCCTGGCCGGTCGCTATCGCTCGGGATCGGCCACGGCGCTGGTGCGCGGCGTCAGGGCCGGAGGGAGGAGGAGATCCCCGGCTTCAGACGGCGCGCGCAGGCGCTCATGGCACGCCGGGTGCCGTCAGGAGAAAATGGAGTGCATACGCATCGATTCACCTCATCGTTTGTGAGGGGAACACGACACCTGGCGTTATCGCCCCAGCATCGCGCGCTTTAGCTGTTGGTTACGCGGAGCAAGCTGCTTCCCGATCAAAAGCCGCGGTCCAGGCCCTTTTGCATGCCCGGACGGCCTGAACGCCGTTGTCCCGAGCGGGTAATGTCTACTTACTCACTTGAGAATGTCTGAGTCAATCATAAGCTTTCCTTTAGCGGGCTGTAGCCAGCCTTTGGCGCGATCCTTCGCGGTTGGCGGCAGCCCGATTGACAGCCCTTCGCCAATATGTACACTGATCACATTAACGAAGCCGCGATCGGGGTGATGCGCGGATTTGAGGAGCTTGACGATGCCGTTCGAACCCAGGGCCGGGCAGTTTTACCGCATGCCGATCTTCTTCGGGCCCACGCCCGGTCCCCGGCAGTGGCCGGAGGGGCGGACGTTCGATTTCAGCAAGACCCCGCGCATGAAGATGCTGGGCGTGCGGATGCTGACCAATGCCGACCAGCTTAAAGCCATGCTGCCTGACCGCTTCGAGCTGCGCGGGCCGCCGGTGGTGACGGTCGAGGCCAATTACATGACCGAGATCGGCTGGCTGGCGGGGCGCGGCTACAACCTGTGCGACGTGAAGTTCGAGGTGACCTATCACAGCCGGAAGGGGCCGGTGCACGGAACGCTGGTGCTGGTGCGCTGGGAAAACCTGTGCGACCCGATCCTGAGCGGACGCGAGGAACTGGGGCATAACAAGCTCTACTGCGAAATCCCGGAACCGCGCTTCATCGATGGCCGCCATTCGGCACGGATGTCGTGGCTGGCCACCCCGTTCCTCGATCTGAGCGTATGGGACCTTGCTGCGCCCAGCGGCATGTCCGGCCCGCCCGCCGATCCCGATTACCAGGGCATGCTGTCCTGCAAGTACATCCCCAAGACCGGGGAGTGGGGCGAGGCCGACGTCGAATACGTCACCCTGTCGCCGCGCGGGCCGATGCGCGAGAAGATGACCGTCGAGCGGTTCGAGCTGGGGCAGGGCAGCTTCCACTTCTGGAAGTCGAGCTGGGAAGACCTGCCGACGCTCTATCACATCGTCAACGCCTTCGCCGAACTTGAGAACCACGGGTTCCAGGGGGCGCACCTGGTGGAAACGGTCGGCGGCTCCAGCATCGCGGAAACCATCCGGATCGACTGACCGTGCTGGCGCGCGCGCCAGCCGCGACCGCGCCAGGCAAATCGAGAGGACACAGGATGCCTGTCACTTACCTCAAGCGAGGCAAGCCCGAAGCCGAGCGGGCGGATGAAAACGCGGAAGTGCGCGCCGTGGTGGAGCGCACGCTGTCTGACATCGAGGCGCGCGGCGACGAGGCCGTGCGCGAGCTGTCGCAGCGTTTCGACGGACTGTCGCGCCCCTCGTTCCGCCTGAGCCCATCCGAGATCGAGGCAGCAATCGCCCGCGTCTCGGCGCGCGACATGGCAGACATCCGCTTCGCGCAGGAGCAGATCCGCCGCTTCGCAGAGATCCAGCGGGCATCGATGAGCGATGTCGAGGTCGAGACGATCCCGGGCGTGATCCTAGGCCACCGCAACATTCCGGTGCAGTCGGTTGGTTGCTATGTGCCGGGAGGCAAATTCCCGATGGTCGCCTCGGCGCACATGTCGGTGCTGACCGCCGCGGTGGCGGGAG
>CALMJG010000009.1 GCA_937864195.1 uncultured Novosphingobium sp.
GCCCTTGTTCGGCGGCCAGCGGCTGTTCCCGCGCCTGCCCGAACTGCGCAAGCTGCACCCGCGCCTGCACATCGATATCGACACCAGCCCCAACCAGCTCGCCCGCGTGGGCGATACGCTGGACGCGGCGATCATCCTGGCGCACGAGCCCGACCCGGCGTTCCACTCGGTGCGGCTCGATCACAACATGGTCTATGCCTTCACGTCCAAGGCGCTGGCGGCGGAGATCGGCCTGAACCCGGATGCCGCCGTGCTGTCGCGCCAGACCTTCCTGATCCACACCGAACTACCCGACAGCTTCGTCGCGTGGAAGCAGGCGATCGGCATGCCGGACCTCGAACCCGCCGCGATCGACCATTACGATTCGGGCCAGCTGATCCTGGAAGCCGCGGCCAATGGCCTGGGCATCGCGATCATGCACGACGATCATTTCAACCGCAGCCATGACACCCGTCTTGCCAAGTTGTTCGATGTCGAGGTGGAAAGCCCCTATTCCTACTGGTTCGTCTGCCGCCCCCATGCGCTGGAGCTGCGCAGCGTGCGGATCTTCCACGATTGGCTGGTGAAGGCGGGGCTCTGATCGGGCAGACTGAGGCGATGACTCGCCGATTCGCCCCGCTCGCCCTCTCGCTCGCCCTGATCCTCGGCAGCGCCGCGCAGGCCGCGACCAAGCCGGGCTATTCCAGCTATCCCAAGGGGGCGAAGCCCAGGGCCGCCGCGCCGCTGCCCGCCCCGCAGCCGCTGCCGGACCTGGTCCGCGTGGCGATGGTGACGCAGCTCGGCACGATCGAGCTGGAACTGGACCACAAGCGCGCGCCGCTGACGGTCGAGAACTTCATGCGCTACGTGCAGCTCAGGCGGTTCGACGGGATCGTGTTCTACCGCGCAATGCCCATTGCCTGGGGTGCCCAGCCCAACGGCCTGGTCCAGGCCGGTCTGCAGGGCCACCCGCAGAAGATCCTGAAGCCGATTGCGCACGAGCCGACCAGCCAGACCGGCCTGTCCCATACGCGCGGAACGATCTCGATGGCGCGCTATGCCCCCGGCACGGCGACGGCCGACTTCTCGATCATGCTGGGCGACATGACCGGGCTAGATGCCAATCCGGGGTCCGACAACCCTGAATTCCAGGCCGGCTTCGCCGCCTTCGGCAAGGTCGTGGCGGGGATGGACGTGGTGGAAAGGATCTGGGGCGCCCCGCGCTCCGCCACCAAGGGCGAAGGGGTGATGAAGGGGCAGATGCTTGATCCCGTGGTCAGGGTGCTGACCGTGCGGCGGGTGGAGGCTCCGGCGGCGGCACAGTAGGCATCCCACCTCGCATTGCCCGTCACCCTGAACTTGTTTCAGGGTCCATCGTGCCGCCAATCCAGCCCTTGTGTTCGATCAAGGTGCCTAGCGGTTGGCTCCCTCCGGCGGTGGCCGGGGAAATCGATGGTTGGACCCTGAAACAAGTTCAGGGTGACGGGTCTTCATTTAACGGCGTGATCTTCCCAACGAAAAAGGGCGGAAGGTTGCCCTTCCGCCCTTTCGTGCATTTCAGGCCTGCCCGATCAGCTGACCGTCGCCTTGACGATCTTGCCGGGTTCGCGCGGGGGTTCGCCCTTGGGCAGGGCGTCGACGTGTTCCATGCCTTCCTCGACCTGGCCCCAGACGGTGTACTGGCGATCGAGGAACGTCGCGTCGTCGAAGCAGATGAAGAACTGGCTGTTGGCCGAGTGCGGCGCGCTGGTGCGGGCCATCGAGCAGACGCCGCGCACGTGCGGCTCGGCGTTGAATTCCGCCTTGAGGTCGGGCTTGTCCGAACCGCCCATGCCGGTCCCCTGCGGGCAGCCGCCCTGGGCCATGAAGCCGGGGATCACGCGGTGGAACTTCACCCCGTCGTAGAAGCCTTCGTTCGCCAGTTCGGTGATCCGCGCAACGTGGCCGGGGGCCAGATCGGGGCGCAGCTTGATCTTCACGTCGCCGCCGGTGCCATTGCCGGTATCGAGCGTGAGGGTGAGATATTGGTCGGCCATTGCGGGTCTCCTGTGATTTGCCAGCGGATATAGGGCGCGGCGCCGTAAAGTCACGCCCTGCGCGCTTGCCCCGGTTGCTTTTGGCACCGACCGGCCTAGACCACGCCCGATGACTCCCGAGGAACTCGCCACCGCCGAGCTTCAATCCGCCGCGCCCGCGGCCGAGCCGGTGCGCGAATCCGAAAGCCTGGATGAAGAGAACACGCTGAAGAAGAACTTCGTCCGCCGGGTGAGCGAGGCGCTGGAAGCGGGCGAGAACGAGCGGGTCTACGAACTGGTCGAGCCGCTCCACCCGGCCGACATCGCCGACCTGTTCGAACTGCTCGACGCGGACGAGCGCCCGGCGCTGGCGGTTGCGATCAACGACCTGATGGGCTCGGAAGTCTTTGCCGAACTCAACGATCACGTCCGCGAACTGCTGGTTGAATCGCTGCCCGCCGAGGCGGTGGCCGACATCGCCGAACAGCTCGATACCGACGACGCGGTGGCGATGCTGGAAGACCTCGACGAGGACGACCAGCAGGCCGTGCTGGCCGAGATGGAGCCGGAAGACCGCGCCGCGATCGAAACCGCGCTGTCCTATCCCGAGGAATCCGCCGGCCGCCTGATGAGCCGCGATCTGGTCGCGGTGGGCGAGTACATGACCGTCGGCGACCTGATCGACTTCCTGCGCGACGGCAAGGAACTCGCCAACGAGTTCTGGGAAGTGTTCATCGTCGATGAGCGCCACCACCCGATCGGCACCTGCGCGCTGTCGTGGATTCTGCGCACCCCGCGCCACGTGGCGCTGGCCGACGTGATGAAGCGCGACCAGACCCTGATCCCGGTCGACATGGACCAGGAAGAGGTCGCGCTGCGGTTCCAGAAATACGCGCTGATTTCCGCCGCCGTGGTCGATCCGGACGGACGGCTGGTCGGCCAGATCACCGTCGACGACGTGGTCCACATCATCCAGGAAGAAGCCGGCGAGGACGTGCTGCTGCTGTCCGGCGCGGGCGAAGGCGACATCAACGAGCCGATCCACATGACCATCCGCACCCGGCTGGCCTGGCTGGTGGTCAACCTTGGCACCGCGATCCTCGCTTCCAGCGTGGTCGGGCTGTTCCAGGGCGCGATCGGGCGATTCGCCCTGCTGGCCGTGCTGATGCCGATCGTGTCGGGCATGGGCGGCAATGCGGGCACGCAGACGCTGGCCGTGGTCGTCCGCGCGCTCGCCACCAACCAGATCACCAGTTCGAACACCTGGCGCATGGTCGGGCGCGAATTCGCGATCGCGCTGGCCAACGGCGTCTCGCTGGGCGTGATGATCGGCATCGGGGTGGCGCTGGCCTTCGGCAACGTCCATCTGGGGCTGGTGATCGCCGCCGCCATGCTGATCAACAACCTGATGGCAGGGCTGGCCGGAATCCTGGTGCCGCTGGTGCTGGACCGGCTGCGGATCGATCCGGCGGTGTCCTCCGCCGTGTTCGTCACCACCCTGACCGACACCACCGGCTTCTTCAGTTTCCTGGGGCTGGCCGTGCTGACGGGTCTCGCCTGATGCCGCTGCACCTGACCAAGGTCGCCTATGGGGCGCAGTCGCTGGACGAGATGCGCGGCTGGTTTTCCGCGCGCGGCGATATTGCCTATCTCACCACCCGTTACCTGCCCAAGCGACATGACGAGATCGTGCCGCCCGATGGCTCGCCGGGTGGATCGCTGTTCTGGATCTTCAAGCACCAACTGGTGATGCGCAGCCCAATCCTGCGCTTCGAGGAGGCCGAGGGCGGGCGCACCAACATCGTCATCGCCAGCCGCCTGATCGAAGTCCACCCCCAACCCAAGCGCGCCCACCAGGGCTGGCGCTATCTGGAAGCGGAAAACGCTCCCGCCGACCTGGCCGCTGGCGAGAGCGCGGGCGATGCCCTGCCCGGCAACATCGCCGCCGAACTTGCGCGGCTGGG
>CALMJG010000010.1 GCA_937864195.1 uncultured Novosphingobium sp.
GCACTGGCGCAGGAGCACCGGCTTGCGGCGTACCGCTTGCTGGTTCAGGCCGGACCCGGCGGAATGCCAGCTGGCGCAGTCGCGGAAGCCCTGGGCGTTCCCGCATCCTCGATGAGCTTTCACCTCGCCCAGCTTGCCAATGCCGGGCTTGTCACCCAGCGTCGGCAGAGCCGTTCGATCATCTATTCGGCCGACTACGCCGCGATGAACGGACTGATGGCCTACCTCACCGAAAACTGCTGCGGCGGGGCCACTTGCGCCCCCACCGTCGCCTGCGCTCCAACCACCAAGGAAGAGAAGGACGTCGCATGAAGCGTTTCCATGTCCATGTCGGGGTTGCCGACCTCGATGCCTCGATCGCGTTCTATTCCGGCCTCTTCGGGGCTGCTCCCAGCGTGACCAAGCCCGATTACGCCAAGTGGATGCTCGAAGACCCGCGCATCAACTTCGCGATCTCGCAGAAGTGCGGCGCGGCGAAGGGCATCGAACACCTGGGCGTGCAGGTGGAGGACGAGGCGGAACTGGCCGAAGTCTATGGCCGGCTCAAGGCCGCGAACGGCCCGGTGCTGGAAGAAGGCGCCACCACCTGCTGCTACGCCAGGTCCGAAAAGAGCTGGATCGCCGATCCCGACGGCGTGGTCTGGGAAGCCTTCCTGACCAAGGGCGACAGCACTGTCTATGGCGACAGCCCGGACTTCGCCGCCCTGTCTTCGGACAATGCCGCCGCCAGCGCCTGCTGCGCGCCGCAGGTCGCGGCGCCGGTCAGGTCGTCCTGCTGCTGAGGTCCGACCATGCCCGCACGACCGTTCAGCGTGCTGGTGCTGTGCACCGGCAATTCCGCCCGCTCGATCCTGGGCGAGGCAATCCTGTGCCAGCTTGGCGCGGGGCGGATCGCCGCGCATAGCGCCGGCAGCAAGCCGAAAGGCGCGCCGCACCCCGGGGCGCTGCGCCTGCTGGCGCGCAAGGGCATCGACACCGCGCCGTTCCGCTCGAAAAGCTGGAACGAGTTCACGGGGCCTGGCGCACCGGACATAGACCTCGCGATCACCGTCTGCGGCAATGCTGCCGGGGAGGCCTGCCCGGTGTTCATGGGCGCGCCGCTGAAGGCCCACTGGGGCCTGCCCGATCCCGCCGATGTGCAGGGCAGCGAGGCAGAAGTCGACGCCGCCTTCGAGCAGACCTGGCGCCGGCTGGACCTGCGGGTCCGCGCGCTGCTGGACCTGCCGTTCGAGACCATGGACCGCAAACACCTGGGCGTCGAACTCGCCCGCATCGGACAGATGGAAGGAGCCGCCTGATGGCCACGCTGGCAATGGAGGCGCCGCGCCCGCGCCTGTCGTTCCTGGACCGTTATCTCACGGTCTGGATCTTCGCGGCCATGGCGCTGGGGATCGCGATAGGTTCGCTCGCCCCGGCGGTGCCGCGCGCGCTGGGGGCGATGTCGGTCGGGTCGACCAGCATTCCCATCGCCATCGGCCTGATCCTGATGATGTTCCCGCCGCTCGCCAAGGTCCGCTACGAAGAGCTGGGCCACGTGTTCCGCGACGGCAAGGTGCTGGCGCTGTCGTTCGTGCTGTGCTGGATCGTGGCGCCCGTCTTCATGTTCGCGCTGGCAGCGCTGCTGCTGCCCGACAAGCCGGAATATTTCACCGGCCTGATCCTGATCGGCATCGCTCCGTGCATCGCCATGGTGCTGGTGTGGAACCAGCTGGCCCGGGGCAGCGCGGAATACGTGACCGGGCTGGTCGCCTTCAACTCGCTGTTCCAGATCGTGTTCTACGTACCCTATGCGTGGTTCTACCTCACTGTCCTGCCGCCGCTGTTCGGGCTGGACGCGCATGTGGTGGACATCGAATTTGGCACCATTGCACAGGCGGTCCTGACCTATCTGGGCGTGCCGTTCCTCTCGGGGTTTCTGGTGCGCCGTACGCTCGTGAAGGCGCGGGGGAGCGCGTGGTACGAAAGCCGGTTCCTGCCCGCCATCAGCCCGATCACGCTGGTCGCGCTGCTGTTCACCATCGTTGCGATGTTCAGCCTGAAGGGCGGGGAGATCCTGGCCCTGCCGCTGGACGCGCTGCGCGTGGCCCTGCCGCTGGTGGTGTTCTTCGTCGCAATGTTCGTGCTCGCCTTCGCCAGTGGGCGCGCGATTGGCGCGGACTATCCGCGCACGACCGCGCTGTCGTTCACGGCGGCTTCGAACAATTTCGAGCTGGCGATCGCGGTTGCCATCGCCGCCTTCGGCCTTGCCTCACCGGTCGCCTTCGCGGCGGTGATCGGCCCGCTGGTCGAAGTCCCGGTGCTGATCGCGCTGGTCAACCTTGCCCTGTGGTTCCAGCGGCGCTGGTTCATTCAAGACGCTGACAAAGCCGGCGTGCGCGACGCTCGGCACTAGGCCCGGAAGCAGACGGGTGTTCGGTGCGAAGGCCAAGGTCTGCTCCTGACCGCTAGAATTTCGCGGAATAGAATGCGGCGGTTCGCCATAGTCGCTGTGGTTGGCGGAGGCACGGTCTGCCGGGGGCGGCAGGCCGATCCGCTGCTGCGCCGCCATGCCCAAGCCCGATCCAGCGGCCATGGCCGGCAAACCTTCGGAAAAGCAGAAAATTTCCGAAGTCTTGAGAGCATCCGCAAAAGCCTCGCCATTGGCGGACTGGATGGTGAGCCCTGCTGGGTTCGAACCAGCGACCTACTGATTAAAAGTCAGTTG
>CALMJG010000011.1 GCA_937864195.1 uncultured Novosphingobium sp.
CGTGATCGTCGATGTTCGGACGCATCTTGATCTCCTTGATCTCCTGCGTCTTCTGCGTCTTGCGGGCGAGGTTGGCCTTCTTCTGCGCTTCGTAGCGGAACTTGCCGACATCGAGGAACTTGCACACCGGCGGATCGGCGTTGGGCGAGACTTCGACGAGATCGAGCCCGACCCCAGCCGCCTGTTCGATCGCCTCGCGCGTGTACATCACGCCGAGGTTTTCGCCCTCTTCGTCAATCACGCGGACCTTGTCGGACGTGATCATCTGGTTGTAGCGCGGCCCGCTCTTCACGGGAGGCGTCATCATACGCCGGGGTGGGGGTGCTATGTTGCGTTCTCCTGTAGCAGCTAATGCTCGCGCGCGCTCTTAAAGCGAATCGCGGCGCGGGGGAAGGAGTCTTTCTTTCCGCCTGACGGCGGTGCGGGAAGCACCCTTGTTGGGTGCGCCCTTCGCCTCCGCGAAGGGCCGGCCAGGCCAGGGAAGCACGGACGTGCTTCCCGCACCGCCGTCAGGCGGATCAGGAACGCCACAGCGGGAACCGCACCAGTTTCCCCTGCACCGGCAGGACCGCGCTCACTTCGCGCGCGGGCTGCATCGCGGCCAGGATCGCCGGGTCGGCGGCGTCCATTCCGCCGGTCAGCGCGCCGAAGGCGGGGAGGATCAGCTTGCGTTCGCTTGCCACCCAGCACGGGCGGACGATCCGGCGGCCGCGCGCGGTGACTTTCAGGCGCGGGTGGAAGTGGCCGGACAGTTCGGGCCGGGTCTCGCCGGGGCGGGCCTCGTGCCGCAGCAGCAGCCCGGCGACGCTGAGTTCGTCGACCAGCGTGCCTTCGCGTGACCTGCCCCGGTCGTGGTTGCCCGCCACCCAGACCCAGTCGGTCGCGCGGGTCAGGGCGGCCAGCATCCCGGCGGCGTGGGGCTCCAGCCGCTCCACTCCTTCCGCATCGTGGAAATTGTCGCCCAGGCAGAACACCCGCCGCGCGCCGGTCTCGCGGATGGCCAGCGCCACCCGCTCCAGCGTCTCGCGGCTGTCATAGGGGGGCAGCATCTGCCCGAAGCGCGCGAAGAAGCTGGCCTTTTCAAGGTGCAGGTCGGCCACCAGCAGCGCCGCCTCGCGCGGCCAGTACAGCGCGCAGGCGCTGGTCAGCGCGAACTCCTCACCTGCGAACGAAAAGGGAACCATGGCTTTTCCTTGCCGGATCGGGATTCGCTTGGCAAGGCCTTGGCCCATGACCGACTGGACACCCTATACCGACCGCGCCCGGCAGTGGTTCGAAACCCTGCGCGACCGGATCTGCGCCGAATTCGAGAGCATCGAGGCCGAGGCCGGCAGCGATGCGAGGTTCGACTACCTGGCGTGGAGCCGCGAGGAAGAGGGCAACCCCAATCCCGGCGGCGGCACGCGCGGGCTGATGAAGGGCAAGGTGTTCGAGAAGGTGGGGGTCAACGTCTCCACGGTCCATGGCCGGTTCGCGCCCGGTTTCGCCGGTTCGATCAACGGCGCGAGCGAGGACAACCCCGGCTTCACCGCCACCGGCATCAGCCTGGTCGCGCACATGGCCAACCCGCACGTGCCCGCCGTGCACATGAACACCCGCTTCCTCACCACCAGCAAGGCCTGGTTCGGCGGCGGCGGCGACCTCAACCCGCCGCTCCCTTACGATGAGGACACGGCGGAGTTCCACGCGGCGTATCAGGCCGCCTGCGATGCGCACGATCCGGAATACTACCCGCGCTTCAAGAAGTGGGCGGACGAATACTTCTTCATCCCGCACCGGAATGTTGCGCGCGGGGTGGGCGGGATCTTCTACGACCACCTCGAATGCGCGGACGAGGCGCAGTGGGAAGCGAACTTCGCCTTCACTCGCGACGTTGGCGAGGCGTTCCTGGCCTCGTTTCCCCGGATCGTCCGCCGCCGCATGGGCATGGACTGGAGCGAGGCGGACAAGCGGGCGCAGCTCGAATGGCGGGGCCGCTACGCCGAATTCAACCTGGTCTATGACCGGGGCACGCTGTTCGGCCTCAAGACCGGCGGCAACATCGACGCGATCCTGATGAGCCTGCCGCCCGAGGCGAGCTGGAGTTGACGGCTTTCCTACTCGGCGCATTTCTGGCCTAACCTGCGGGATGAAGACCTATCCCGCCCCCACTGTGTCCCGCCGCGTGCCCGCGTTCCATCCCGTGCCCTCGCGCCCGCGCGCGGATGGCTGGACGCCGCTGCGCCAGGCGGAATTCCTCGGCCATCTTGCCCTGACCCGGTCGGTCAGTGCCGCCGCCCGCGCCGTGGGCATGGCGCGCGAGACGGCCTATCGCCTGCGCCGCCGGGCGGGTGCCGAGGGCTTCGCGGCGGCCTGGGAGGTGGTGATGGGCGCGGCGCCGCCGGGGCGGAAGGTCACACCGCCCGACCTGTTCCAGCGCCTCTCGAGCGGAACCTTGCGCCCGGTCATGCGGCGCGGGCAGGTGCTGGGCGTGGTGCAAAAGCCTGACAATGCGGCGCTTCTGATGCTGATCGCGCGGCTCGACCGGGCAGAGCGCCGCACCGCCCAGGCAGCCGAAGGTCACGGCACAAAATCGCGGCAAGAGTGTTCAGCCCCTTGCCCTTCCCCCGGCCTTGCGCCCACATAGGCCGCAGATGCTGCGCCAGTACGAACTTGTCGAACGTGTTCTTGCCTACGATCCGGATGCGGACGAGGCGATGCTCAACCGCGCCTATGTCTACACGGTGCAGAAACACGGCAGCCAGAAGCGCGCCAGTGGCGACCCCTATTTCAGCCATCCGGTCGAAGTGGCGGGCCTGATGACCGAGCTGAAGCTCGACCAGGAAACCATCGTCACCGCGCTGCTCCACGACACGGTGGAGGATACCCTGGCCACGGTTGCGGAGGTGGAGCGCCTGTTCGGCCCCAATGTCGCCCGGCTGGTCGACGGGGTGACCAAGCTTTCCAAGATCGAGGCGATGAGCGAAAAGGAACGCGCGGCGGAAAACCTGCGCAAGTTCCTGCTGGCGATGAGCGAGGACATCCGCGTCCTGCTGGTCAAGCTGGCCGACCGGCTGCACAACATGCGCACGCTCCACTTCATCAAGAGCGAGGACAAGCGCCGCCGCATCTCGCGCGAGACGATGGATATCTACGCCCCGCTGGCCGAGCGGGTGGGCATGTACGAATACATGCGCGAAATGCAGCTGCTGGCCTTCGAGCAGCTGGAGCCGGAAGCCTATGCCACGATCACCGGGCGGCTTGCCCAGATCCGCTCCAGCGAGGGCGGGCAGGTCGATGCCATCGCCCTGTCGATCAAGCAGGCGCTGGCCGAAGCCGGGCTGAAGGTGGAGGTTTCGGGGCGCGAAAAGCATCCCTATTCGATCTGGAAGAAGATGGCCGAACGCCATGTCAGCTTTGAACAGATCACCGACATCATGGCCTTCCGCGTCCTGACCGAGACGGTCGAGGACAGCTACAAGGCGCTGGGCGTGCTCCACACCACCTGGCAGATGATTCCCGGGCGGTTCAAGGACTACATCTCCACGCCCAAGTCGAACGGCTACCGTTCGCTCCACACCTCGCTGATCTTCGAAAACTCGATGCGCATGGAAGTGCAGGTCCGCACCCGCGAAATGCACGAGACCAACGAGTTCGGCCTGGCCGCGCACTGGGCCTACAAGCAGGCGGCGCGGCCCGACGGGCAGGTCGGCTGGCTGCGCGACCTGATCGAGATCGTCGATGCCAGCCACGATGCCGAGGAACTGCTCGAACACACGCGGCTCGCCATCTACCAGGACCGGATCTTTGCTTTCACTCCCAAGGGCCAGCTGCTCCAGCTGCCCAAGGGTTCGACCCCGGTCGACTTTGCCTATGCGGTGCATTCCGACCTCGGCTCTTTCGCGGTCGGGGCCAAGATCAACGGGCGGCACATGCCGCTGCGCACCCAGCTGGGCAACGGTGACGTGGTGGAGATCATCAAGAGCCGCAACGCCTCGCCCCAGCTGTCGTGGCTGGGCTTCGTCGTCACCGGCAAGGCGCGCGCCGCGATCCGCCGCGCGGTGCGGGCCAAGGAACGCGCCGAAGTGGCCGCGATCGGCCGCAAGCTGTTCGAGGAGATCGTGACGCGCCTGCCCTCGAAGATCGGCAAGAAGGCGATCCGCGAGGCTGCGAAACGGCTGGACCTGGGCGGCGAGGAAGACCTGATGGCGGCGATCGGCGCGGCCCGGATCGATGACCGCGAAGTGCTGGAGGCGCTGGTCCCCGGCAGCACCGCCGATCTGCCGGAACCGGAAAAGTGGTCCGCCCACGAACGCGCCATCTCGATCCGCGGGCTGACCCCGGGCGTCGCCTTCCACCTTGCGGAATGCTGCCACCCGGTGCCGGGCGACCGCATCGTCGGCATTCGCGTGCCGGACAGGGGCGTGGAAGTCCACGCGATCGACTGTCTTTCGCTGGCCAGCGGCGTCGATGCCGACTGGCTCGACCTGTCATGGGGCGACCGCACGACCGGCGCGGTCGGCCGGCTGCGCGTACTGCTCCACAACCGCCCGGGCACGCTGGCCGAGGCGGCCGGTATCTTCGCCGGCAACCGCGCCAATATCGTCAGCCTGGAAATGACCGGCCGCGATGAACTGTTCGGAACCTACGAGGTCGACCTTGAGGTTTCGGACCTCGCCCACCTTACCCGCATCGTCTCCGCCCTGCGCGCCAGCGATGCCGTGGCCGAGGCAGAGCGGATCTAGGTGGGTTGCCGCTCTCAGGCGGGGCGGGGTTGGGGCGGTGAACCGGAAACCGTTTTCCTACTCGCGCCCGATCTGCGACAAAATCTCCTGCCTTCCCGGTTCGTGTCGAGCGCAGTCTAGGCACGCCGCGGCGGCCGCGCTCCTTGAACCGTTCAGAACTCCAGCGTCACGGTCACCGTGTCGCCCTCGGCCAGATTCTCGGCGCGGCGCACGCTGGCCTTGACCGGCAGCATCCAGCCTTCGGCCTTGGACGGAAACACCGAGGTGGCGAAGCGGCTGTCCCCGATCGCCGCGTGCACTTTCAGCGATCCGAAGCCGCCGATGGTCCGCTCCATCCGCCGCATCAGCGCCGTGGCCGACAACGCCTCGCCCGCCGCGCCGTCGATGCTCAGGAAATGCCATGTGCCATTGGTGCCGCCAGTCCAGCGCCACAGGGTTCCGGTGTGGGTCAGGGTTTCGCTCACCCCTTCACCCGCCGCACCGGCACCGGCACGTTGCACACGTCCGCCCCGCCCGCCGGACGGATGAAGAACGCATCGCGCCGGTTGGCCCGCGCATCGGCGTAGGCGGCAAAGCTCTCGCTCTCGGTGGAGAGGTATTCGTAGGCGGGCAGGCCGGTCACTTCATTGCCCATCCGCACCGAAAGGATCGCCGTGCGCTCCTCCGGCGTTTCGTAGAACCCCAGCGGCCCCGTGCCGCGCGGCAGGCTGGAAAGGTGCTCGATCCCTTCGATCACCCGTCCGACCAGCGCGATGTTGCGATCCAGATGGCGCGGCGCATGGCCGATCACGGTGTAGAGTTCCGCCCCGCTGCCGGTGTCGGGGGAGAGGTTCCGCCCGACGCCTACCATGCCGTAGCAGTGGACGGGCCACGCCTGGCCGTCTTCCACCCCAAGCGGCCATCCCCGCCATGCCAGCGTCGACGACGCATAACGGTCACCGCGTATCCCCGACGCGCCCTTGGTTGCGAACCACTCCTGCATGGTGCCAGCGAGCGGCGCAATCGAGTCCGCAACCTTGCCATAGAGCGCCGGATCGCTTCGTACGGCAAGCACATAGCCACCCTCCGGCACCGCCGCCAGACCTTCCGGCAGCTTGCGTGCCTTGGCCGGATCCTCGCCATCCGCATCGCCCCACTGCGCGACGTAATTGTCCTGCACCCGGTTGATCGATAGCCCGTCCCACCAGTGCGCCGTCGCCAGCTTGCGGATGTTGCCGATCCACCCATGCGAGAACGGCGGCGGCATCAACTGGATTACTACGCGCCGGGGCTTTCCCTTCGCATCGGGCGCAAGGTCCATCACCAGCAGGTCGGATTGCGCGATGGCCGTCCAGTGCGCCTGCGGCGCGGCGGCAACGATTTCCGAAGGTGCGGGCGCAGGCGGCTTGTCTTCGGCGGCAAGCGGCGCGGCAGAAAGCAGGGCGCCAAGCAGAATCAGGGACTTGTGCATCGCCGCACTGTGCCACGCTGCCCGCCCTTCGGCCAGCCTTGCGAAAGAGAGCGGTTCAGTCCGCCATTTCCTCCAGCGCGTCGATGTCCGCGTCGGACAGGCCGAAATGGTGCCCGACCTCGTGGATCACCACATGGGATACCAGATGCTCCAGCGTTTCGTCCCCCCGCGCGATCCACTCGTCGAGGATCGGGGCGCGGAACAGCCGGATCTGGTCGGGCATGGTGCCGGACGGGGCGGAATGCTTCTCCCCCACCGGCACCCCCTCGTACAGCCCGGTCAGCTCGAACGCATCCTCGATGCCCAGGTCGGCCAGCGTTTCCGCATCGGCAAAGTCCTCGACCCGCAGCAATACCCCATCAAGGTGCGCCCGGAACGGCTCCGGCAACCGCTCCAGCGCACCGCGCGCCAGCGCCTCGATCTCGGCGGCATCGGGGGCCAGTCCAAAGGAACGTATCATCCTCTCAACTTGCCAGAACCACCGCCCTTGCGAAACCCCCGCCCGCACGCTAGGGCGCCCCTTCCAGTGCACGCGGAGCGGTGGCCGAGTGGTCGAAGGCGCTCGCCTGGAAAGTGAGTATACGTCAAAAGCGTATCGAGGGTTCGAATCCCTCCCGCTCCGCCAGTCCTTCAGGACAAACTTCTCTCCGCTCCAAGATCCGACCCGCGCAAAGGCGCGGAAATCCGCGCTTTTGGATTCCAGAACTGTACTGCGGAATGGGACCGGGAGAGCGCGAGCTCGCAAATCGGCGGTGATCGCGGCGCGGAGAAACGTGATCCAGTACGGAAAACCCATCAAACGTGCTTGCCAGGGACGATCACACCTGTTTTTCTGGAATCGCCACCTGAGCCGGCCGGAAAACCCCGGAATTCCGCCAATTTTTGCAGGCTCCGATCATTGCATAACAGGTGCGGTTTTTCACGATAACAGGGCCCCAAAACACCCATAACAGGGCCCGATTTTTCCGCGCGCCGACAAGAATCCTTTCGCGCTGACAGGTCGTGACGCCAGCCTTGGGAAGCCCTCGGATTCGGGTCGCCGAGGGTCGATCGTCTGAGGCCCGAGAGTTCCGCATCATGAAAAGGAAATCCAGCAGGTACGAGGTCCAGCCCTGGCCCAGCGTCAGCTCGTTCGAGCTCCTGTTCGAGCCGCTCTACGCGGTCGGCCCGGAAGAAAGCGGCAAGCGCATCAGCGCGTATGAACTGATGCTGAGGCGGGAGTACCGCCTGGCGCTGGAGGGCAACCTTGCCTCGCAAAAGGTTATCATGAGGGTCCTCCGGAGCAACGAGCGGGCCCGGGCGGTCCGCGACCGGCGGGGCAGCAGGATTGCCTATGAGGAATACCGTTACCCGCCGTGTGACTATGAAGCTGTCCTGTGCCTGCTGGGGATTGCGGTCAGGCTCAATGGTCCTGAGCGTTATGAGATCGACAGTCTTGGCCAATATGTTCCGGACCTCATCCGCAGGGCTGATGATCCGACGCTCCGGCTCAACCCCTGGGCATTCGATCTGGCTGCCCAGCGGCTCAAGCTCGTCGATGAGGAGAAGCGCGATTGGCTGGAGAAGCGCGTGATGCCCGCTGGAGAAGAGTGCGACAGTCCGGTGATCATTGAACCGGATCCGCCCCGGCGCGATCCCAAGGACACCCGCTTTCAGAAGGGCAAGAGCGGCAATCCGAAGCCGCGTCACGAAGTGATGCGCCTGCGCCAGGGCTCCTACGCTGGCCGGATCCCCGAAGTGCTGGGCGGGTCATGGCGGGCCCACACCCGCAGGACGATCCGCAGCTCGGGCTATGTCATCGACAGCCTCGAGGCGGCGCTGTGGTGCACGGCGCGGACCTCGAGCTTCGCCGAGGCCGTGCTGCTCGCCGCCAACCTCGGCGAAGACAGCGATACCGTTGCGGCGATCACCGGGCAGCTCGCCGGGTCGCTCTACGGCAGGGAAGGCATTCCCGCCCGCTGGCTCGAGACACTCGCCTGGAGCCACCAGATCGAGACCATGGCGCTCGAGCTCACCACGCCCGCCGGGTGGTATCCGTTGTGAAGGATCAGTCCTCGGGCGGCTCGGGCGCGAACAGCGCCGCAGGCTCAACCTCGAGGACCCGCGCAATCGCCTCGATCACGTCGATCGAGGCCGAATACCGCTGGCGCTCCAGCGAGCTGATATAGGTCCGGTCCGTTCCGGCGCTGTGCGCCAGGGCCTCCTGCGACAGCCCGCGCCGGAGGCGCCAGTACCTCAGATTCCTCGCGAAGATCTGCCGCAGCGCCATGGCCCGCACATGGCAGCGGCGTCGACTTTACAACCACGGAGTATACACTACATGATCGCGAAATCACGTATCAACCCGGGGGAACTATGAGCGGCATCGGGATCCAGCTTCTGGACAAGCATTGGCGTCTGGTGATGGGCGGGACATGCGCTCTGGCAATTGGAGTGATTGCCCTGGGATTTGTGGCGGCGAACCATCTGGGTTCGGCGGAGGTCGTGACTGAAGCGACCGATTCCAGCTTCGAGACCCCGGCTACTTTTGAAGTTACGCCAGCGCTGCCCCCGATCCTTGCCCAGGCGGACGTCTGTCTTGCCCAGTGCAATGGCGGCGAAATCAACGAGGCAGAAAGGACCAGGATCAAGCTGCCCTATCAGTTTGCCGATCTCCTCAAGAAGCCCAGGTTCCGCGCTGCATTTGATGCCTTGATCGCAAAATGGCCGGCAGAATATGCAGGCCTCGCCCATCTCCGGGAGAACGACCGGAAAGACCTGCCCTTCGAAGGCAAGGCTGAAGTCGTCCTGAAGACCCCATCTGGCCGCCTTGTCCAGATCTACGACTGGATCGGATATCCTGACAGGGAGTGGAGCAATTCGGAGGAGCTGCGGCGGCCTGAAGGAATCCTGAAGGTTGTGGTCGACCTGACCAGCGGCGAGATGGCGGCAATTTTCAATGGGTCGAGAACTTTGAGTGAATATCACTTCAACGGTAGCGACGACCTTCTGGCTCCGCTTCTCGCCTACATGGTGGCCGACGAGTTCCATATGCAGAAGCTGGTCGAACTGGATTTCCCGAAGGACGGGCCCAGGCTAGCGTTTCCGCTCGCCGGCGACGATCTGGCCAATGCAAGCGCACGGCTGAGATGCCTCGAGATTGTGCTGGTTCATCTGCTGCCACCAGCCCCGTGCCTGGACGATCAGGCGGATGAGCGTGAGATCGACCCCGTCGGCGGTGGCCGCGGCGCCATTGTCGTGCACGAGGCGCACCGCGC
>CALMJG010000012.1 GCA_937864195.1 uncultured Novosphingobium sp.
CCCCGCAGCACCGCGCCCAGCTTGGCCGCCGCTGCCGTGATCTTCTCGGCAATCGCCTTCAGCTCGGCCTCGTCGTAGCTCTTCTCGCCCGGCTGAAGCGTGACCTCGATGGCCAGGCTCTTCTGTCCTTCCGGCACGCCCTGGCCGCGGAAGTCGTCGAACAGCCGCGCGGCGACCACATTGGCCTTGTCCGCGCCCTTGACCGTGCGGACGAGGTCGCCCGCAGGCAGCCCCGCATCCACCAGGAAGGCGAAGTCGCGCTTCACCGCCTGGAGCGGCGGCGGGGCATAGGCGGCGCGGGCGAAGGTCGCCGCGCCGCGCTTGGCGGGAATGGCATCGAGGAACAGCTCGACCGCCGCCACGGGCACGTCGATGTCGAACTGCTTGAGCAGCGCCGGGTGGAGCATGCCGAAGCGCGCCAGCACGGTCTTGGGGCCAAGCCGCAGCGTGGCCGACTGGCCGGGGTGGAACTGCGGCCCGGCTTCACCCATGACTTGCAGGTTGTCGACCGGCGCGCCGGCCTCGGCCAGCAGGGCGAGGGCCTCGGCCTTGGCGTCATAGGCGTCGAACGCCTGCGCCTTGCCGGTGGCCCAGCCGCGCGGGGTCTTTTCACCCGCCAGTACCGCGCCCAGCGTCAGCCGCTCGTCGCTGTGGCCCTTGTCCCCGCGCAGATAGCGGCGGCCGAGTTCGAACAGGCGCAGGCCCGCTGCGCCGCGATCGAGGTTGCGGCGGGTCGCGGCCAGCAGCCCCGGCAGCAGCGAGGGGCGCATGGCCTTCATGTCCTCGCTGATCGGGTTGGCCAGCACCCACAGCCCGCCGTTGCCATCAGCGAAGGCCTCGGCATCGGCTTCGGGCAGGAACGACCAGGTCACCGCCTCGTTCAGGCCGCGCGCGGCGGCGGCGCGGCGCAGGCGGCGCTCCAGCTTCTGCGCCGGGGTCGCGGTCGGCCGCGCCACGCCATCGGCGCGGGGCAGGGCCACGCTCTCGATATTGTCGAGCCCGTGGATGCGGACCACTTCCTCGACGATGTCGGCGGCGCCGTCGACATCCGGGCGCCAGCTCGGCACGATCACGTTCCAGCGCGCGTCCAGGCCAAAGCCCAGCGCGGCGAGCGTCGCCTTCTGCGCCTCGTCGGCAATCGCCACGCCGCCGAGTTGCAGCGCGAGGCTGGGATGATAGGCCACCACCTTGGTCCCGCCGGGCGGAGTGCCCGCGCGAACCACGCGCGAAGCCTCGCCGCCGCAGATTTCGAGGATCAGCTGGGTGAGGAGGTCCAGCCCCTTGTCGAGGAAGGCCGGGTCGACCCCGCGCTCGAAGCGCTGGCGGGCATCCGAGGTGAGGCCCAGCTTGCGCCCCGTGTCCCCGATCCGCGCCGGATCGAAATAAGCGACTTCCAGCAGCACGTCGGTGGTCGTTTCCGAGCAGCCCGAATGCTCGCCCCCCATGATCCCGGCGATGTCGTGCACTCCGGCCTCGTCCGCGATCACGGTCATCCCGGAATCGAGCGCATATTCCTTGCCGTTGAGCGCCAGCACGGTCTCCCCGTCCTTCGCGCGGCGGGCGAAGATCGCGCCGGTCAGCTTGGCGAGGTCATAGGCGTGGGCCGGTCGGCCAAAGCTGAGCATCACGTAGTTGGTGATGTCGACCAGTGCCGAGATCGGACGCTGCCCCGCGCTCTTGAGGCGGGCCTGCAGCCATTCGGGCGATGCGCCGTTGGTCACGCCGCGGATGACGCGGCCGAAGAAGGCCGGGCAGCCTTCGGGATCGTCGGTGCGGATTTCGGTCGGACAGTCGAAGCCGCCGTTCACCGACTGCACGGCGATCGGCTTCAGCGTGCCGAGGCCGGCGGCGGCAAGATCGCGGGCGATGCCGTAGACGCCCATGCAGTCGGGGCGGTTGGGGGTGATCGCCACGTCGAACACCGGGTCCGCGCCCTGGTAATCGGCAAAGGCCATGCCGACCGGCGCGTCGGCGGGCAGCTCGATGATCCCGGCGTGATCGTCGCCCAGGTCCAGCTCGCGGCTGGAGCACATCATGCCGTTCGATTCGACGCCGCGGATCGCGCTTTTCTTCAGCTCGAACCCGCCTGCGGGCACGACCGCGCCGGGCAGGCCGAGCACGCCGACCAGCCCCGCCCGGGCATTGGGCGCGCCGCAGACGACCTGCAGCGGCTGGCCATCGCCGGTGTCTACGCTCAGCACCTGCAGCTTGTCGGCATTGGGGTGCCGCTCGGCGGTCAGCACCCTGGCGATGCGGAAACCGGCGAGCTTTTCGGCGGGGTTCTCCACCCCTTCGACCTCAAGCCCGATGGCGTTGAGCTTGGCCGCGATCTCTTCCGCCGTGGCGGTGGTGTCGAGGTGGTCCTTGAGCCAGGAAAGCGAGAACTTCATGCCACGGCTCCCACGCCGGCGGAAAGGGTCGGAACGTCGAGCGGCGAGAAGCCATAGTGCTGCAGCCAGCGCACGTCGCCGTCGAAGAAGGCGCGCAGGTCGTCCATGCCGTATTTCAGCATGGCGATCCGGTCGACGCCGATGCCGAAGGCGAAGCCCTGCCATTCATCGGGATCGAGCCCGCCCGCCGCGATCACCTTGCGGTTTACCATGCCGCTGCCCAGCAGTTCCATCCAGCCGTGCCCCGGCGCATCGCCGCTGCCGCCCAGCACGCGCCGCGCCTTGCCGTCGGGGCCGTTCTGGATGGCAAAGCCGACGTCGACTTCCACCGAAGGCTCGGTGAAGGGGAAGTAGCTGGGGCGCA
>CALMJG010000013.1 GCA_937864195.1 uncultured Novosphingobium sp.
CCCGAACCCGCCCGCCCGGCGCTGTGGAAAGTGTCGGACGAGGACACCACGATCTACCTGTTCGGCACGATCCACCTGCTGCCCAAGGGCATTGCCTGGTACGATGGCGCTCTGGCGAAGGCCTTCGATCAGTCCGACGAACTGGTCACCGAAATCCCGGAGATCGAGCCCGAAGGCGCTGGCTCTGCAGTGCTCAAGTACGGGATGCTGCCCGCCGGGCAATCGCTGCGCGGGCTGATGACGGCCAGGGAAAAGGCGAAGTTCGAGGCCGCGATGCGCGCCAATGGCCTGCCGCCCGCCAGCTTCGACAGGTTCAAGCCGTGGTATGCGGCCGTGGTGCTCACCACCGTGCCGCTCCAGCGCAAGGGCTTCGATATCGAGCACGGGGTGGAGAGCGAACTGGCCGATCGCAACAAGACGGCGGGTCGGCCTCGCTCGGGCCTGGAGACGCTCGATTACCAGCTTGGCCTGTTCAACACGCTGCCGATGAAAGCGCAGAAGAAATACCTGATGGACGTGATCGGCGCCCTGCCGACCCTCGACAAGGACGTCGCCGGGATGGTCACCGCCTGGCAGCAGGGCGACGAGGCGAAGCTTGCTGCCCTGCTCAATGCCGAGCAGGACGATCCGGGGCTCGCCAAGGTCCTGCTCATCGACCGCAACAAGACCTGGGCCAGCTGGATCAGGGCCCGGCTCGACCGCCCCGGGACCGTGTTCATGGCGGTTGGCGCGGGGCATCTGGGCGGCAAGGGCAGCGTCCAGGACCAGCTCGCCACGAAGGGCGTGAAGTCCAGCCGTGTTCAATAGGGGCCTGATCGCCCGCATCCTCGCCTTTGGCCTGCTCGCCCTTGGCCTGCTGTCGTGTGCGCGGCCGCAGCCGGTCACCCCGGCCTTGTGGGAAGTGCAAGGGCCGCAGGGGCAGAAGGCATGGCTGTTCGGCACGATCCACGCCCTGCCCGATCCCGTCGCCTGGCGCTCGCCAAAGGTCGATGCGGCCATGGTGGCATCGGACCGGCTGGTGATGGAAATCGCAGCCATCGGGAATGGTGCGGCGATTGCCGCCGAGTTTGCGCGGCTGGACGCGACACCCGGCCTGCCTCCGCTGGCTGAACGTCTGCCTCCCGCCGATCGTCCGCGCCTTGCCGCGCTCCTCCAGCGCGAAGGCGTCGATGGATCGCGGCTCGACCGTTCGGAAAGCTGGGCCGCGGCGCTGATCCTGGCGCAGGTGCTTCAGGCGCGGCACGGTTCCGACAGCGCCAATGGGATCGACCGCGCCGTCGCGCGCGCCATGCAGGGCAAGCCGGTGGCGGAGCTGGAGGGTGCCCGCCGGCAGCTCGCCCTGTTCGATGCCCTGCCGGAGGAAGACCAGCGGCAGTTGCTTGGCTTTGCCCTTGCCGGAGCGGACGAGAGCGAGAACGATGCCGCTCGCCTCGCCGCCGCCTGGGCAAAAGGCGATCTCGCCGTGCTGGAGGCGGAAACGCGTCGCGGCATGCTGGGCGATCCGGAACTCCGCGAAGCCCTGCTGTCCGGCCGAAACCGGGACTGGGCCGGACAGGTCGACGCCATGCTGCGCCGCGGCGCGCGGCCGTTCATCGCGGTCGGGGCGATGCACCTTGCCGGAGCCGAGAGCCTCCCGGCGCTGCTTGCGGCGCGGGGATGGACTGTAAAACGGGTGCAATGAGCCCGCCAGACCGGTGCCCCGGCCTCACGGTCCTTGCAATTCCGGCGCTTTGCAGCTAACGGCCCGCCCTTCCCGTCATGGTCATCCCTGGAGGCGTGGCGGCGAAAATGACTGAAACATTCGTATTCGAAAGGCAAATGCTATGAGCGATACTCTGCACCTGCCGGCCGAGACGCGCGATCGGGCAGGCAAGGGAGCCTCCCGTGCCCTGCGTCGTGAAGGCCGCGTCCCCGCCGTAATCTATGGTGGCAATGAAGAGCCGCTGGCGATCCATGTCGAGGAAAAGCTCCTCGCCCGTCAGCTCGGCACCGGCCACTTCTTCAACTCGATTGTCGAGCTGGAAATCGGCGGCAAGACCGTGCGGACCCTGCCCAAGGATGTTGCCTTCCACCCCGTGAACGACCGCCCGCTCCACGCGGACTTCCTGCGCCTTTCGAAGGACGCCAAGGTCCACGTCGAAGTGCCCGTCGTCTTCGCCAACGCGGACGCTTCGCCGGGCCTCAAGCGCGGCGGCGTGCTCAACATCGTGCGTCACGAGCTGGAACTGGTCTGCGCCGCGGACAAGATCCCCGACGAGATCGCGATCGACGTAACCGGCTTTGACGTGGGCGATTCGATCCACATCAGCCATGTGAAGCTGCCGGAAGGCGTCGCCAGCGCGATCACCGACCGCGACTTTACCATTGCCACCATCGTTGCTCCCTCGGGGATGCGCAGCGAAGAAGGCGATAACAGCA
This sequence comes from uncultured Novosphingobium sp., assembly GCA_937864195.1. Taxonomy (GTDB): domain Bacteria; phylum Pseudomonadota; class Alphaproteobacteria; order Sphingomonadales; family Sphingomonadaceae; genus Novosphingobium. Next base: position 2,419 of record CALMJG010000013.1, read on the forward strand.
AGACCGACGCCGGCGCCTGATCCGCACCGCACCGGTTGACCCGAACGGGCTTCATGGCCCATTCACGAGCCGGGCCGCAGCGATGCGGCCCGGTTTTCGTTTGCCCGGATTTTTCTGGAGGTTTCGATGAACAAGTTTACGGCCCTGGCCATGGCTGCCGCCGCACTGATTACACAGCCGGCCATGGCGCAATCCCCGGGTGCGAAGGCTGCTCCTTCGACCGCGCCGGCGCCGACTTTCAAGATCGAGGACTTGGGCTGCACAATCCGGCTGTCGATGACCAGGAATCTGCTGATGAAGCGCGCAGCCGATCCTGCGCTTACTCCTGAACAGCGCACAAGGCTGTCCGGATCCACGATCGCTGCGGATCGTGCGCTTGCCTATTACTTTGGGCGCTTGTCGATGGGAGCGAACGACCCTTATCGCGGACGCCGGGGTGAAGCGATTTTCAATGCCATGAAGGCCGCCCCCCGCGACAAGACCGCCGGAGAAAGCCTGGCCTGCATGACCAATGCCGACAATCAGCTCAAGGCATTGCAAGACACTCTTAAGCCCTGATTGTCTGCGGGAAATGCAAGTCTGGGTCGGCCTCGGCAATCCGGGAACGCAATACGCCATGAACCGGCACAATGTCGGGTTCATGGTGCTTGATGCCATGGCTGAAATCCACGGCTTTGGCCCGGTTCAGAAGAAGTTTTCCGGCTGGTTGCAGGAAGGCCGGATCGGGACTGAAAAGATCCTGCTGCTCAAGCCCGCGACCTACATGAACGAAAGCGGCCGCGCCGTGGGTGAGGCGCTGCGTTTCTACAAGCTGGGCCTCGATGCCCTGACCGTGTTCCATGACGAGCTTGACCTGCCGCCCTTCAAGGTCAAGGTGAAACGCGGCGGCGGGACGGCGGGCCACAACGGGCTGCGCTCGATCGACCAGCATCTCGGGCCTGATTTCCGCCGCGTGCGGATCGGCATCGGCCATCCGGGGCACAAGGACCGGGTAACCGGCCACGTCCTGGGCAATTATGCCAAGAGCGAGATCGACGATCTGGCCGACATGCTGGGCGCGATCGCTGGCGAGGCCGACTGGCTGGCGCGCGGCGACGATACCCGCTTCATGAACGAGGTGGCCCTGCGCCTGCAGGACTGAACCGGGTTCACATCCGCGCCCCGACGTCGGGTTCCTTTACAGATCGCGATGGCACGGGAAGGCGTTAACCATTGTGATACGCGCAAATCCGGGATTGGCACGCGACTTGCGAAGCAGACTGTTAATCACAGTCCAGACTTTTCGGGGGTACCATGATCGCCGCTCGCCAATTCCTTGCCGCAATCGCCCTTGCCGGAGCGACCTTTGCCGCGACGCCGGCACTTGCTGACGCGATCACGCTCGACGGATCGAAGGTCGGCACCAGCTACACTCTCAACTACAACGGCTTCTCGGACGGCACGACGATCGACGGCCTCACCGCACAGACGACCTTCACCCTGACCGGGGTGACGGGCACCAGCTATACCTTCAGCTACAGCGTCAAGAACACGACTTCCGATCCGGTCGATTCGCGCGTCTCGAGCTTCGGGTTCAACACCGACCCCAACATTTCCAGCGCCAGCTCGACCGGTGCTTTCGCCTATACCACGCTCAATTCGACCTATCCGAACGGCATCGGCCAGATCGACGTCTGCTTCAAGGATGCCAATACCGGCAGCTGCGCGGGCGGCGGCAACGGCGGCCTGGTCGACGGCGTGAGCGGCAGCGGCACGATGAGCCTGAACTTCTCAAAGCCGATTACCTCGCTGACACTGAGCGATTTCTTCGTGCGCTACCAGTCGGTGGCGGGCGCGGGCAATGTCACCTCGGCCAGCGGCGCCGGCACGCTGACCAGCACGGGCGGCTCCACCTCGGGCGGCACCCCGGTTCCGGAACCGGACATGCTGGCCCTGCTGGGCGCGGGTCTGGTCGCGGGGGCGCTGCTGCGCCGCCGCAAGGCGCCCGCCTTCGCCTGACCTCAGCGCGCCGCGCGCTCGGCCTCGGCCAGGTGCGCGCGGATCGCGGAATTCTGCGGAGCCTGCTGTGCCGCCTGGCGCAGCAGGCTTTTTGCTGCGGTAAGGTCCTTGCCGGCCCTCAGCCGCGCAAAGCCGGCCGTATCGAGGACCGAGGCATTGCCGGGCGCCAGTTTCAACGCCTTGTCCGCCAGTTCGATCGCCTCGGCATGGTTGCCCAGCATCGACTGGGCATAGGCGAAGTTGTTGAGCACCATCACGTTGCGACCGTCCGTCGACGCTGTGATCCGGCGATAGGCCTGGACTGCGCCCGCCCAGTTCCCGGCGCGCATCGCCGCATCGGCATCGGCGATGTCCTGCCCCAGGGCCTGTGCCTGCGGCTGGCGCGAACGGGCTTCGTAGGTCGCAGCAGCGGGGTCGCCTGCGGCGCGTGCGGCCTTGATCATCAGCGCCAGATCCTCCGACCGGGCGGCAGGACTATCCGCCAGCGCACGCAGGGTGCTGACAGCGCCCGCTGCGTCGCCCCGCGCGAGCTGCGCTTCGGCCAGCAGGCTGACCGCCTCGCGCTGGGCAGGCATGGCGCGGACAATCGGCTGGAGCTGGGCCAGGGCAAGTTCCCCCTGCCCCAGCCGCAACAGTGCCTCGCCATAGATCACGCGCAGCGGATCGGTGGCGGCCAGACTGGCCTCCACCGGCTGGATCACGGTGCGCACGGCGGCCCAATCCTTGCGATCGGCTGCGGCGCGGGCCTTGAGGAACACCACGGCGGGATTGCGCGGGGCAAGCGCTTCGGCACGGTCCAGGGCCTGACCCAGTTCCTTGCTGCGCCCCAGGTCACCAAGCACGGCAGCCTTGCCGGTCAGGGCGGCGAGGCTGGTGGGATAGAGCTTTTCGGCCCGCGAATAGTGATCCAGCGCCTTCCCAAGATCGCCCTGGCGCACCGCCACCTGCCCTGCCAGCAGCAGGGTGTCGATCCCGTCCGGCGCGGCAGCGGCGGCCTTGGCGACCATCGCCAGCGCACCGGGCATATCGCCCTGCATCAGGTGGACCCGGCCCATGTCGGCAAACAGGCGCGCGTTCCCGCCAGCGGCGAGGCCCTTTTCGAAGTGTCCCAGTGCTTCGGTCAGCTTGCCCTGCTGGATCGCGGCGAGGCCGCGCAGGCGGCTCGCTTCGGCCGAAGTGCTGTCCTTGAGCAAGTCCAGCGCAACGTCCGGCACCTGGCGCAGCAGCGCCGCCTCGGCGCGCAGTTCGGCCAGGTCCGGCGTGGCGGGCGCCTTGGCAGCCAGAGAGTCCAGCGCGGTTCCGGCCCCGTCGCCATCGCCCAGCGCCAGCAGAGTGCGGGCCTGAAGCAGCAGGGCTTCGGGATTCCCCGGCTTGGCTGACAGCACAGATGCCAGATGGACCCGCGCCGCAGCATAATCATGCGCCGCAAATTCGGCTCTGGCCTTGGCGAAGTCTTCCTCCGGCGTGCTGCCACAGGCGGACAGGGCAAGAACGAGCGGCAGGGCGAGCGGGAACAGCGCGGCTTTTCTCATGGCGCCATGGTCTAGGCATGGCCAGTGAAGTTTTGGTGAAAAGGCGGAACTGGCCAAACCGCTGCCGGCCCGCTATGGCGCCGCGCTTTAGTGATATCGGAGTGCAAGATGGGTTTCCGTTGCGGGATCGTGGGACTGCCCAATGTCGGCAAATCGACGCTGTTCAATGCGCTGACTGAAACGCAGGCGGCGCAGGCGGCGAACTATCCGTTCTGCACGATCGAGCCGAACGTCGGCAATGTCGGCGTGCCCGATCCCCGGCTCGACAAGCTGGCGGAAATCGCCGGCAGCCAGAAGATCATCCCCACCCAGCTGGGCTTCGTCGACATCGCCGGTCTGGTGCGCGGCGCCAGCAAGGGCGAAGGGCTGGGCAACCAGTTCCTGGGCAACATCCGCGAGGTCGATGCGATCGTCCACGTGCTGCGCTGCTTTGAAAACGACGACATCCAGCACGTCGACAACCGGGTCGATCCGGTGTCGGACGCCGAGACGGTCGAGACCGAGCTGATGCTGTCGGACCTCGAAAGCCTGGAAAAACGCGTTCCCGCCGCCCAGAAGAAGGCCGCTGCCGGGGACAAGGAGTCGAAGCTGCTGGTCTCGGTGCTCCAGCCCGCGCTGGACCTGCTGCGCGAGGGCAAGCCCGCACGGCTCGCGCGGCCCGAGGGCGAGGATGAGCTGCGCCTGTTCAACCAGGCCCAGCTGCTCACCGCCAAGCCGGTGCTCTACGTCTGCAACGTCGAGGAAGAGAGCGCGGCAAACGGCAACGCCTTTTCCGCCCGCGTGTTCGAAAAGGCGAAGGCCGAGGGCGCCAACGCCGTGATTGTCTCCGCCGCGATCGAAAGCGAGCTGGTGGGGATGGACGCGGAAGAACGGATGGTCTTCCTGGAAGAAATGGGCCTGCACGAAACCGGGCTCGCCCGCGTGATCCGCTCGGGCTATGACCTGCTCCACCTCATCACCTTCTTCACTGTCGGCCCCAAGGAGGCCCGCGCCTGGACCGTGCATCTGGGCGCCAAGGCTCCTGAAGCGGCCGGGGAAATCCATTCCGACATGCAGCGCGGCTTCATCCGCGCCGAAACCATCGCTTTCGACGATTTCATCGCGCTGGGCGGGGAAACCGCGTGCAAGGAAGCGGGCAAGCTGCGCCAGGAAGGCAAGGAATACGTGGTGCAGGACGGCGACGTCATGCACTTCAAGTTCAACGTCTGATCCGGGCGCGACAGGGAGAAAGCGGACATGGCCGATGATGGACTGGTTTATTTCGAGGATCTTGAGGTCGGCACCTCCGCTGCTTTCGGCCAGTACCAGGTCACCCGCGAGGAAGTGATCGACTTCGCCTCGAAGTACGATCCCCAGCCTTTCCACCTATCGGACGAAGCCGCCGCGCAGACCCATTTCGGGCGCATTTCGGCGAGCGGCTGGCATACCTGCGCCATGGTCATGCGGATGCTTGTCGACAACATCACCGAGCGGCGCCAGGCCGGGCTCGGCTCGCCGGGGCTGGATGAGCTGCGCTGGCTGAGGCCGGTCTATCCGGGCGACACGCTGCGGGTGGAAACCGAGCTTCTGTCCAAGAAGCAAAGCCAGTCGCGCCCGGAAATGGGCAGCTTCCAGTCGGCCGTGCGGGTCTACAACCAGAACGACGTGCTGGTCTGCACCATGAAGTCGATCGGGCTGATCCGGGTGCGCGGCAGCTGAGTCAACCGCTGCAAGCGTAGCGCCCAGCGGTGCGATAGACTGTGCGGTGGTCCGCATCCTCGACCGTCAGCACGCCGCGCCAGCTTTCGCCTTCGTCGCCCAAGGGCTCACCCGGGCCGGGGCTGCGATCGATCCGGACGGTGTGGGTCTTGCCCACGAAATGCGGGCGTTCGGGCGTGGCGCCGGGGTCGACGGCCATGATCATCGCGGCATTGGCGGCACGCAGCACCGCCACCCGCGAATCCGCCAGCAGCACCGGGGCGCCATCGCCCGCACCGGGGGTAAACTGGCACCCTGCTCCATCCAGCCTGGCCACAGCGGCCTGAGCCCGCCCGACCGGCTGGAGCATGATCGGCACCGGCGCGCCGCGCTGCAATCGTTCGAGCTGGGCAACCGCGGCATCGGCCTCCGGCCCGATGTCCTCGCGCTTGTCTTTCTTGCCGCAGCCGGCAAGTGCAATCAGCAGGCCCGCGCCGGCTGCGGTCAACGCCGCCCGAACAGCTTTTCGATGTCGGCGTGGGCGAGCTTCACCCAGGTTGGCCGGCCGTGGTTGCATTGTCCGGAACGGGGCGTGCATTCCATCTCCCGCAGCAGCGCGTTCATCTCTGCGACGGACAACGCGCGGCCGGCCCGAACGCTCCCATGGCAGGCCATCGTTGCGAGGACATGGTCGATACGTTCGCCCAGCAGCAGGGCATCGCCATTCTGGGCCAGGTCGTCGGCCACGTCGCGGACCAGCGCCTGGACATCGCCCTTGGCCAGCACGGCCGGAACCGCGCGCACCAGCATGGCGGAGGGACCGAACCGTTCGAGCGCGAGGCCATAGGAGGCGAGCGTTGGCGCCGCGCCCTCCAGCCGGTCGCAATCCGGTTCGTCCAGCTCGATCACTTCGGGGATCAGCAGCGCCTGGCTGGCGGCAACCGCACCCTGGGCGCCGGCGGCCTTGAGCCGTTCCAGCACCAGGCGTTCATGGGCCGCGTGCTGGTCGACGATGACCAGACCGTCCTCGGCCTCGGCCACGATATAGGTCTGGGCCACCTGCCCCCGTGCAACCCCCAGCGGGTGAGACACTGCCGGTTCGGGCGACTGCTGTGCCATTTCGGCCCGCGCCTCGGGCGGGGCCAGCACCGCCGCCTCGTATCCCCGCCAGACCTGCCCGGCATCGCGCAGCGCCGGAGCGGAAGCGAACAGCGAGCCGAGCGCCGGACTTTGAAGCGGAGCGCTGCGACTAATCGGCTCAGCCTGCCAGTTGCCCATCGCCGGGCCGGCGGGCGCCTGCGCCGTGCGCCTGCCTTCGCTATCCAGCGCATGGCGCAGTCCCGAGACGATGAAGCCCCGGATGAAGGCCGGATCACGGAAACGGACCTCGGTCTTGGCCGGGTGGACATTCACGTCCACTTCTTCGGGCGGAACCTCAAGAAACAGGGCGAGCACGGCATGGCGGTCGCGCGCCAGCATGTCGGCATAGGCGCCGCGCACCGCGCCGACCAGCAGCCGGTCCTTCACCGGGCGGCCATTGACGAACAGGTATTGGTGGTCGGCCACGCCCCGGTTGAAGGTCGGCAGGCCGGCCACCCCGGTCAGGCGCGCCGGACCGCGCTCAAGGTCGATCGCCACCCCGTCTTCGGCCAGTTCCCGCGCGACCAGCTGGGCCACCCGGCTGGCGAGCGCATCGCCGGGCTGCACGGCCAGGGTGCGGCGCCCATCGTGTTCCAGCACGAAGCCGACATCCGGCCGCGACATTGCCAGGCGGCGCACCACGTCGAGACAGGCGGCATATTCGCTGCGCGCCGAGCGCAGGAACTTGCGGCGCGCCGGAACCTTGCCGAACAGATCCTCCACCCGCACCCGCGTGCCGGGCGGCAGGGCGGCGGGGCCTTCTGCCGCCAGGCCTCCGTGATCGACCACGCGTCGCCAGCCCTCGCCAGCATCGCGCACCCGGCTTTCGATTGTCAGCCGGGCGACCGAGCCGATCGAGGGCAGTGCTTCGCCCCGAAAGCCAAGGGTTGCGACCAGTTCGATATGTTCGTCGGGCAGCTTCGAGGTTGCGTGCCGTTCGAGCGCCAGGGCCATCTCGTCGCGGGTCATCCCGCAGCCGTCATCGCTCACCTCGATCCCGTCGAGCCCGCCTCCGGCGAGCCGCACGGTGATGCTGCGCGCGCCCGCATCGAGCGCATTCTCGACCAGTTCCTTGAGCGCCGAGGCCGGCCGTTCGACCACCTCGCCCGCCGCGATGCGGTTGACGAGCGTTTCTGGCAGGCGGCGGATTTGGGGCATCGGATTGTCCTAGCGATGAAGCGGCTGAATTTCGAGACGGACAGGGCAGCCGCCCCCCGTTTTCGAACAATCTTTTTGGCCTTTGCCCACACCTTGCGCTAAGGAGCCGCCTTCCACGCCAGCGCAATATCCAGCGGCGCCGCGAATCGCCTCTGGTCGGGTGCACACAAAAACAGGTTTCTCAATGGCTTCGTTTCTTTCCCGGCTTTTCAAATTCGGCTCCCAGAACATGGCGATCGACCTGGGTACGGCCAATACCCTGGTCTATGTCCAGGACCGCGGGATCGTCCTGAACGAACCATCAGTGGTGGCCATCGAAACGATCAACGGGATCCGCAAGGTCAAGGCCGTTGGCGACGACGCGAAGATGATGATGGGCAAGACTCCCGACAGCATCGAGGCGATCCGCCCGCTGCGCGACGGCGTGATTGCCGACATCGAAGTCGCCGAGGAAATGATCAAGCACTTCATCCGCAAGGTGAACGGCAAGCGCACCTCGATGTTCAACCCGCCCGAGATCGTGGTCTGCGTGCCTTCGGGCTCCACTTCGGTCGAGCGCCGCGCGATCCGTGACGCGGCCTCCAATGCGGGCGCCAGCGCCGTCTACCTGATCCTTGAACCGATGGCCGCCGCGATCGGCGCCGACATGCCGGTGACGGAACCGGTCGGCTCGATGGTGGTCGACATCGGCGGCGGCACCACCGAAGTCGCGGTGCTTTCGCTGCGCGGTCTCGCCTACACCACCTCGGTGCGCGTTGGCGGCGACAAGATGGACGAAGCTATCGTTTCCTATGTCCGGCGTCATCACAACCTCCTGATCGGCGAAGCCACGGCCGAACGGATCAAGAAGGACTATGCGGTCGCCACGGTTCCCGCCGACGGCATCGGCGAGACGATCCAGATCAAGGGCCGCGACCTGGTCAACGGCGTGCCCAAGGAAATCACCATCACCCAGGCGAACATTGCCGAGGCCCTGTCCGAACCGATCGGCGCGATCGTCGAAGGCGTGCGGATCGCGCTGGAAAACACCGCGCCGGAACTCGCGGCCGACATCGTCGACCAGGGCATCGTCCTGACCGGCGGCGGCGCACTGATCCATGGTCTTGACGAATACCTGCGCGAAGAGACCGGACTCCCCGTGAGCGTTGCCGAAGATCCGCTGTCCTGCGTGGCGCTGGGCACTGGCCGTGCTATGGAAGATCCGATCTATCGCGGCGTGCTGATGACCGCCTGAGCCAGGCCCGGCGGGGCATGTCCCCGCGGAACAGGAGACGAAGTGCATGGCGCCGACGGGGAGCCGGCGCCCGGGGCATTCCCGCAGGGCGCAATACGGCACCTTTCTGAACTATTCGCTGGCGGTCGCAGGCGCGGCCGCCGGCGGAGCACTGCTGCTTGTCGTGGCGAGCGATGCGACCGCATTTTCCGGCCTGCGTGGCGCAGCGACCGATCTTGCCGCCCCGGCGGGCGAGGTGGGCGCGGGCGCCCGGGCGGAAAGCCAGGGCCTGCTGCTCACGCTCGGGGCATACTTCACCAAGGGCAGCCGGGTCGCGCAGCTGGAACGTGAAGTCGCGCAGGCGCGGGTCAGGCTGGTAGAAGCCGAGGCCCTGCACGAGGAAAACCGCGAACTGCGGGCGCTGCTCAAGCTGTCGCAGTCCGACCCGAAACCGATTGCTTCGGCCCGACTGATCGGGTCAAGCGCTTCGAGCACCCGCCGCTACGCCACGCTTGGCGTGGGATCCCTGCAGGGCGTGGCCCCCGGCATGCCGGTCGTGTCGCCGCTGGGCCTGGTCGGCCGGGTGCTGGAGGTCGGCCGCAGCAGCGCCCGCGTGCTGCTGATCACCGACAGCCAGAGCATTATCCCGGTACGCCGTGCCAGCGACGGGACCGTCGCTCTGGCAGTAGGCCATCCCGATGGGACAGTGCAGCTTAAGCTGCAGAGCCTGGGGGTCAATCCGCTGAGGGCCGGAGACGCCTTCGTGACGTCCGGATCGGGCGGCCTGTTCCGACCCGGAATTCCCTTCGCGGTGGTTGCCAGGCCAACCCGCGACGGCGCGATTGCCCGCCCCCTCAGCGATCCGGCGGCGACCGACTTCGTCATTGTCGAACCGCAGTGGGACGAAGCAGGCCTCGATTCGACCCTGCCAGCGCCCGCCGGGGGGCAGTAGTGCCCCTGCCCCTGCCCCTGCCCAAGCCCATCCGCGAGATTGGCCGCAAGCGGATCAACCGCGCGCCTTCGCCGCTGCTCGCCGTGGCCGTGCCCTGGCTGGTGGTGATGGCGGGCAGCCTCAGCCCGATGTGGCCGGTGATCGCATCGGCACCCATCCTGCCCCCGATCGGCTTCCTGATGCTGGTGGCGTGGGAGCAGCTGCGTCCCGGCATCCTGCCAGTATGGGCCGGACTGCCTCTGGGCCTGTTCGATGACCTCTACAGCGGCCAGCCGCTGGGATCGGCGATCCTGCTGTGGTCGATCGCGGTGATCCTGCTCGATTTTGTCGAGACCCGGTTTCCGTGGCGCGGCTTTGCGCTCAACTGGCTGTTCGCTTCGGCCGTGATCGCGGCCTATCTGTTCCTTGCCCAGGCGCTTGCGCAGCCCGGCGGGGTCGGCGTGCCGCTGGCGATCCTGCCGCAGCTTGGCATTTCGCTCCTGCTCTATCCCCTGATTGCACGGCTTGTCGCACTGTTCGACCGGTTCCGGCTAATGCCGGTGCGGGAGGCCTGATGCTGGGCGAGCAGCAGCATGTCAGCTCCGGCACGCTGAAGAACAGTTTCGAGCGCCGCGCGCTGTTCATCGGGGGGCTGCAGGCCGGGATCGGCATGCTGCTCGCTGGCCGGATGGCCTGGATCAGCCTGGCCCAGAACGACAAGTACGCGACCCTTTCCGAAAGCAACCGCGTCAACCTCTCGCTGATTCCGCCCAGACGCGGCGCGATCCTGGATCGCAACAATGCGCCGCTCGCTGCCAACAAGATGGAATACCGGGTCGACATCATACCCGAGCGGCTGATCGACCCCGATGCCACGGTGGCGGAACTGGGCAGGCTGCTGGCGTTCGACGAAATCCAGTTGCAGGACCTGCGCGACAAGCTGGAGAAAGCGCGCGGGTTCCAGCCGGTCGGCGTTGCGCAAGGCATCCCGCCCGAGAAGTTCAACCGTGTGCTGGTGCGCCTGCCCGGCTTGCCCGGCGTCATCGCCCAGCAGGGCTTTACCCGCTGGTATCCCACTGGTCCATCGGTCGGGCATCTGATCGGCTATGTCGGCCCCGCCTCGCGCGATGACTACCTGAAAGAGCGCAATCCGCTGCTGATCACGCCGGGGTTCAAGATCGGCAAGGACGGGCTGGAGAAGCAGTTCGAGGCCGCGCTGCGCGGCACGCCCGGGGCCCGACGCGCCGAAGTGACCGCCAGCGGCAAGATCGTGCGCGATCTCGACATGCGCGAGGATGTCCCCGGCGCGCCGCTGCGTCTGACCATCAACGCCCCACTGCAGGATTATGCCGCCCGGCGGATCGGCCCCGAATCCGGCGCCGTGGTGGTGATGGACTGCCTGACCGGCGATCTGCTGGCGATGGCCTCGATGCCAAGCTACGATCCGAACAACTTTTCCGACGGCATCGGCCGGATCGAGTGGAAGATGCTGTCGGACGACGATCACGTGCCCTTGCGCAACAAGGTCCTGCGGGGGCTTTATCCGCCGGGTTCTACCGTAAAGCCGATGGTGGCCCTGTCGTTCCTCGAAGCCGGGCTCGATCCCAAGGCCAGCGTGGGATGCAGCGGCGGCATACAGGTCGGCAACCGCGTGTTCCACTGCTGGAACCGGCGCGGCCACGGCTCGGTCGACATGGCCAAGGCCATCTACCAGAGCTGCGACGTCTATTTCTATCACTTCGCCCAGAAGATCGGCATGGACCGGATTGCGGCGATGGCCCGGCGCCTGGGCCTGGGCGCGGAATTCGACCTGCCGGTGCCAGGGCAGTCTTACGGCACGGTGCCGGATCCTGCCTGGAAGCAGAAGAAATACGGCAAGCCATGGGCGGTGTTCGACACCGTCAACGCGACGATCGGCCAGGGCTACATGCTGGTCAATCCGCTGCAGCAGGCGGTGATGGCGGCGCGGATCGCCAGCGGGCGGATCCTGCAGCCGCGCCTGTTGTTCGACCAGCGGATGCCCGACGCGCCCTCGCTCGGCTTCAGCCAGGAGCACCTGGATTTCGTCCACAAGGCGATGAGCGACGTGGTCAATGGCCCCGGCACCGCCGGGCGCGCGCGCCTGCCGATCGACAATGTGCTGCTGGCGGGCAAGACCGGCACCGCCCAGGTCGTCGGCCTGCACATCTCCAGCGGCAAGACCGGCCCCTGGAAGTACCGCGACCATGGCCATTTCATCTGCTTCGCCCCGTTCGACAAGCCACGCTATGCCTGCGCGGTGGTGATCGAGCATGGCGGCGGTTCGGCTGCGGCCTATCCGATCGCGCGCGACGTGATGACCTTCCTGTTCGATCCCGCAAAGGCGATGGATGCGCTGCTGGGCTTCGAGGCTGGCTGGGGCGGTACGCCGCAGCAGCGCCAGGCCGCGCGCTATGACGCCTATGCCGCGCAATACGGCGTGAGGGCGCCCAAGGCGGAAAGCGCCGAAGACGCGCTGTCCCAGGCGAACGAGCGGGAGGCGCGCGGGCAGGCATCGCCCCAGCCCGAGCAGACCGCTGCCGCCGCCCCCCGTCCCGAGGAGGACGGCACGCCTGCGGCCGCGCCCGCTACGCCCGCGCCGGCTCCCTCGCCTGCCGCGCCGCCGCCTGCCACGCCCGGAGCCGCTGCGGGAGCGACACAATGAGGCCCGGGATCATCCCGGCGCCGATTGCCCGCCAGCCGTGGGGGGTGATCCTCCCGCTCATCGCACTCGTCCTGTTCGGATCGGCGGTGCTCTATTCGGCGGCCGGCGGCAACCTGCGGCCCTGGGCGCTGACCCACGTGATGCGGTTTGGCGTGTTCCTGGTGATGGCTCTGCTGATCACCCGCCTGCCGCGCGACCTGTTCAAGCTGTCGGCCTATCCGGTCTACGGCATCCTGGTCGTGCTGCTGGTGCTGGTCGACCTGATCGGCGGGATCGGCGGCGGCAGCCAGCGCTGGCTCAACCTGGGGTTCATGACGCTGCAACCGTCCGAACTGATGAAGCCGGGCATCGTGCTTGCCTTTGCACGGTTCTATGCCGATCTGCCGCCCGCGCTGACGCCGAACTGGCGCTCGCTGCTTCCGGCGGCCGGACTGCTCTCGGTCCCGGCGGCGCTGGTCATGATCCAGCCGGACCTGGGGACCGGCCTTGCCATCACGTTCGGAGCGGTCGCGGTGATGTTCATGGCCGGTCTGCCCCTGCGCTGGTTCATCGGCGCCGGTGTGGCCGGCGCGATAGCCGCCCCCATCGCCTTCTTCACCCTGCTCCATGATTACCAGCGCAACCGGGTGCTGGTGTTTCTCGATCCGGAGAGCGATCCGCTGGGGACGGGTTACCACATCACCCAATCGAAGATCGCGATCGGTTCAGGCGGCCTGCTGGGCAAGGGCTTCGGGCAGGGCAGCCAGAGCCATCTCGATTACCTGCCCGAAGCGCACACCGACTTCGTCTTCGCCACCATGGCGGAGGAATGGGGGCTGCTGGGCGGCCTGTTCGTGCTGATCGTCTTCGCACTCATCCTGCGCTGGGGCTTCACCACCGCCCGCAACGCGCCAGACCGGTTCTCCGGCCTGCTGGCAGGCGGCATGACCTGCACGGTGTTCTTCTACATCGCGATCAACCTGATGATGGTCATGGGCCTGGCGCCGGTGGTGGGCATCCCCCTGCCCTTCATGAGCCACGGCGGCTCGTCGATGATGACCAACATGATCTGCCTTGGCACGATCATGGCGGTCGATCGCTGGAGCCGGAAAGGCGGTTTGCAGGGTTCGTGAAAATTATCGCACGAATCATCTTCCCATCCGGAATCTTCCCGCTATAGGGGGCGCTCCCGACGGATCGGGGCAGCGGTTCGCCGCAAAGCCGGTTGTCAGTGTGGACGCATAGCTCAGTTGGTAGAGCAGCTGACTCTTAATCAGCGGGTCCTAGGTTCGAGCCCTAGTGCGTCCACCACCTTCTCCCA
>CALMJG010000014.1 GCA_937864195.1 uncultured Novosphingobium sp.
CCTAACGCCCTGCTGCAAGACGTGGTCACGGTGGAGGACGTGGTCAATTCACCGGTCATTTCCGATCCGCTCCACCGGCTCGACTGCTGCGTGGTGACCGACGGCGGGGGCGCGCTGCTGGTCGTTTCGCCGGAAGTGGCGAGATCGCTCAAGCGCCCGCTGGTGGCGGTGCGCGGTGCGGCAGAGGCGGTGAAGACCCTGTCCGGCGGCGTCGGGCTGGACCTGACCGTTTCGGCCGCCGCGCGGTCCGGTCCGCAGGCCTTTGCCGAGGCTGGCGCCGCGCCGTCCGACATCAAGTACGTCTCGCTCTACGACAGCTTCACCATCACGGTGCTGATGCAGCTGGAGGACCTGGGCTTTTGCGCCAAGGGCGAGGGCGGTCGCTTCGTGGCCGATGGCAACCTGATCTCCGGGGTGGGCAAGCTGCCCTTCAACACGGACGGCGGCGGCCTGTGCAACAATCACCCCACCCATCGCGGCGGGATCACCAAGGTGATCGAGGCCGTGCGGCAGCTGCGCGGCGAGGCCCATCCTGCGGTTCAGGTCGCCAACTGCGACCTTGCCCTCGTCAACGGGATCGGCGGGATGCTCGCCCCCCGCCCCACCGCCGGAACCCCGATCCTGGAGCGCCCGGAATGTCCCACAGCCTGCCGACGCGCACCCTTCCCCCGCCCGTGATTTCCCTTGAAACCAAGACCTTCTGGGAGGGCCTCAACGAAGGGAAGCTGCTGATCAAGCGCTGTGGTGCCTGCGCCCAGCCGCACTATTTCCCGCGCGGACTGTGTCCGCATTGCGGCTCGGCCGATACCCGCTGGGAACAGTCTGGCGGCAAGGGGGTGATCTACAGCCTGTCGGTGACCCGGCGCGGCCCCGGGGCGCCTTATGTGCTGGCCTATGTGACCCTGGACGAAGGCGTGTCGCTGCTGACCAACATCGTCCAATGCCGGCCCGATGACCTGGCGATCGGCCAGCCCGTGCGGCTTGCTTCGGTGAGCAGCGAGAACGGGCAGGCCCTGCCGGCCTTCGCCCCCGTTTAGACTGCCTGAGCCGGTGAGCGCGGACAGGCGCGCCCGCACCGATATCGCCACTCGCCTTGCTCCCCGCGCTTTGATAGGCGGGGGCGATGCAGATGCACTATGGGATTCCGGCGCTGGTCGCCGTGGCGGCGATGACCGCCATCGTTGCGGTGCGCTACCTCGTGGTCAGCGGCGGCTTCGCGTGGTTGGGGCAGCGGCGGCACCCCGCCTTGTACAGCGGCCTGAAGCAGCAGATCCGGCGGGAAATTGGCTGGTCGCTGCTCAGTGCGGGAATCTACGGCTTGCCGGCGGGGCTGGCAGCCTTTGCCTGGCAGAGGCTTGGCTGGACGCGGATCTATGTCGACGTGGCCGAGTGGCCGCTGTGGTGGCTGCCCGTGTCGTTCCTGCTCTGCCTGGCCATTCACGACACCTGGTTCTACTGGACCCACCGGCTGATGCACCACCCGGCCCTGTTCAGGCCGGTCCATGCCGTGCACCACGCCAGCAGGCCGCCGACGGCCTGGGCCGCCATGAGTTTTCATCCGTGGGAAGCGCTGACCGGCGCCTTCGTGATTCCCGCGCTGGTGTGCGTTCTTCCGCTGCACGTCGGCGTGGTGCTTGCCGTGCTTCTGGTGATGACGCTGATGGGCACCACGAACCACATGGGCTGGGAAATGTTTCCGTCCTGGCTTGTCCGGGGGGCGGGCGGAAAATTCCTCATCACCGCCACCCACCACCAGCTCCATCACGAGCTGTACGCCTGCAACTACGGACTCTACTTCCGGTTCTGGGACCGGCTTTGCGGCACCGATCGCGGCCTTGGCAGCTTTGCCGGCGATGCGCGGGCAGGCAGGGGCTGATCAGCACGGCGGATGAACCGCGCCGGGTGCGAATCTCCCGCCCATGTGCCGTGGTGACAGCGGTTGGTGCTTGAGTGCGCCGCCAATTCAAGGCTACGAAGCGGCGCACTTGGGGGCACGGCGAACATGGTGAAGTTCACGATCAATGGCGAAGCTGCAGCGGTCGAGGCCGATCCGGCCATGCCGATCCTGTGGGTGGTGCGCGAACGGCTTGGGCTGCCCGGCACCAAGTTCGGCTGCGGCGTGGCCCAGTGCGGCGCCTGCACCGTCCATCTCGACGGCCAGCCGGTGCGCAGTTGCTCCACCCCGATTGGCGAGGCCGAAGGCAAGGCAATCACCACGATCGAGGGCGTGGCCGGGCCGGACGGCGAACTCAGCAAGGTCCAGCAAGCCTGGATCAGCGAGCAGGTGCCGCAGTGCGGGTACTGCCAGTCCGGCCAGATCATGGCCGCGACCGCCCTGCTGCGCGATAATCCCCGGCCCAGCGATGCCCAGATCGACGCGGCCATGGCGGGCAATATCTGCCGCTGCGGCACCTATGTCCGCATCCGCCGGGCGATCAAGGTGGCGGCCGGAATCGAACCGGCCAAGGGCGCGGTCCAGACCGGGGGCGCGCAGGCATGAACGAGATGGCGAAAGCCCCGCGCAGCCGCGCTGCCAAGTGGACCCGCCGGGGCTTCATCGGCGCCGGGGTGCTGGCTGGCGGCGCCCTGCTGATCGGCGTCGGCGTGCGCCCGGGTAATCCGGTGGACAGGCTTGGCCCGGTGGTTGCCGGGGGCGAGGGCGAGCAGCTGATCAACTCCTGGCTCAAGATCGATACCGACAATATCGTCACCGCGATCGTCCCGCACTGCGAGATGGGGCAGGGTGTGCATTCGGTGCTGGCGCAGATGCTGGCGGACGAGCTTGATGCCGACTGGTCGCTGGTCAAGGTGATGCAGGCCCCGGCGGACGGCAACTACGTGGTGCCCGACGCGATCCGGGGCTTCATGGCCCCCGGCACGCTGGACGCGCCGGACTGGCTGGAGCCGACCTGGAACGGGCTGTTCACCAAGATTTGCGAGCTGGCCGACGGCATGATCACCGGCGGCAGCTCCTCGGTGCGCACCACGGGGCAGCATACGATGCGGATCGCCGGCGCGGCGGCGCGCGAGATGCTGGTCGGTGCGGCGGCGAAGGCCTGGGGTGTGCCCGCGTCGGAAATCACCACGGCGAACAGCGTGCTGAGCCACAAGCCCTCGGGCCGCTCGGCCCCCTATGCGCAGTTCGCCGCCGCTGCGGCCGAGCAGGACATGCCGCAGACCCCGGTGCTGAAAGCGCCGAAGGATTACCGCCTGATGGGCACGGATGCCCCGCGCACCGACATTCCGGCCAAGGTCGACGGCACGGCCAGCTTCGGGATCGATGCCGTGGTGCCCGGCCAGACCATGTCCTATGCCGCCGTGCGCCGCGTACCCGTGCCCGGCACCCGCGTGGCGAAAATGGATGCGGGGGCGGCCAAGGGCATGCCTGGCGTGCTGCAGATCCTCAACATGGGGGATTTCATCGCGGTCGTGGCCGATAGCTACTGGCAGGCCCAGCAGGCGCTGAACGCGATTTCCGCCGAATATACCAGGCCTGAAAGCACCATCCGCTCCAGCGCCGACCAGTTCGCCCGCTTTGCCGCCGCGCTTGATGAAGCGGGCGAAAGCGGCGGCAAGGAAGTGGTCGCGCGGGGCGATGCCAAGGCCGCGATGGGCGGGGCGGCAAAGCGGATCAGCGCCGAATATCAGGCGCCCTACCTGGCCCACGCGCCGATGGAGCCGATGAACGCGACCGTCTGGGTCCGCGATGGCAAGTGCGATATCTGGACCGGCACCCAGGTGCCGCTATTCGCCCGCAGCGCGGCTGCCAAGGCGCTGGGGCTTTCGGCTGAAGACGTGACCCTGCATCACCCGATCCTGGGCGGCGGGTTCGGGCGGCGGCTGGAGACCGACTACGTGATCATGGCCGTCCGGATCGGGCAGGCCACCGGCTATCCGGTCAAGATGATCTGGTCGCGCGAGGAAGACACCCAGAAGGGCCTGTTCCGCTGCGCCGACCTGAGCCGCTTTGCCGGCGGGCTCGACGCGCAGGGCAGGCTGGTGGCCTACAGCAACGTCTTCACCCAGCGTCACGATCCGGGAGATGCCTGCGACTGCGCTTTCTACGACATTCCCAACAAGTCGATCCGCGTGGCCGAGGCGGAGCTGCACCTGCCGTTCGCCGCGTTCCGCTCGGTCGATCACAGCCAGCAGGCCTTCTTCATCGAGAGCTTCATTGATGAGGCCGCCCACGCCGCTGGCCGCGACCCGCTGGAGTTTCGCCTGGGCTTGCTCGGCAAGGCGCCGCGCCACAAGGCGGTGCTGGAAAAGGCCGCGGCCATGGCGGGCTGGGGCACTCCGACCGCCGCCGGGCATGGCCGGGGCATTGCGCTGATCGAATCCTTCGGCACGATCGTCGCCGAGGTGATCGAGGTCGACATGACCAGCGGAAAGCCGCGCCTTGCCAACGTGTGGTGCGCCGCCGACCCCGGCTACGCGATGAACCCGGACGGGTTCCGCAACCAGATGGAAGGCGGGATCGTGTTCGGGCTGACTGCCGCCCTCTACGGCGAGATTTCGCTGAAGGACGGCGCGGTCGAGCAGAGCAACTTCCACGACTACCGGATGCTGCGGATGGACGAATGCCCCTCCATCGCTGTGGAGATCATCAACGGCAATCACGAGAAGCTGGGCGGGGCGGGCGAACCGGGTCTGCCGCCCGCCGCCCCCGCGCTCGCCAACGCCGTGTTCGCCGCCAGCGGCCAGCGCATCCGCGCCCTGCCGCTCGCCAAGCACTTCGCCTGATGCGGGAGCGCACCGCCATGACCCGATCCGCCGCCCTTGCCGCCACCGCCCTGGCCCTGGCCCTGACCGGCTGCGGGTCGAAGGCCGAAGCGCCAGTCGAACAGATCGTGGTGCGCCAGCCCGGCAAGGAAGCGGCACCTGCCGCACCTGCCGCCGGGGGGCTGGTGGCCAATGGCCAGGCCGCCTTTGCCGCCTGCGCCGCCTGCCATTCGGTCGAGGCGGGGGGGGCATCGGGCATCGGCCCCAACCTGCACGGCGTGGTTGGCCGCCCCGCCGGATCGGTGGCCAGGTTCGGCTATTCCGAGGCCATGGCAAAATCCGGCATCACCTGGACCGAGGCCGAACTGGAGGCGTTTCTCGCCAATCCTGCCGCCAAGATCCCCGGCACGGCGATGGCGGCGGGGCAGGTCGGAGATGCCCAGCGCCGCGCCGCGATCATCGCCTATCTTGCCAGCCTGAAGACCTGATCCTTCGCCGGCATGGATCAACGCCCGATCTTCCGCTTCCTGACCGAACAGATCGAAGTGGGCCGGCGCTGCGTGCTGGTGACCGTGCTGGCCGTGGAAGGCAGCGCGATGCGCGGTCCCGGCGCGCACATGGCCGTCTCGGAGGATGGCAGCTTCGTCGGTTCGCTGTCGGGCGGCTGCATCGAGCAGGCGGTGGTGGCAGAGGCCTGCGATGCGCTGCGGGCCGGTGCGGCCCGGATCGTCCGGTTCGGGGCGGGTTCGCTCTATCTTGACATCCGGCTGCCATGCGGGGGCGGTCTGGACATTCATTTCCAGCCGCTGGCCGACGCGCTTTTCGCGCGCGAATGCCTGGCGGCGATCGAGGCGCGGCGACCCTACACGGTGGCAATCCGGCCCCATGGCGCTCAATGCATCGCGGGCTGGCATCCGGCGCCGTTTGACGCCCATGCCGGCACGGCCAGCTTCGGCCATTTCCCCCGTGCGCGGCTGATGCTGGTCGGACACGGCGAAGGGCTGGGCGCGCTGGCCTTGCTGGCGCGGACGATGGCGCTGGACGTCGAGGCGCTCACCCCGGACGAGCGCGCGCGGGGCCTGCTGCAGGAACTCGGCATTCCGGTCGCCAGGCTTGCCCGCACCACCGATACCCAGCTGCTGTACAGCGATCTGTGGACGGCGATCGTCTTCCTGTTCCACGATCACGACTGGGAGACCGCCCTGCTGCGACGGGCGTTCGAGTTGCCCCGTTTCTACATCGGGGCAATGGGCGGACGGCGGGCCCATGCCGCCCGCTGCGAAGCACTGCTGGCCGCCGGGGTGCCCGCCGCCGCCCTTGCCGCGCTGCACGCGCCCATCGGGCTGTTCCATTCCTCGCGCGATCCCCAAACTCTGGCCTTGTCGGCCCTGGCCGAGATCGTGAAGGTCTACCAGGATACCGATTTCGGGGCCGCCCATGGCTGATCCGCCGCGCTATGGCGTGGCGGTTCTCGCGGCGGGGCAATCGCGCCGGTTCGGGCTGGAGGACAAACTGGCGGCCCGGTTCCGGGGCGGGCGTCTGGGCGAGCTGGCATGCCGCGCCCTGGCCGGGCTGGACTTTGCGCAGCGCTGGGTCATCGCCGCACAGGCCGATCACCCCTGCGCTGGCAGCTGGAAAGCCGATGGCTTCACGATCGCCGTCAACCCCCGCGCCGCATCGGGCATGGGCTCTTCCGTCGCGCTGGCGGCCACCCTGGCGCTGGAGGCGAAGGCGGATGGCCTGCTGATCGCCCTGGCGGACATGCCCCTGGTTGCGCAGGACCACTACCGGGCGCTGGTAGCCCGCGCCGCCGCGCTTGGCCCGGCCGCAATCGCGGCTTCAGCTGCGGGCAACCTGCGCCTGCCGCCGGCCGCATTTGGCCGCGAACGGCTTGAGGCACTGGCGGCGCTGACTGGCGATGTCGGCGCGCGGGCGTTGCTGCGGCAGGCCGAACCAGTCGAGTGCGCACCCGGCCTGCTGATCGACATCGACGACCGGCAAGCGCTCGAGCGGGCCCTGCGCGGCTGATTCAGGTCGCGGCCGGGCCGAAGTAGTCCGAGCGCATGACCTCCACGTCCGAGAGGAAGGTCACGCCCGGTCGCCTCTCGAACAGGCGCGCCAGACCGCGTGCCACACCGGCAATAATCCCGTCTTCTGCGACCCCGACGAACATGACGAGGCCGCTCTGGTCGTTGAAGATGGTCTTGCCCTGGTGAAAGCCGCTGTGGCCCATGCCGGCCACGTCGCGGATCATGGTCCAGCCGCCCACCCCTGCGGCCTTCAGCAGGTCTTCGACGAGCGCGTGGTCCTCGGCCAGCACCACGATCTCGATCTTCTTCAGGCGGTGCAGGCGCAGGTCGCCGAACGCAGCAATGGTCATTGTCAAATCTCCGTTTCGTGGTTTGCGGGCGCATCCGGTGCGATCTCGGCGTCCCGGCGCCAGCGCAGCGCCTTGCCGCTGTGCGGATCGATCACCACCAGGGTGACCCAGCCCTTGCCGAACAGCCGGCCCAGGATCGTGTTCGATGCGACCACCCGTTCGACCTGCTCGAACGGGGCGAGGACAACCGTCAGCAGGCGTTGCGGAACGTGGAACGGGGTGCCGTCATCGGTGAACAGCGACTGGCGCGGCAGCCCGACCCTCAGGTCGCCGCCATTGCCCTGCAGCACGCCGATTCCGCCGACGACGTTCTGGGTGGCCTTGTCGCCGGAGCCGTAGCGATCGTTGTCGATGGTCGAGAACAGGTACTGGCAGTTGATCCACTGGGCGACGACCATCGGCGCGGTGAGGATCGTGGCCAGTGCGGTTCCATCGGCGTCCGCCTGCCAGTCATAGCTGTGCAGGAAGGCGCGGCCCTCCAGGTCGATCTCGCGGGTCAGCCAGCGCGGGCCGACGATGAAGGACGCATTGCCGGCCAACCCCCATTCCGGCCTGACTTCGCCCCAGTGCGCCGCGCCGGTCAGCAGGTCATCGGCAGACCGCCCCAGCAGGGCTGCCCGGCGCTGCCGGTTGGCTTCACCCGCCCGGGCCAGGCTGGCTGCCAGCGCGGCGAGGTCATCGCGGTGGCTGGCGGGGACCGAGCAGCGGTCGAAAATCTTGATCTCGTCGGTCGTGGTGTCGTGCTCGGCGGCGATGAACCAGGTCGCCCGGGGGATGGCGATGCCCCGGGCCGCCAGCCCCGTGCGCACTGCGGGTTCGTTGAGGATGGCGGCCAGGATCCGGGCGTTCGATCCTCCTGCGTGACCGCCGCAGGCCCCGCAGTCCAGCGCCGCAGCATAGGGATTATTTACCGCGCTGCCGCCGTGCCCGACCAGCGCGACCAGCCCGGCAGTCCGCTGCGGCAGGCCGGTCAGCCGGAACAGGGCCAGGGCAAAGCCGACCTTCTCTTCCAGGGTGAACGGCGCGCGCGTCCCGTGCCCGCCCAGGTCCGGCGCAAGGACATCGTCCCGCCCCGGCGAGAGGGCCGAGCCGATCCGCCTGGCCAGTCCCGGCGCAAGTGTGCGCGCCGCCATCAGCAGGCCGGCGAGCGGCCCCGTCGCCTCGGCGGTGGCAAAGGCCGTCGCGGTCCCTTGCTTGGCGGCATCCAGCAGGGCAGATGCCTGGCTAGCCTGCGCCATGCTCGCGGCCAGGGCCTCGGCCTCCTGCTCCCGGCCAGGGACCGGCGCCTCGCGCAGATCGTGCTGCGGTGCAAGCAGGACCGGCAGCAGCCGGGTCCGCCGCGCCTCGCCGTGCCGGTGCAGCGCGATGGGCAGGCCGAAGAAGCCGGCGTAGCCGAAGGTCTCGTACCGGCCCTGACCCTCCAGCGCCCGGCGGAACGGCTCTGAACGGACATCGATGCAGAAGACCAGCTGCGCGTCCGGACTTTCCGGCGGGGCACGCCCGGTCGCGGCCGTCTGGAGCCTGGCTGCAAGGGTGTTGCGATAGGTCCACTCCGCTGCGGTCTGGAACAGCGCGCCCAGGTCGTCTTCATCCATCGCGGCAATGTCGGCCAGGCGGGCGTCATCAACCGCTTCGGCAAGGCCGAAATGGCGTGCCAGCAGGTCTGCGCCGCCGCCTGCGGACTGCGGCCGCGCGGGAGCGGAAACCGCGCCGCCCCGCTCAAGCAGCAGCCACAGCGCCAGCAGATCGGCCATTCCGGCGGGCGAGGCGGCAGCGATTTCGGGATCGGCGTGTTCATTGCGCCAGCGGATATGGCCCGCCCAGCCGGGCAGGCGGGCCACCAGCTCTTCCAGCTTCGGCCCTTCCTGCCCGGCAGGAATGCCGAGTGCCGGCAGCCCTTCGGCGATGGCTTCCAGCGGATCGCGCGGCACGCTGAGCAGCAGGTGCCGTCCGCTCTCGCCGGTCAGGGCGCGGAAGTCGGGATCGTGGCCGATGGCGGCCAGCACCGCGCGGTAAAGCCCCAGCTCGCGGTTGGGCATCGGGCTGGAGGCTTGCCCCTGATCGAAGAAGGCCGCGCACCACTTCGCGATGAAGGCCGCATCGGCTGGGAGGGGCGCCGGTCCGGCACCGGGTTCCTGCACGGGCAGGTGCAGCAGCCGGGCCATCAGCAGGTCGAGCCGCGAGATGTTCGGCCCGATCAGCTCGAAGGCCGCGTTCAGGCCGCCCAGCTTCCGGATCGCCGCATCGCGCAGGCTCCGCTCGTCAAGCTTTCCGGCCGCAAGCAGCTTGCGCCACTGGCCAAGCGGCAGGCTCCGGCGCGCGCCGAACCGCTGCGCCGCCAGCCGAACCGCCGCCTCGAACGGCAAGCCCTCGAACCCGGCGAGCGGATTGACGGCGATGGCGCTTTCCAGCGGCCAGAGCGGGGCGGCGGTGCGAGCGGCCAGTGCGACCAGTCCCGCCACCTCGGTCCGGGTGAGAACCGGGTCGGCGGCGGTCAATTGGACCATCATGTTCACTTTGCTTCTCCCGTGCCGGTCGCAGGCAGGGCGCCTGCGTTGATGAGGCGGACGTAGAGCGGCAGGGGCAGTCCCCGCCCGCTCGCAAGGCGGTGCTGCTGCCAGGTCCAGGCGCTCAGGAAGGCGAGCAGCAGGGCCAGCAGACCCCAGCCAGGCAGCAGGGGCGTCGCATCCGCGCCGACCGCCATTGCGGCGAGCGTCAGGCCGGCGGCGTGGAAGGCGATCAGGGCCGCCAGGGCCAGCAGCGCGGTCATTTTCGCGCGCGTTGGCGTCTTGCCGCCCAGCGCGGCGACCAGCGCCGAGGCCGCCGTCGCGGCTCCCAGCAGCAGCGGCACCAGGCCGCCATCGCCATCCCCGAACCAGACGACCCCGAGCGCGACCCCGGCCGTGCCGGCGGCGATGAACAGGGTGGCCCCGCCGGGCAGCGCCGCCACCGGCGTTCCGGCCCTCATGCCGATCGCCGAGCCCGCGCCAAGGAACAGCCAGGCCTTGAACAGGCCGTGGGCGATGATGTGCCACAGCGCCGCCGCATAGGCGCCCAGGCCGCAGCTCATGATCATGAAGCCCATCTGCGAGACGGTGGAGCCGGCCAGCGCGCGCTTCACGTCGGGCCGGACCAGCATGATGCCGATGCCGTAGAGCGCGCTGCACAGGCCCAGCGCCACGGCCGCGATCCGGGCGGCGGGCGCCGCTTCCAGTACCGGGGCGAAGCGGATCAGCAGGAAGCCGCCGGCATTGACCAGCCCGGCGTGCATCAGGGCAGAGACCGGCGTGGGCGCGGTCATCGATGAAAGCAGCCAGCCGGAAAATGGCGCCAGCGCGCAGCGCGCCGCGGCGGCCACCACCAGCAGCAGCGCCGCACCATTGATCAGCGGCGGGGGGAGGGCGGATGCCCCGGCCAGGACCGCATCGACCTGCCAGGCCCCCGTCTGCCAGCCGAGCAGACCCAGTGCCGCCAGCAAGGCCGCATCGCCCACCGCGAACGCCCGGCGCGCGCGCCGCGCGGCACCGCCCGCCTCGTGCCACTTGCGGTCATGGCCGATCAGCCGCGCCAGCAGGACGCCGCTGGCGCACCAGGCGGCGCCCAGGACGACCAGGTGGCCCGTGAACAGAAAGGCCAGGACCGCTACGACCAACGCGCCCAGCGTCAGGAAGAAGCGGTCGGAGCCCGCATCGGCCCGCATGTAGCGCAGCGAGAAGGTCGCGACGATCGCCGCGACGAACAGGGTCAGCAGTCCGAGCGCCAGCGACAGGTCCGAACCGGCGGCCAGGACAGGTCCGGCCAGAGCGGCGGTGCCCGCCGCGCCCCGCCCGAGCCCTAGCAGGCCGGCCACCCCCCCCATCTGCCAGGGGATGAAGCGCTTGCGCACCCCGGCGCCGATGTGCGCGAAGGCCCGGTCGGCAAAGGCCTCGGGCGCCATCAGGAACGGCATGCGGTAGCGGTTGCGCTGGGTCAGCGGCGTGTCGATGTAGCCCGGCGCGGTGGTGACCACCTGCACGCCCTGCGGCCGGCACTCGCCGCGCAGGCTCTCGCCATAGGCGAACACCGCCGCCTTGCT
>CALMJG010000015.1 GCA_937864195.1 uncultured Novosphingobium sp.
CGGACGCCATCACCGGCGTCGTCAACTTCGTCACCCGCAAGGACTTCGCGGGCGTGGAGATCTCCGTGGGCGACCAGATCACCCAGAAGGGCGATGGCAACTTCTTCCGCGCCGACGTCACCGTTGGCGCCAACTTCGACGATGGTCGCGGCAATGCCGTGCTGTCGCTCGGCTATCAGAAGTCGGACCCGATCTACCAGGGCGACCGCGACTTCTCGATCGAACAGATCAGCTCGTACTCGGGCGGTACGGCCGGTTCGGGCACCTCGGTTCCGGCGCGCTTCGCGGGCACGCGTCCGCTGGTCAACGGCGCTCCCAACACGCTGACCTCGCTGATCCAGAACGGGCTGGTTGCCAATCCGAACTACGATCCGACCAAGCCCAACGAAGGCACCAACACCCCGCTGATCCCGCTGCTGGCCTCCAACGCCGATGGTGCGGCCAACGGCGGCCTGCGCCAGATCAACTCGGCGGGCGCCGCTGTCGGCACCTTCGCGTTCTTCAACTTCAACCCGTACAACGTCTTCCAGACGCCGTTCACCCGCTACAACATTTTTGCCCAGGCGAACTATGAAGTGTCGGATGCGGTGGAAGTCTACACCCGCGGCATGTTCTCGAAGAACACCGTGTCGACCATCATCGCGCCTTCGGGCTCGTTCGGCGGTTCGGTGCAGGTCAACCTCAACAACCCGTTCCTGCCCGCGACCCTGCGCAACCAGTTCTGCGCGTTCAACGTCGCCCCGGCGCTCAACGGCGTCAACGCCTCCGGCGCGTCGGTTTCGGGCCAGGCGGCCTACATCCCGCGCTTCAGCCCGACCGAATGCGCCAATGCCGCGCTGGCAACCGGTCCCAGCGATCCGCACTACCGCGTGGTTGGTGCCGGCGGCTTCGTGCCGTTCGACAACAACCAGAACGGCGTGATCGAAGCTGGCGAAGGTTACAACCCGAACCCGGGCATCACCTTCAACCGCCGCGCCACCGAAGTCGGTCCGCGCATCAGCGATTACAGCTCGACCGTGTTCGACTATCGCCTGGGCTTCCGCGGCAAGATCACCGATTCGATCGACTGGGATCTGTCGGGTTCCTACGGCGAATCGGAAAAGCTCCAGACGATCAAGGGCTACACCCTGCAGTCGCGCTGGCGGCAGGGCGCGCTGGTCAACGGCACGCTGGCCAACCCGGTCTGCCAGGACACCTCGAACGGCTGCGTTCCGGTCAACCTGTTCGGTGCCGATGGCTCGATCACCCCGGCGATGGCTGACTTCCTGAGCGAAAACAGCTCAACCAAGGTCCGCACCGCGCTGACCCAGGTCCGCGGCATCGTTTCGGGCGACATGGGCTTTGCCCTGCCGAGCGCTTCGGAGCCCTTCAACTTCGCGCTGGGCGCCGAATACCGCGCCTACAAGGCCGAACAGGCGTCGGACCTCCTCGCCAAGACCCCGGGTGAACTCGGCGGCGCTGGCGGTGCGGCTCCGGACATCGACGGCGGTTACAACGTGTGGGAAGGCTACGCCGAAATCGTCGCTCCGCTGGTGCAGGACAAGCCGTTCTTCAACAGCCTGACGCTCGAAGCCGGTGCCCGTTACTCGAAGTATTCGATCAACGGCGGCGGTTCGACCGACACCTGGACCTGGAAGGGTGGCCTGAGCTGGGAACCGATTGCGGACCTCAAGCTGCGCGGCAACTATGCCCGCGCGGTGCGCGCTCCGAACATCAGCGAACTGTTCACCCCGCTGACCACGGTGCTCACCAACCTGGGCGTCGATCCCTGCGCCGGTTCGGCTCCGACCAACAATGCCAACCTGCGCGCGGTCTGCATTGCGCAGGGCGCACCGGCTGGCACGATCGGTTCGATCACCAACCCGACTGCGGCCCAGGCCAACATCACCACTGGCGGCAACCTCAACCTCGCTCCGGAAAAGGCCACCACCTGGACCCTGGGCGCGGTGTTCCAGCCGTCGTTCCTGCCGCGCTTCTCGATGTCTGTGGACTACTACAACATCAAGGTGACGGACGTGATCGGCAACCCGCTGCCGGGTGACCTGATCAGCGCCTGCTTCGGCAGCCTGTCCGGCAGCAGCGCCACCAACCCGAACTGCACCGTGATCCGGCGCAACCCGATCACCGGCGGTCTCGACGGCGATTCGGCAACCACTCCGGGTCTGTTCGCTCCGCTGAACAACCTCGGCAAGCTCGAAACCTCGGGCATCGACCTCGCCATGAACTACAACACCGATCTCGGCTTCGGGAAGCTGGCGCTGTCGTTCGTGGGTAACTACACCGCCCATTCGAAGTTCCAGGCGACTGCTACCAGCCTGGACCGCGAATGCGCCGGTTACTATTCGGTCAACTGCTCGTTCACCGGTTCGATCCAGCCGAAGTTCCAGTTCAGCCAGCGCACGACGCTCTCGATCGGTCCGGTCGACGCCTCGCTGCTGTGGCGCTGGATCGACGCTGTGAAGTTCGAGCCCCAGCAGCTGGCTGACGACGCGGCTTCGGCCGACGCCGCCAACCGCAACGCTGCTGGCGTCCTGCTGCCGGTCAGCCTGGCCAGCTCGGCCATCGGCAACCCGGCGTTCCAGCAGTGCCCGAACTACCAGACCACTGACGATTTCGGCTGCATGGTCGAAGAAGACTTCCGTCGCATCGGCGCGAAGAGCTACTTCGATTTCACCCTGCGCTTCAACGTCAGCGACAACATGACCTTCACGGCTGCGGTGCAGAACCTGTTCGACACCAAGCCCAAGGTCGTGGGCAACACGATCGGCAACACCTCGTACAACAGCGGCAACGTCTATCCGTCGACCTACGACGCGCTGGGCCGTCGCTTCGCGGTCTCGGCCAAGCTGAAGTTCTGATAACTTCTGCCTTGGGCAACCAACGTGGGGGCGGGCAGCAATGCCCGCCCCTTTCGTTTGGGCGGTTGCCGCCCAAAGCTTGACAGCGCCGACCCCTGCCGCCCATCTGCCCGGGTGATCGATCCCGCCCTCGCCGCCGCCGCCCACGAGGCCGAAGCCGCCCTCGCGCGGGGCACCGGCGATGCCCACGACCATACCGTCGCCGCGCTCGCTGCTGCCGCGCGTGGGGACCATGCAGGCGCACAGGCTCTGTTTGAGCGCGCCCTGGCGATGGAGCCGGGCAACCCCGCTACGCTTACCGGCCTTGCCATTTTCCACCGCCAGAACGGCCGGCTGCGCGATGCGGTGCTGGCCTGCGATGCCGCGATCGCGGCCTGGCCGGACTATCCCGACGCCTGGCTGGAGCGCGGGGCGATCCTCTCGTCCGGCGGCTCGGCCCAGGCCGCGCGCCACAGCTTTGCCCGCGCGGCCGAACTCGCGCCCGGCAGCGCTCCGGCCCACGCCGGGCTCGCCGCGCTTGCCGCCCGCGACGGCAACTGGGCCGAGGCCCGCGCCCGGGCCGAGCGCGCGCTTTCGCTCGATCCCCGCAACATCGTTGCCGCGACGGCACTGGCGCGCGCCGACATCGCCGATGGCAAGGCGGAACGCGCGCGCGACCTGCTCGCCCCGCTCGCCGCAACCATGGCCGAGGCGAATTTCGACCGGATGCTCACGCTCGTCACCCTTGGTGATGCGCTCGATCGGCTGAAGGACCGTGCGGGTGCCTACGCTGCCTATGCCCGCTCCAAGGCCGATTTTGCCGCGATCCACGCCGATGCCGCCGTCGGCCACATGCGCCACGGCGATTTCATCGAGGCCATTGCCGAAGGTTTCGCGGCAGTCGATCCCTGGCCAGAGGCGCCGATTGCCGCCGCTGCCGAGGCTCGCCCAGCCCATGTCTTCCTGCTTGGCTATCCGCGTTCAGGCACGACCCTGCTTGAAAACGTCATCGCCACCCTGCCCGGCGTCGCCGCGCTGGAAGAGC
The DNA here is from genome assembly GCA_937864195.1 of uncultured Novosphingobium sp. Classification (GTDB taxonomy): domain Bacteria; phylum Pseudomonadota; class Alphaproteobacteria; order Sphingomonadales; family Sphingomonadaceae; genus Novosphingobium. The sequence goes on from CALMJG010000015.1 coordinate 3,883, forward strand.
GCCCGACCCTGGCGGCGGCGGACCGCGACTATCTCTCGGGCAGCCGCGCCGAAGTCGTCTCCGGCCTCGCCCGCTTTGCCGCGCTGGACGGTTCGGCGCTGGATCCTCTGCGCCGCGCCTATTGGGACAAGGTTGCCGAGGCCGGAGTGCCGCAAGATACGCGCTGCTTCGTCGACATGGACCCGCTCAAGGGCACGCGTCTGCCGCTGATCGCGCGGCTGTTCCCCGATGCGAGGGTTCTGGTGATGCGGCGCGATCCGCGCGACGTGGTCTGGTCCTGCTTCCGCACCAATTTTGCCATGACCAGCGGCACGCTCGATTACACCACGCTGGAAAGCGCCGCGCGCCATTACGATGCGCTGATGCGGCTGACCCAGGCCTGCCTCGATCGCCTGCCGCTCAGGGTCCACGAGGTGCACTACCACCGCCTGGTCCGTGATTTCGATGCGGCGACCCAGGCGATCTGCGCCTTCCTGGGCCTGGAATGGAGCGAGGAGCTGCGCCGGTTCGACCGCACGGCGGCGCGGCGCGGGGTCTCCACTGCCAGCGCGGGGCAGGTCCAGCGCGGGCTTTACGACGGCACCCGCCAGTGGGAGCCCTATGCCGAGTACCTTGCGCCCGTGATGCCGCTGCTCCAGCCGTGGATCGACCGCTTCGGCTATGCCTGAAGCAGCGGAAAGGGGCCTTCCATCGCCGCTCCGGCAGAATCGGCAACCGCCTTTGCCCATTCGAGCACCTTGTCGATCTCGTCGCCATAGGCTGCCCGTGCCTGGGCGTATTCGGCCCGCCGGTCTTCGGGAGTAAAGGCCGCGCCCGACTTCGAATGACGGGTGAAGGCCGGTCCGCTGGCGATTTCCGCCACTGCGCCGGCATCGAGCGTCAGGCCGAACTGCGCGGCGGCGGCGGCGACCGCTTCTGCGGGCCGTGCGGTCATCCGGTCGGCATCGAGGCTGCGCAGGCGCTGCGGTCCCAGCTTCTCGGCCAGCCGCGCGAAATGCAGGTGCTGCGCCAGCCAACCGGTTGCCGCAACCTGCAGGTCGGTCTGGCGAAACAGATCCTCCGGCGTGAAGCCAAGCTGGATGAAACCGTCGCGCAGTTGGCCTTCCAGCAGTTCGCGCACCCACAGCCGGCACCACAAGCCCTTGCGCGCCACCGAAATCAGGAAGGTTTCGAGCGGCGCGTAAAGGAACAGGCCGCGCGCCTGCGGACGCAGCGCCAGCAGCAGCTCGGCCAGGGGGTTGATCACGTTGGACGGCTTGACGATCACCGCCTCGCCCGCGCCGAACGGGCGGGCCAGCAGGCGCGTCGCCGCATCGGCGGCGCGGGCGACCGCGCGGGGATCGGCTCCCCGGCGGCGCATGCCGACCACGTCGTTGAGGATCACCGGCTCCGACAGCCCCATCGCCGCTCCCGGCCGGTCGAGCGCGCGGACCAGCATGGTCGATCCGCAGAAGGCTGAATGGAACAGGAGGCCCAGCGTCGCGTCGCCCGGCAGGGCCAGGCAGTCGTGCAGCGCGACGTCTCCGCCAATCTCCGTCGCTCCCAGATCGGCATCGGTCAGGAACGGAGTCGCACCATGCCGGGCGCGGGGCACGCGGACGAAACGGGCCGCGTCGGTCCCTTCGACCAGGCGGTGGGCCAGCCATTCGGGGTCGTTCAGCAAGGCAGCGGAAGTTTGAGCCATGCCGGGAGGTTAGAGGTGCCCCGGCCCAGCGGCAACACCCCTTGCGGCGAAGCGGACGCGGGCCTATCCCTCGCTGCACAGTGACCCAGGCCCCGCCCCAGCCACCGCGCGAAGCGCTTGAAGCCAACGCTGAAGGCATGGCCGCGATCCGTGCCGGCGACGGGCCTGCCGCGGTTCGGGCCTTTACCCGCGCGACTGCGGCCGATCCCGGGGCCCTGGCCCTGTGGCGCAACCTGGCCCACGGCCACCGTCTGGCGGGCAACGATGCGGGCGAACGCGCCGCGCTTGACCGGGCGCTGGCGATCGATCGGCTCGACTTCGGATCGCAGCTGCGGCTGGCACAATTGCTCCAGCGCCGCCGCGAAGAGCAGGCCGCGCTGGTGGCGTGGAACAACGTGCGCCAGCTGGTGGATCGCCAGCCGGGGCTTTCCCCCCAGGTCGAACAGGAACTGGCGGCGGGCCTGGCCTATTGCGACGCGCTGCGGGCGCGCATGGCCGCCAGCGCCGATGCCGTGCTGGCAGCGGGAAAGGGCCAGTGGGGCGAGACGGAGCAACGCCGGATCACGGCCTTCGTCGATCGGGCGCTGGGCCGCCGCTCCACCTATCACAACGAATGCGCGGGGCTGTATTACCCCTTCCTTCCCGCCGACGAGTATTTCGATCGCAAGCACTTCCCCTGGCTCGATGAACTGGAAGCCAATGCGGCGGTGATCAAGGCTGAGCTGGAAAGCCTGCTGGCCGATCCGGGCGACGCGATCCGGCCCTATGTCAGGATGGAAGAGGGCTCCCCGCCCAGCGAATGGAGCGCGCTCGATCATTCGCTCGATTGGGGAGCGTGCTTCCTGTGGGAATACGGCCAGGCCAACCTGCCGGTGCATGAGCGCTGCCCGCAGACCGCCGCCCTGCTCGATCGCCTGCCCCTGCTGCGGATCCCGGGGCGCGGGCCGAGCGCGTTCTTCTCGATCCTTAAGCCCCACAGCCACATTCCGCCGCATACCGGCGTCACCAACATGCGGGCGATCATCCACCTGGCGCTCGACATCCCGGAAAAGTGCTGGTTCCGGGTCGGCGGCGAAACCCGCGAATGGGTGGAGGGCAAGGCCTTCGCCTTTGACGACACGATCGATCACGAGGCGATGAACGGCAGCGACCAGCGCCGCGCGATCCTGATCCTCGATGCCTGGAACCCGCACATCTCCGAACCGGAACGGCAGGCGATCATCGACTATATCGCCGCTTCCGACGCCGCGCTCGGTTGATCGCTGCAACCTTGCAGCCGGGCGGAGCCGGGTCTAGCCTGCCGGCCTGCAACCGGGAGAAGCCCCATGTTCGCTGCCCTTGTCGCCCTGACCCTCGCCAATGCCCCCACGGCAGAGGCGCCGCCCAAGCTGGTCAGCGGCCCGATCACGATGAAGATGTCCGAGGTTCGCGCCTATAACCGCACCCTGGCGCGCGATCATCCCAACTACATCCGCTGCAAGCGAATCGACGAGATCGGATCGCTGGTCAAGAAACGGACCGATTGCCGGACCAACCAGGAGTGGGCGCGGGTCGAGAACCTGAGCAACCAGGAAGCCCGCGAGGCGGTGGAAGGCCTGCAAAAGGGCTGGTCCAACGGCAACTGACCCCGCCGGCCAGTTCCACGCGACAAACCGGATCGGGCGGGCTAATCTGCGGCCACGCAGCAAGCGATGCGGCGACGCGTCGCCAGAGTCCCAAAGAGGTCAACCACGATGATCGAAGCCCTGCTCCTCGTGATCGCCGCTGAAGGCGCCGCCATCGAAGCGGCGCAGACGCAGGTGTCCGAACCCGATCCCAAGGCAATGTCGCAGAAGGAAATCCGCGCCTTCAACGCCGGCTTGCCCAAAAGCCATCCGTATTACATCCGCTGCAAAAGCTCGCCGGAAATCGGATCACTGGTGAAAAAGCTCTATTCCTGCCGCACCAATGCGCAGTGGCAAAAGTCCGACGCGATCGGCAACCAGAACGCGCGCGACACCTATGAAGAGATGACCAGCAAGTCGTGGAACACGTCCAACTGACGGGCTGGGGCCTGCGCCTACTGGCCCTGGGGTAGCCGGATCACGCGCACCGCCGCCTGGTTGTCGACCTTGGCAAAGAAGCTGCCCAGCGCGGCGCGGCGGATCACGATCGGCTGGCCGGCCTTGGGAAAGGTATAGCGGCCTTCGGTCTGCTTCCAGCGCGCGCCATCGGCCAGCACGAACACGCTCAGCCCGTCCTTCGCGTCATAGGCCGAGGCGATGCTGCTCTCGATCTGCTCGATCTCCTCGTCGTCGTTGTCGCCGAACAGCTTGATGCGGGGCAGCGCCATGCCGAACAGGCTGCGCTTGGTCGATCGCGCGGTCGCCCGGTCGACCACCAGTACGTCGCGCGTCTCCGCCGCGTTGGCGAGCGCGCCGACAGTCCTGTCATAACAGGCGAGCCGCGCCTGGGGGTCGGGCAGAGCCTTGCAATCGATCACCGCGCGGAACACCGGCGGCTGGGTTGCAACCTCTACCGGCTTGTCGGCAAATGCCGGTGCGGCAGTGAAGGCCAGCACGGTGCTGGCGGCGATTCGGAGCTGGTGGCGCAAGGGGCTGTCTCCCGGAAAACCTGATTGTCGCGCCACCATGCGCCGGGGCGGGGTGGTGCGTCAATCGCGCCGCCCCCTGCTGGCTCTTGCCTTGGCCTCCCGGGACGACCACAGGGGGGCGATGCTACGCCGGGCCGTGATCCTGTTCGTCATCCTGGGCCTCGCTCCGGGGGTATGGCTGCGCAGCCTGCCGCTGCGGCCCAATCACGCCCAGGCCGTCGATTCGCGGGCCGTGCCGCGCGGGCCGGAGTGTTGCAGCTACGGCCCGCTGCGCCTGACCGGAGCCTGGCGGCTGATCAGCCCGAACACCGATTTCGGCGGCTGGTCGGCGCTGCTGGTGGCCCGGCCGGGTCGCCTGCTGGCCTTCAGCGACCGGGGTTACTGGCTGGACATGCCGCAGCCCGGGCAGGGCGGTGACACCCGGATCAGCGCCACCTTCCCCGATGACGCGCGCTACAAGGAAAACCTCGACATCGAATCCGCGACCCGCGATCCGGAGAGCGGACGGATATGGATCGCGCTGGAAGGCCGCAACGCGATCTCGCGCCATGCTCCGGGGCTGCAGGGCGAGGCGATCCGCCAGCCCGAAGAGATGCGCCGCTGGCCGATCAATTCCGGCGCGGAAGCCATGCTGCGATTGGCAGACGGGCGGTTCGTGGCGGTGTCGGAGGCGTCCAGCGAAGAGGGCGGCAAGGTTCACCCCGCGCTACTGTTTCCGGGCGATCCGACCGATTTGGGCGCGGCGCGGCACTTCGGCTTCGCAGGGCCCGCCGGTTACCGCCCGGTGGACATGGCGCAGCTGCCCGATGGGCGCGTGCTGGTGCTGATGCGGCGGCTGCGCTGGCCGATTCCGGCGCGTTTCCTGATCAAGCTGGCGATTGCCGACCCGGCCGGGATCGCGCCGGGCCAGGTGTGGCGCGCGCGGGAAATCGCGGACCTGAACGCCGGTCCGCTGCAGACCGACAATTTCGAAGGCCTGGCGGTGGAGCCCGGCAGGGACGGCGCGGTTGTGGTCTGGCTGATCAGCGACGACAACAGTGCGGTGACCCAGCAGACCTTGCTGTGGCGCATGGAACTGCCGGCACCGGTTCGCTGACAGCGGACATAGCAAAAGGCGCGCGAACGATTCGCGCGCCCTGCTATTGGCCTGGTCCGGCCCCCGAAGGAGCCGACCGGGTTCAGGCGGCGGCTGCGGCCTGCTTCTTGAGCTCGCGCTTCACCTTCAGAGCGGTGTCCGAAAGCTTTTCGTCCGAGGTCTTGAGCAGCCAGTTGTCGAGGCCGCCGACGTGCTCGACCGAGCGCAGGCCCTGCGTCGAAACGCGGAACTTGAAGCTCTTGTCCAGTCCATCGGACATCAGCGTGACGTTCTGCAGGTTGGGCAGGAAGACGCGCTTGGTCTTGTTGTTGGCGTGGCTGACGTTGTGGCCGACCTGGCGACCCTTGCCGGTCAGTTCGCAAATACGGGACATGGCTTCACTCGCTTGAAAACGTGATACCCATTCGGGGGAAGGCGCGCCATTACCGATTCACCCTTGTAAGGTCAAGGTATCCCCGCCAATCCCGCGAAAATGAGCAAGTGGCCCCTCCCCGAACCGATGCGGCTGGCGCTGGAACAGGCCCGCGCTGGCGAGTCGGCGGGGGAAGTGCCGATCGGCGCGGTGGTGATCAGGGATGGCGTAGTGATCGCCGCCTCGCACAATGCGCCGCGCGGCTTGCGCGACCCGACCGGTCATGCGGAAATCCTTGCGATTCGCGCTGCCGCCCAGGCGCTGGGCAACGAGCGGCTGGATGGCTGCGAGCTGTGGGTGACGCTGGAACCCTGCGCGATGTGCGCCGGTGCCATTGCCCATGCGCGAATCGCCCGGCTCTATTACGCGGCGGCCGATCCCAAGGGCGGGGCGGTGGAGCACGGCGCGCGGGTGTTCGAGCATGAGCAATGCCTCCACGCGCCCGAGGTCTATTCCGGAATGGGCGAGGCGGAGGCCGCCGCCCTGCTGCGCGATTTCTTCAAGGCGCGGCGTTAGAGCCCGCGCCAGATCTTCAGCGGCACAGTGTCGCGCGGGCCCAGCGCGCGCGGCTCGCAGGCCTTGGGCATGAAGTCCTTGCCGTAGCAGAGGTGCACTTCGCGCAGCCAGCCGCCATTGCCGCTGCGGATGCCGATGGCATTGCGGGGCAGCGCGGGATTGAGCGCGGCGAATGCCCTCCTGATCTCTCCGGCGGTCAGGAACTCCTGCCGCGAAAGCTGGTCGGCATCGGGCAGGCGAATCGAGTTCCACAGGATCGCGGCGGAGCGGAAATAGGCGCCGGGAGTGCGGGCCATGCAACTGCCGTGCTTGGCCCATTCGTGCTCCAGCAGCCAGGGCACCGGCGTCATGCAGAGGTTGGCCTTCAGGTCTTCGGCGCTGGGACGCGGGGTCAGGGCGCACCACTGCGGGTACTTGCCGCCACCGCTGTTGGGCCAGAGGCCGTGCAGCACGAAACCGAAGCGGCCGATCCGGCCATTGCATTGCAGGTTCCCGGGATCGCTTCCCGCGCGTCCCCGGCAGAATTCGGGCGACCAGCTGATCGCCAGGGTATAGCCGGTGATCCGCGTCTTGCGGACCGGCCCGTCCGGCTGGACCGGGCGCGGCATCTCGATCTCCTGCGGCGCCTGGCACTGGTAGGCCTGGGCCAGGGCTGGACCGGGCAGCGCCAGCAGCAGCGCCCCAAGCGCGCTCCTCATAGCGGGGTGAAATCCAGGCCGATGTCAGCCGCCGGGGCGCTTTGCGTCAGTCTGCCAACCGAGACGTAGGTGACGCCCGTCGCGGCAATTGCGGCAATCGTGTCGAGCCTGACCCCGCCCGAGGCTTCGATCGGCACCCGGCCCGCCACCAGCGCGACCGCTTCGCGCAGCTGTGCCGGGGTCATGTTGTCGCATAGCAGGTGGCTGGTGCCGCCCGCCAGCGCCGGTTCGATCTGGTCGATATGGTCGACCTCGCAGATGATCCAGGTCACCCCGGCATCCTTGGCGCGGCGCACCGCCTCGGTCACTCCGCCCGCGACGGCGACGTGATTGTCCTTGATCATCGCCGCGTCCCACAGCCCCATGCGGTGGTTCTGAGCGCCGCCCATCCGCACGGCGTACTTTTCGAGGTGACGCAGCCCGGGGATGGTCTTGCGGGTATCGAGCAGGGTCGCATTGCCCTGCATTGCGTCGACATACTGGCGCGTCAGCGTGGCCACGCCCGAGAGGTGCTGGACCGTGTTGAGCGCCGAGCGTTCGGCGGTCAGCATCGCGCGGGCATTGCCGGACAGGCGCATCAGGTCGGTCCCGGCGGGAACCTGCGCGCCGTCCTTCACCAGCAGTTCGATCTCCATGGTGGGATCGAGCGCGCGGAAGAATTCCGCGGCGATCGGCAGGCCGGCGACGGTGATCGCATCGCGGCTGTCCATCGTGCCGGAAAAGCGCGCATCGGCGGGGATCACGCTTTCGCAGGTCACGTCGCGTCCCCCGCCCGGCAGGCCGAGGCCAAGATCCTCGTCAAGCGTGGCGCGGACGAAGGCGGACAGGTCGAAGCCGGGGAGGGTGAATTGGGTCATGCCCCCGATTACTCAAGATGAATGCCGGATTCCATCGCATTCGGCGCTCAGGGGATTTCGCGCGTCATCCAGCGTGCGCGCGAGCCATAGGTCGCAAGTTTCTCCCCCAATTCGCCGGACACGGCCTCTTCGGCAAAGCCCAGGGTGCGCCAGTATTCGGCTGCGCCTTCGACCGCGATCAGCTCCGCGCGGCGCAGGCCATCGCGAACGGCCAGCTCGGCCGCGCGCGCGACGAGCCTTTGGCCGACCTTCAGCCCGCGCTGCTCGGGAGAAACCGCAAGGTCGTGGATGAACAGCACCTCGCCGGGGCCGTCATCCGCGAGCACGCTGCCCAGCGGCGGCGGTGAGCGGTGGCTCCAGCCATGGGCAAGCAGATAGCCCAGCAGCCGGTTTCCCTGCCTCGCGCCCAGGCAATAGGAAGCCGGCAGCGCGATCCGGCTCAGGAAGGCGGCTTCGTCCTCGACGAGGAACGGGGGGTAGGCCTGTGCCTGCAGGGCAAGGGCGGCAGGCAGGTCCTGCGGCCCCAGCGGGGTGATGGACAGGGAGGGACTTTCGCTCGCCATGGCCTCTCGTCCCGTTGCCGCCGGGCCTCAGTGGACGAAGCGCGCCACCACGTCGCGGTAGGAACGGCTGACCTTCACGTCGGCGCCGGATTCGAGGATCAGGAAGCATTCGCCGTTGGTGTGCGGCTTGACCTGGCGGACCTGGTTGAGATTGACGATCCAGCTGCGGTGGACCCGCTGGAACACGCGTGGATCGAGCCTGCGTTCAAGATCCTTCATCGTCTCGCGCAGGATCAGGCTGTTGTCGGCGGTATAGATCACCATGTAGTCGCCCGCCGCCTCGATCCGTTCGATTGAATCGACGTCGACGCGGAAGATTTGCCCCTTGTCCTTGATGTTGATGAGCTTTTCATAGCGGCCGGCGGTTTCGCCCTCTTCCGGCATTGCCTCGATCGCATCGGGGGCGACTTCGGCCAGCACGGTCTTGAGCTTTTCGGCCTCCTCGGCAGACCGCTTCTCGGCGATGCGGGTGCGCACCCGCTCCAGCGTGTCGGCCAGCTTGTCCTCGTCCACCGGCTTCATCAGGTAGTTGACCGCGTTCGCCTCGAAGGCGCGCACGGCGTGTTCCTGATAGGCCGTGACGAAGACAATCAGCGGGGGCTCGATCTCCATCACGCCCTTGACCACGGAGAACCCGTCGAACCCGGGCATCTGGATGTCGAGGAAGACCAGATCGGGCTTCTCGGTCTTGATCTTGCGGATCGCCTCGCGCCCGTTGGAGCAGGTGTCGATCACCTCGACGTCCGGGAACTTCTCGAGGCGCAGCATCAGCCCCTGGATCGCCAGCTTCTCATCGTCGACGAGGATGGTGCGGATGGTCATGGATGGTTCCGATCGGGTTTCAGCCGGCCAGCGCCGGGCGTACTTCGGCGGGGATCGCCGACGCCGCGACTTCGCGGCGTTCGAATGGGATTTCGATGAGTACGGCAAATCCGCCCTCGGGCGGTTCCATCGTTTCAAAGCGATGGTCCTCGCCATAGGCCTGCGCAAGCCGGTCGCGGATGTTCGCCAGGCCCACGCCGGTGGAAACGGGTTCGCCGCCATCGAAGGTCACGCCAGCGAATCTGTTGCCGCCAGCCGTATTTTGCAATCCCGGTCCGGTGTCGGAGACGGTGATGCGAAGGTTTGGACCGACGAGTTGCGCCGAGATGGTGATTTCCGCCCCGGATTCCTGAGGGCCCACCGCGTATTTGATCGCGTTTTCGACCAGCGGCTGAAGCAGCAGCGAAGGCAGCAGCGCGCCTTCCGTCACCGGATCGATCCGGAACGCGGTGCGCAGCCGTTCCTCGAACCGCATCCGCTCGATGTCGAGGTAGAGCTTCAGCGTCTCCACCTCCTGCGCCACGGTCACGCGGCCGGTCGGCTCGTTCACCAGGGTGTAGCGCAGAAACGAGGACAGCCGGCTGAGCATGGCATTCGCCGGCTCGGTCTGCTTGAGCAGCACCAGCGTCGAGATCGAGTTCAGCGTGTTGAACAGGAAGTGCGGGTTGAGCTGGTAGCGCAGCATGGCCAGCTGGGCCTGGGTTGCCTGGTTTTCCAGCCGCAGCAACTGGTCGTTCTGTTCCTCGATCTGGAGGAAGAAATTGATCGCGTAATAGAGCGCCGACCAGGCCCCCAGCAGCATCGCGTCGAAGAAGAACACGCCAAGGAACAGCTGCGGGAAGCCGGTGGCGCCGTCCGAGCGGTAGAGACCGATCACCCAGGCATCGATGAAGGCATAGAGCCCCGCCGCGAAGGGCAGGACCAGCGCGGTCACGCCCCAGGTGACGATCGGCCGGCGGTTGATCAGCTGGCGATAGATCACCGCGAGGATCAGCGAGATCGAAAAGCCGGTGATCGTTTCGATCACCACCAGGACCAGGAACGACAGCGGCTGGTCGTTGGCGAGGCTCGACATCACCCGCAGCAGCATCGCGCCGCCCCATCCCACGGCTTGCAGCCGCCAGAAGGCGCGGTTCTTGTTGGCAAAGAAGGGGGTCGGGTGAAAGGGCAGCACGGCCATGGCGCAATGCTAGCAGAAAAGCAGGGGGAGGCGAAATCCTACGATTCGCGTGCCTCGGCAATCGCCTTCTGGAGGATGTCGCGGCCAACCGCGCCCGAGAAGGCCTTGTCGCCGATCACCCAGCTTGGCGTTCCGTCAAAGCCCAGCTGGCGCGCATGGTCGAGATTGGCCGCCAGCTCCGCATCGATCGCGGGATTGGCGATCGCCTTGCGTGCGCGCTCCATGTCGAGCCCGGCGGCCTGCGCGGCGGCGGCGATGGTGCGGGCATCGGGCCGTCCGGCGGCGAACATCGCCTTGTGGAAGGCGGCGTACTTGCCCTGCTCCGCCGCAGCCAGTCCCATGCGGGCCGCTTCCGCGCTCTGCGGCGAGAGGATCGGCATTTCCCGCACGACCACCCTGAGATCGGGGTTGGCGGCGATCAGCGCCTCGACCTCGGCCACGCTGGCGCGGCAATAGGTGCAGGCAAAGTCGGTGAACTCGACCAGGGTAACCTTGCCCTGCGGATTCCCCAGAACGGCACCGGGGAAAGGCGTGGTCAGCTTGTCAGCCAGGGCATCGACCTGCTTGCCGGTCTCGCGCTCGCGCAGCTTCTCCATCGCTTCGGGGAGGATCTCCGGGTTTTCGAGCAGGGTGGTGCGCACCGCCTGCGCCATCCGCCGGGATTCGAACATCCAGCCGCCGATCGCGCCTGTCAGCAGGAGAATCGTGCCGGCCAGCAGGAGCACGAGGGTTGAGGGCGAACGCGCCGGAGCCTTGGTCATCGCCTGCGCCTACTTGCGTTTGGCCCGGCGTTCAATCTCTGCGCGGGCCTGCATCGCGATGTCCTGCGCGCGCAGCCAGTCGGGCGAGCCCTTGGGCAGCCCTGCCTCTGCCGCTTCGGCGCTGGCCAGCGCCTGCTGGAACTGCAGGCCCATTGCCTGCTGCTCCGCGCTGGCCAGCCGCGCGCGGGGCATGTCGCCATTCGCGGCATAGACCGTGCCGAGCTGATACCAGGCGAACGGATTCTCGCGGTCGCGCGCGACGGCGGCCTTGAGCACGCGCTCTGCCTCGCGGAAATTGGCCTTGTCCTCGGTGGCGATCAGGGCATGGCCGAAGGTGGTGGCGATCAGCGGCTGGTTGGCGGTCAGCTCGGTCGCGCGGCGCAGCGGGGCCAGCGCGTCACGCGGCTTGCCCGCCTCGAGGAGGATCTGCCCCTTGAGCTCGAGGAAATAGGGATCGGCGGGGGCCGCGGCGAGCAGCGCGTCGACCTCGGCCATGGCCTTGTCGAGCTGGGCGTCCTTGTGGAAGGCATAGGCCCGGGCATAGCGCGCCGGCACGGTGTTCACCGTTACGGGATAGAGTTGCAGCGTGCGCTGAGGTTCGGAAACATAGCCCACCAGCTTGGCCTTCACCCGCTGGAACCGTTCCTCGATCGCGGGATCGGGCGGCCTGCTCCATGCCGGGTCAGCCTGGTAGGTGTCCTCCAGCGTGGTGATCCGGTCCGAGGTGACGGGGTGGGTGGAGTAGAACTCGCTGTCGGCATTGCGGGTATAGCCATAGCGGTATTCCATGTTCTGGAGCCGCTTGAAGAAGCTGATCGATCCGCGTCCGGTAATCCCCGCCTTCGACAGGTATTGCGCACCTGCCGCGTCGGCGCTGGCTTCCTGCCCGCGGCTGAACGCCAGGTACTTGCCAAGCGCGGCCTGCTGGCCCGCCATCAGCACGCCCATCGCCGCGTCCCCGGCACCTGCCGCCGCCGCCGCCACGCCGAGCAGCAGGGAGAGAATCGAGATGCCCGTCGCCGCCTTGCCGCCGCCATCGCTGATCACGTGGCCGCCGGTGATATGGCCCAGTTCGTGGGCGATGACGCCCTGCACCTCGTTGGCGCTGCCGGCCTCGTTGATCAGGCCGGAATGGAGGTAGACGACCTGTCCCCCCGCGACGAAGGCGTTGAGCGAGGGATCGTTGATCATCACCACGTCGACGTTGCGCGGATCGAGCCCGGCGGCGCTGACGAGCGGGTTGGCCATGTCGCGCAGCAGCGCCTCCGTCTCCGCATCGCGCAGGATCGACTGGGCGGCGGCAGGCTGCACGGCAATGCCCAGCGCGGCAATCGCGGCAACGGCGTGGGCGAAGAGGCGGGAGAGTGCGCGCATCGACGGCGACCTAGCGGACCTGCGCCTGAACCAGCGCTGAAGGCCGGGTCGTGCGCTGCAGAAAGGCCAGCATCGCCTCGCGCACGCGCCCGTCGCGCGCAAAAGGCGCGGCCAGTTTCATGACCGGCTGCGAATGGTCGATGCCCGGCAGATGCAGTTCCTCCACCCTCGCGCCCACCTTGCGCAGCGCGGCGGCGAGTGCGGCGGTGTTGCGGGGCTTGACCGTGGTGTCCTCGTCGCCGGTGATCAGCAGCATCGGCGGGGCATCGCCGCGCACGAAGCGGATCGGCTGGGTCTGCTCGGGCGGGGCGACATGGGCGAAAGCCTTGCGCGCCGCATCGCTGGTGAAGGGGAAGAAGTCGTAAGGCCCGGACAGGCCGATCACGCCCTTGATGAAGCCGTCTTCGACCCCGGCTCGGCCAAGCCACTGCCGCTCGAGCGCCAGCATCACCGCGTTGTAGGCTCCCGCGCTGTGTCCGGCCAGCACCACGCGGCCCGGATCTCCGCCGTGCCGCGCGATATTGGCCTGGACCCAGGCGAGCGCCATGGCGCCGTCTTCGAGCATCCGGGGAAAGACCCCTTCGGGGGTCAGGCGATAGGTCGGCAGCACCACGACATAGCCCTGGCGGGCGAAGGTCCGGCCGATGAAGTGGTAATCCGCCGCATCGCCGCTGTCCCAGCCGCCGCCGTGGATGAAGACCAGCACGGGCCGGGGCGCGGCGGCGGGCGCATCGGGCACGATCACCTCCAGCCGCTGGCGCGGCAGCGGTCCATAGGCCAGCCCGGTCGATTCCACCCGCGCGCCCCCGGCGCCGCCCAGGATGCGATCAGCCATGTCGAGCGTTCCCGCAGGATTGCGGGCGATCGCGACTTTCATTCCGGCATAGGCGAGCAGTCCGGCCAGCAGCACGATTCCCGCGATCCATGCCGTCATGCCGATCCGCCTTCGCCCTGCTACCAGTGTCATGGGCGCAGTCTATCACTGAAAACAGCGAAGGGCGCTATTCCCAAAGGAACGGCGCCCCCCTCTCGCTGTTCAGGCAGAGTTGGTGTCAGGCAATCAGCTTGCGGGCCGCGCGCTCGAGCAGGGCGATGTCCTCGGCGATCTCGCCCAGCAGGACCACCTGGCCATCGGGCAGGCGGCGGGCGACCAGCAGGGTGAATTCGCTGCCCTCGCTCGCCACCGCGTCGAGCGGGGCATAGTCCAGCTTGCGCAGCTTGCGGGCCAGGGCTTCGCGCGGGGTATCGCGCTGTTCGGCGGGCAGGCCGGCCTCCTCGCGCTTGATCCGGCGTTCCTCGGTGACCACGCCCTTCAGCCCGCCCGGAAACTCGCCCAGGTAGCGCGACAGCGAACCCCGGTTCAATTGCAGGCGGTGGGCGTGGCTCAGCGCCGAGGCATATTCGGTCAGCCGCGTCTTGTCATAGTCCGCGCCGAACACCAGCTTGACCACCGGGGTCATCGGCGCGCGGTCCTGGACGGTCAGGCCCGAATCGGCGACCAGTTCGGCAAATTCCCCGGGCGCTTCCGCCGCCGCGAGCGAGAAATCATAGGCCCGGCCGATCGCGGCATAGAGCGCCTGGCGGGTGCGATCTTCCGATCCGCGCGCGGCGTCGGCCAGTTCGCGGGCCGATGCGAGCCAGTCGGCCAGTTCCATGTCCGAGGCATTTTCGGCGGCTGGCACCGGGGCCGCGAAATCGTCGTTGCCGAATTCCTCGCCGCCGAAGGCCGGCTGGGGCAGCCCGCCGTGGTCGCCGTGGTCGTCCAGATCAAGGCCCGCGAGGTCGAGCACGTCATCGTCATCGCGCATGTCGGCCGGACCATCGGCCCAGTCGGTCAGCGCATCGCCCCGTGCGGAGCCAGCCGGCGGGTTTTCCAGCGCCTGGTCGATTTCCAGCAGCAGGGCGTCGGTGGTCTTCTGGTCGGCCAGTTCCTTCCAGTTGATCACGCCGTAGATGAAGTCGATCGTCTCGTCGTCGCTGGAGAACGGCAACAGGATCCCGCGATAGAGGATCGTCGCCTCGCACTGGTTGACGAATTCGGCCTCGAAGCCGATCGGCGCCTGGTTGGCAAGAATCTGCATGTAATGGTCGGTGATGCGCGACAGCAGCGACCGGCTGGGCACGTCGGCCAGGGTTGAGATCTCGCCATCGGCGCCGCATTCCTCGGCCAGCTTGTCTCCCAGGAACCGGATCGACGGATTCTCGATCCCGCCGGTGAAATCCAGCAGCACGCTGAACGGGCCGAAATCGGGCAGGGCTTCGGGATCGAGATCCTCGATCGAGGGGAAATTGCGGTTGTCGAGCAGGCTGGCCCAGTGGTTGTAGGCCCGCACCTGCATGCGGCGTTCATCCTGGCCGATGATCGCGGGCGGCGCCTCGCGGACGATTTCGTCCTCGCCAAGATCATATTCGTCCTGGGCGCTGTCGGCGCTGTCCAGAAAATTACCGCGATACGTATCCATGTGGAACCCCACCAAGCCCTGTTGGACTCCGTTCTGGCGCAACGTGGTAAATTAACTGTTAAGTCGCGCCGCAACTTTTGTGCGGCCGCTGCATGACGTCACCGCGTCAGGCCGCGACACGGCCTTCCTCGCGCGTGGGCATCGGCGCGAACCGGCGCAGCAGCGGCAGGGCGCCGGCCATGAAGCCCGCCGCGCCAAGGATCGCCGCGCTGGTTCCGGTCATGTCCGCGACCAGCCCCAGCGCATAGGCGCCGATCGCCATGCCGCCGAAAGTCACCGCCTGGTAGATCGCCATGCAGCGCCCCAGGATCGCCTCGGGCGAGCGCAATTGCATCGCGACGTTGAGCGTGGTCAGCGTGGCCACCCAGCCCCCGCCCGCGACCAGCAGGCAGGCCAGCGCCACCGCCAGCGATTGGGTGAAGGCAAGCGGCACAACGGCGACCGCAAAGGCAAGCGATGCGACCGTGACCACCGTCTCGCTGCCCCAGCGCCGGCGCGCCTGCGCGACCCACAGCGCAGTCAGGATCGAGCCGATCCCAAACGCGCCCAGAACCATCCCGTACTGGACTTCGCCGCCCCGCAACTGATGCCGCACCAGCAGCGGCAGCAGCCCCTGCACGCCCGCCGCGCCGAAACCGAACAGCAGGCCGCGCAGCAGCACCCGGCGCACCGGATCCGATCCCGCGCAGAACCGCAGGCCGGTCATGGTCGAGGCCAGCATCGGCTGGCGCTGGCGGGGCGGGTGTTCAGGTCTCCAGCGCAGCAGGACGATGATCAGCGCCAGATAGCTGAACGCGTTGAGCGTGAAGCCCACTTCCGGGCCGGTCAGTGAAATCAGCAGGCCGCCCAGCGCCGGCCCCACGCTGCGCGCCAGGTTGAAGGCAATGGTGTTGAGCGAGATCGCCTGGGGCAGGTCCGCCGGGCCGACC
The DNA here is from genome assembly GCA_937864195.1 of uncultured Novosphingobium sp. Classification (GTDB taxonomy): domain Bacteria; phylum Pseudomonadota; class Alphaproteobacteria; order Sphingomonadales; family Sphingomonadaceae; genus Novosphingobium. The sequence goes on from CALMJG010000015.1 coordinate 19,830, forward strand.
TGCATCCGCACCGATGCCTGCCACGCCGGACCGTTGAGCGCCGTTCCGCAGCCCACCGCCAGAGTGCAGGCGAGCAGCGAAAGCGGCCCGATCTGGCCGAGCAGGGTCAGCACGGCCAGTGTGGCCGACACCACCAGCATTCCCGCCTGCGCCGCCAGCATCACCAGCCGCCGGTCATAATTGTCGGCGATGGCCCCGGCGAAGACGGCCAGGACCATGAAGGGAATCGTCGTCGATGCCTGGACCAGCGCGACCAGCTGGTGCGATGTGGTCAGGTCGGTCATCAGCCAGGCCGCGCCGACCGACTGGATCATCGAGCCGAAATTGGAAACGAGATTCGCTGTCCAGATCGCCCGGAAGGCCGGGAACCGGAATGGGGCCAGGGCGCGGCCCGGGGCGAGGAGACTGGTTTCCTGTGGCGGGGGTGCGGTGCTCACGCCCCGCCTTGTGGCACTCCGCCCGTGCTTGGCAAGGGCATTCCGGCCCAGACCCACCCGCCCAGCACGCCCAGCTGGAGCAAGGCGATCAGCCAGAGCAGGGTGACGAAGGGTTGTTTGCGCGTCTTGTGGCGAAACAGGTGGCGCGCGGCGAAGGCGGCCGGGCTTCCGCCCAGCGCGGACAGCAGCAGCAGCCGCCCCTCGGGCACCCGCCAGCCGCCGCCGATTGCCTGGCGCTTGTCGTGCCAGAAGCTGGCGAAGGTCCAGAGATTGAGCGCGGCCAACAGCAGCGCGAGGCTATCCCAGCTCCGCACGCGTCAGACTGCCCAGCCTGACAGCCTCGGATCGATCAGCGCACTGTGCCGGCGCAGCGCGGCCCGTGCCAGCCGCTCGGTCTCGGCCTTGCGGCGCGCGGCTGCCAGCGGGACCGTAGCTGCCGGGCGCAGGATCTCCGCATCATAGCCATCCGCCACGATCAGGCCGCAGCGTGCCGGCAGGAAGGCGTCCTGCTCCATGCAGGCGCGATCGAGATGGGCTGCCAGCCCCCAGTAGAACCGGTCGCAATGATCGAGGTAGTCGGTCCACTTGGCGTCGCCGAGCAGATCCGCGCGGCTGACCTTGATCTCGACGATGACCAGCTGGCCCTTGGCGTCGATCCCCATCAGGTCGGCACGCCGACCGGACCGCAGCGGCATTTCCGGCAGGCACCAGATGTCGTTGCGGGCAAACAGCCGGCCGATCCCGCGGGCAACGCCGCGCGCGGCCCGGGCTTCTGCGTCAGCGGGACAGTCGGCGGGTTCTCGAATCGGCTCGATTGGTGCTGCGGACATTTCCGCAGTTTTAGAACATAATATGAACTTCGCAAGCGGGAGTCGATGCCCGGTCAGGTGAAGCGGCGCGGCGCCGGCTCCTCTGGGGGCGGGGTCAGGGCCAGCAGCGCGGCCCGCGCGGCACAGAACTCCTGCCACAGCGCCAGCGCGGCCGTCGCCGGATCGATCCCGCGCGCGTGGACCGCAAGCAGGGCGGCCAGGCCCGGTTCCATGACCGCGCTCAGGTCTTCGATCCCCTGGTCTGCAAGAGACCTGCGCCAACCGCCGCAATCGCGCATCAGGGCTGGAAAGTTGCGCACTTCCGGGCGCATCGGTTCGGCGGCAATTCCGGCCAGCATGGCCACGACGCCGGCCGCGTCGTGCAGCGCCGACCACTTCATGCTCATCCCGCTGGCCGAGGCCTGGCCGAATTCGGGACGCCCCGAAGCAGGCAAACTCCCGCCGGTCGGCGGGTTGGCGGGTCCGATGCTCGAAAAAGCGTTCATTCCGTGCCTTTAAGCGGAGGACGCTTGCCAAATTGCTAACTGCGGGCCTCACCCGCAACAAGGTACTGGCGCAACTGCCTCCGCCCTGCTAACCGGCCCTCCCACGCACCCGTAGCTCAGCTGGATAGAGCGCTGCCCTCCGAAGGCAGAGGCCACAGGT
>CALMJG010000016.1 GCA_937864195.1 uncultured Novosphingobium sp.
ATCATCCGCCACGATCCGCACAAGCTGATCGAGGGCGCGCTGGTCGCCGGTTTCGCGATGCGCGCGCGCGCCGCCTACATTTACATTCGCGGCGAATACATCCGCGAGGCGGAGACCCTGTTCGCCGCCGTGCAGGAAGCCTATGACGCGGGCCTGATCGGCAAGAACGCCTGCAACTCCGGCTACGATTTCGACGTCTTCGTGCACCGCGGCGCGGGCGCCTACATCTGCGGCGAAGAGACCGCGATGATTGAATCGATCGAGGGCAAGAAGGGCCAGCCGCGCCTCAAGCCCCCGTTCCCCGCGGGCGCGGGCCTCTATGGCTGCCCGACCACGGTCAACAACGTGGAATCGATCGCGGTTGCCCCCACGATCCTGCGGCGCGGCGCGGCCTGGTTCTCGTCCTTCGGGCGCGATAACAACAAGGGCACCAAGCTGTTCCAGATCAGCGGCCATGTCGAAAAGCCGTGCGTGGTCGAAGAGGCCATGTCGATCCCGTTCAGCGAACTGATCGAAAAGCACTGCGGCGGCATTCGCGGCGGCAAGGACAACCTGCTGGCCGTGATCCCCGGCGGCTCCTCGGTTCCGCTCGTTCCGGCGGCGGAAATCTGGGATGCGCCGATGGACTTCGACGGCCTGCGCGCCGTCGGCTCGGGTCTCGGTACGGCAGCGGTCATCGTCATGGACAAGTCGACCGACATCGTCCGCGCGATCAGCCGCCTGTCCTACTTCTACAAGCACGAGTCCTGCGGCCAGTGCACCCCCTGCCGCGAAGGCACGGGCTGGATGTGGCGGGTGATGGAGCGCCTGCGCACCGGCGACGCCGACGTGGGCGAAATCGACATGCTGTGGGACGTGACCAAGCAGGTCGAAGGCCACACCATCTGCGCCCTGGGTGATGCGGCCGCCTGGCCGATCCAGGGCCTCATTCGCCATTTCCGCCCCGAAATCGAGCGCCGGATCGCCGAAAACGTGCGCGAGGCGGCAGAGTGAAGCTGAGGCTCACCCTTGCCCTGGTCCTGGCGACGGCCCTGCCGGCGGGTGCATTCGCGCGCCCGGTCGAGGTGCTCAGCAAGGAAGAAGGGCGCCGGGTCCTCGCCTTCATGGGGCAGTGCGTCGTCAAGCGCGAACATGATCTTGCCCGCGCCTACGTGATGGCTGGCGGCGATCGCCAGTTGCTCGAAGGAACTGGCAAACGCCTGGTTCAGGGCGAATGCCTGCCCAAGAGCAGCATGGTCTCGATCATGAGCAACGATACCATGCTGGGGTCGCTGGCCGAGGCGCTGATCAAGGCAGATGGACTTTCTGCCCCAGCCTCCGGGTTTGCGGCGGTCGCCCCGCTGACCTATGCCGAGCCCACCCCCGTCCGCACCACCGACAGGGATGGCAAGGCCCTGCCGCAGGATCGGATCGAGGCCCAGCAGCGCGGCATCGCCAAGAAGGTGCTGGTCAATACCCGCCTCAGGTTCGGGGAATGCATCGTCCGGCGTGAACCGGCGCTGTCGCGCGCCGTGATCGATACCGCCATCGAAACCGATGCCGAACTGACCGCGATCAAGGCCCTGGCCCCCGCGATGAGCGAGTGCCTGGCCCCCGGCGAGACCGCTGGTTTCGATCGCGAGACCTTGAGGGGCGCCTTCGCGGTCGCCCTTTATCGCCTGTCCCACGCCGCGACCTCGAATGGAGCGAGCTCGTAATGCCCAAGGTAACCGTAGACGGCCTTGAACTCGAAGTCCCTGCCGGCGCGACCGTGCTGCAGGCCTGCGAGCTGGCCGGCAAGGAAATCCCGCGCTTCTGCTATCACGAGCGCCTCAGCATCGCCGGCAATTGCCGGATGTGCCTGGTGGAGGTCGCCCCCGGGCCGCCGAAGCCGCAGGCCAGCTGCGCGCTGCCCGCTGCCGAGGGTCAGGTGATCAAGACCGACAGCCCGATGGTCAAGAAGGCGCGGGAAGGGGTGATGGAGTTCCTCCTCATCAACCACCCGCTCGACTGCCCGATCTGCGACCAGGGCGGCGAATGCGACCTGCAGGACCAGTCGGTCGCCTATGGCCGCGGCCACTCGCGCTATCACGAGCCGAAGCGCGCGGTGACCGAGAAGTACATGGGCCCACTGATCAAGACGGTGATGACCCGCTGCATCCAGTGCACCCGCTGCGTGCGATTCTCGGAAGAGATCGCGGGCGTGGACGAAATCGGCGCGCTCTATCGCGGCGAGGCGATGCAGATCACGACCTATCTGGAGAAAGCCTCGGCCCACGAGCTTTCGGCCAACGTGATCGACCTCTGCCCGGTCGGCGCGCTCACCAGCCGGCCCTATGCCTTCGAGGCGCGGCCCTGGGAGCTGAAGAAGACGCTCGGCATCGACGTGTCCGACGCGCTCGGCTCCAACATCCGGATCGATAGCCGGGGCCGCGAGGTCCTGCGCGTACTCCCGCGCGTCAACGATGACGTCAACGAGGAATGGCTGAGCGACAAGGCCCGCTTCCAGGTCGACGGCCTGACCCGCCGCCGTCTCGACCGTCCGTGGCTGCGCCGCGACGGCAGGCTCGAAGCGGTGACCTGGGAAGAGGCGCTGGCCGCCGTGGCGAAGATCAACCCCGGCAGCAGCGTGGCTGTTCTGGCCGGAGACATGGTCGATTGCGAAACCCTGTTTGCGGCCAAGAAGCTGGCTGGGGCGCTTGGCTCCAGCTTGCTCGAAGGGCGCCAGACGGGACTTGCCTACGATTGCACCAACCTTGCGGCGGTCAACTTCAACTCCGGCCTCGGCGGGATCGAGGAAACCGATGCCCTGCTGATCGTGGGCAGCCACGTCCGCTGGGAAGCCGCCGTGCTGAATGCGCGGCTGCGCAAAGCGGCCAAGCGCGGCGCGAAGATCTTCGTGGTCGGGCCGGAATGGGACACGACCTATCCGGTCACCTTCCTCGGCAACGATCTCGCCGTGCTGAACAAGCTGCCCAAGGAAGCCGACGCGGCGCTGAAGGCGGCGGAGCGTCCGGCGCTGATCATTGGCGGCGCGGGTCTCGCCAAGGGCGCGCTCGATGCCTGCCTCGCGCTCAGCGAGAAGTACGGCATGGTCCGCGAGGGCTGGAACGGCTTCAACGCGCTGCACTTCTCGGCCTCGCGGATGGGCGGGCTGATGCTCGGTTACTTCCAGCAGGGCGGTATTGCCGACCTGGTGGCCGCCAAGCCGAAGATGGTGATCTCGCTGGGCGCGGACGAGGTGGACTACACCCGCTTTGCCGGCTCGATGATCGTCTACATCGGCCATCACGGCGACAAGGGCGCCCACGCGGCGGACGTGATCCTGCCCGCTGCCGCCTTCACCGAGAAGGCCGGCACCTACGTCAACACCGAAGGCCGCGTGCAGCGCGCCGACAAGGCGGTGTTCGCGCCGGGTGACGCGCGCGAGGACTGGACGATCCTGCGGGCCATGGCTGACGCGCTTGGCGTGACGGTCGGCTTCGACAGCTTTGACGAACTGCGCGCCGCGATGGCGGCCGAGGTTCCGGCTCTGGGCCGCGAGGGCCTCGCCGATTACGGCGCACTGCCCAAGGCCGGCAAGGGTGCAGGCAAGATCGGGGCCGAAGGCGTGATCGAGGCCTATCCGGTCAAGGACTTCTATCTCACCAACCCGATCGCTCGGGCGAGCGAGACCATGCAGCGCTGCTCGGCGGAACTGCTGCACGGTGAAGACTTCGCGGAGGCGGCGGAATGACCGAATTCTTCGGACAATGGATGCCCTATGACTGGGCCTGGCTGACCGCGACCATCGCGGGCGTTCTGCTCATCGCCCTGCCGCTGATGCTCAGCGTGGCGATGATCATCTATGCCGACCGCAAGATCTGGGCGGCGATGGCGCTGCGGCGCGGGCCGAACGTCGTCGGTCCCTGGGGCCTGCTGCAGAGCTTCGCCGACGGCCTCAAGGTCATGCTGCAGGAAACGATCATTCCGGCAGCGGCCAACAAGGGCCTGTTCCTGATCGCGCCAATCATCACCTTTACCGTCGCGCTGATGGCCTGGGCGGTGATCCCGTTCAATTCGGGCGCGATCCTGGCGGACATCAACGTCGGCCTGCTCTACGTGCTCGCGATCTCGTCGCTCGGCGTCTACGGCACGGTGATTGCGGGCTGGGCGTCGAATTCGAAGTATCCGTTCTTCTCGGCGATGCGCGCCTCGGCGCAGATGATCTCCTACGAAGTGTCGATCGGTTTCATCCTGATCTGCGTCGTGCTGTGGGCGGATTCGTTCAACATGAACGCGATCGTCCTGGCCCAGCGCGAGCATAACATCCTTGGCATTTTCAACGGCTTCGGGTTCAACCCGCTGCTGTTCCCGATGGCGGTAATGTTCCTGATCTCGGGTATGGCCGAAACCCAGCGCGCGCCCTTCGACCTGACCGAGGCGGAAAGCGAACTGGTCGCTGGTTACCAGACCGAATACTCGTCGATGGCCTTCGCGCTCTACTGGCTGGGCGAATATGCCAACGTCCTGCTGATGTGCGCGCTTAACGCGACGCTGTTCTGGGGCGGGTGGCTGCCGCCGGTCGAGTGGGCTCCGCTCTACCTGATCCCGGGCTGGCTGTGGCTGTTCATCAAGATCTTCGTCTTCTTCTTCATCTTCTCTTGGGTGAAGGCCACTGTGCCGCGCTATCGCTATGACCAGCTGATGCGCCTGGGCTGGAAGGTGTTTCTCCCCGTTTCACTGCTGTTCGTCGTCCTGGTGAGCGGCTACCTGATGTTCACGAGGTACGGCGCATGACACTCGCGCAGCTCGTCAAGAGCTTCACCCTCTGGGAATTCGTGAAGGCGCACTGGCTGACCCTGAAGTACTTCTTCAGGCCCAAGGCGAC
>CALMJG010000017.1 GCA_937864195.1 uncultured Novosphingobium sp.
GAATTCCGGCAGATCAGCCTAGCGGCAGGGGTAGGTCTTGATGAAGAGGTCCGCCATCGCGGTCTTCATCGAAGTCCGCTCGCGCGTGCCGGCCGGGTAGGTGCGAAGGTGGGAAAGCACCTGATCCTGGCTGACTGTCGCGCCCTTGGGCGGGCAGGAGCTGGGCTTGCCGGCGCTGCGTTCGGCCACCAGCCGCGCGCGGTAGGCTGCGCCCGCCGCTTCGCCTTCGCTCTTCAGCACCTTGAGATCGGGGGAGAGCAGCGCCATCGGCCCCTTGGCCTTCAGGGCATCGACCCTGGACAGGAACATGGCGACGCTCATGTCGCCTCCGGCGGCGAGGGCGGGCGCGGCGGTGAGGGCCAGGGCGGCCACGACCGGCAACAAGCGGCTGTTCATCGGTATCTCCTGCAACAGGACTGCGGTGATGGCTTGACCGAGCGAAGCTTGCAAGACCATGAACGCGCTCCGGCAAGGGGAGACCGCAGATGGCAGGCAGCGAGGAAGTCGTCGGCGACATCGCCGCGGGTGCGCTGGCGGCGCGGGCGATTGAGCCTGCCCATGGCGAAGTCGGGGCGGACGGGCACACGCATGAGGCCGCCTGCCTCAATTGCGGCACGGTGCTGGTCGGGCCGCATTGCCACGGTTGCGGCCAGGCGGCACACGTCCACCGCACCCTGGGGGCCTTCTTTCACGATCTGCTGCACGGGGTGTTCCACTTCGAGGGCAAGATCTGGCGCACCCTGCCAATGCTCGCCTGGCAGCCCGGGCGGCTGACCCGCGAGTACATCGACGGGCGGCGCGCGAGCTATGTTTCGCCCATCGCCCTGTTCCTGTTCAGCGTGTTCCTGATGTTCGCGGTGATGAAGCAGGTCAGCGGGCCGTCCCCGGTCGAGGTCAAGGATGCGGCCACGGCGGGCCTCGCCCAGAACGAGCAGGAGCTTGCCGCCCTGCGCCAGCAGCGCGCGGAACTGGCGCGGGCGGGCAAATCGACGGAGGCGATCGACGGCGAGATTGCCGGCCGCGAAAGCGCGGTCGAGGCGATGGGCGAGGTTGGCAGGGAGCTGGAGCCGACCGGTATCAGCAGGGCGAACCTGTCGACCGACCTGCCGCTGCTGCAGCACGCCGCCACGGCCTTCAACACCAATCCCGGGCTGGCGCTCTACAAGCTGCAGAACAACGCCTACAAGTTCAGCTGGGCGCTGATCCCGATTTCGGTGCCGTTCGTGTGGCTGCTGTTCGCCTGGCGCCGCCGCTACGGCCTGTACGACCACACGGTGTTCGTCACCTATTCGCTGTGCTTCATGACGCTGCTGCTCACCGTGCTGGCGCTGGGTGCGGCGGCCGGGGTGCCGTTCCTGGGCATGGTCGCCCTGCTGGTGCCGCCGGTCCATATGTACCGCCAGCTGCGCGGGGCCTATGCGCTGGGGCGGGCAAGCGCGCTCTGGCGCACCTGGGCGCTGCTGATGATCTCAGCTTCCGCGCTGATCCTCTTCACGGTATTGCTGCTGGCGCAGACGGGGGCCTGATCCGGCCCCCGCCCGGGTCTGCCGTCAGGCTTCTGCCCCGGCGAAGCGCTTGCCCGCCTTGGGGATTGCGGAGCCGCGTACCGGCTGGACCAGGCTGGGGCCGGCCGGAACGTCGGGCCGGTCGATCTTGCCGCCGTCCATCAGCTGGGCGATTTCCTCGCCGGACAGGGTTTCGTATTCCAGCAGGGCGTTCGCCAGCAGGTGCAGCTTGTCCTCGTTGGTCTTGAGGATATCGGTCGCGCGCTTGTGGGCGCCGTCGACCAGACCGCGGATTTCCTTGTCGATCAGCTTGTTGGTCTCGTCCGAGGCGAACAGCCGCGCCGACCCGCCATAGCCGAGATAGCCTTCCTGCTGCTCCTCGTACTGGAGCGGGCCGAGCTTGTCCGACATGCCCCACTTGGTGACCATGTTGCGGGCAAGGCCGGTGGCGTACTGGATGTCGCTGCTCGCGCCGGAACTGACCTTGTCGTGCCCGAAGATCAGCTCCTCGGCCACGCGCCCGCCCATGCTGACCGACAGGTTCGCGTGCATCTTGTCGCGGTGGTAGGAATAGCTGTCGCGCTCCGGCAGGCGCATGACCATGCCCAGCGCGCGGCCGCGCGGGATGATCGTCGCCTTGTGGATCGGGTCGCTCGCGGGTTCGTTGATCGAGACGATCGCATGGCCGGCCTCGTGATAGGCGGTCATCTTCTTCTCGTCCTCGGTCATCACCATCGATCGCCGCTCGGCGCCCATCATCACCTTGTCCTTGGCGTCCTCGAACTCGCGCATGGCGACGAGGCGCTTGTTGCGCCGCGCGGCGAGCAGCGCCGCCTCGTTGACCAGGTTGGCAAGGTCTGCGCCCGAGAAGCCCGGGGTGCCGCGCGCGATGGTGCGGCTGTCGACATCGGGGGCCAGCGGCACCTTCTTCATGTGCACGGCGAGGATCTTCTCGCGCCCCTCGATGTCGGGGACGGGAACCACCACCTGCCGGTCGAAGCGGCCCGGGCGCAGCAGCGCCGGGTCGAGCACGTCCGGACGGTTGGTCGCGGCGATGATGATGATGCCCTCGTTCGCCTCGAACCCGTCCATTTCGACCAGCAGCTGGTTGAGCGTCTGTTCGCGCTCGTCGTTGGAATTGCCGAGACCATGGCCGCGATGGCGGCCGACCGCGTCGATTTCGTCAATGAAGACGATGCAGGGCGCGTTCTTCTTCGCCTGCTCGAACATGTCGCGCACGCGGCTGGCACCCACGCCGACGAACATTTCGACGAAGTCGGAACCGGAAATGGTGAAGAACGGCACGCCCGCTTCACCCGCGATCGCGCGGGCCAGCAGGGTCTTGCCGGTGCCGGGCGAGCCGACCAGCAGCGCGCCCTTGGGGATCTGGCCGCCCAGCTTGGCAAAGCGGTGCGGGTCCTTCAGGAACTCGACGATTTCCTCAAGCTCCTCGCGCGCCTCGTCGATGCCGGCCACGTCGTCGAAGGTGACGCGGCCCTGCTTTTCGGTGAGCATCTTGGCCTTGGACTTGCCAAAGCCCATTGCCCCGCCCGCGCCGCCGCCCTTCTGGACCTGGCGGAAGGCGAAGAAGGCGACCGCGAGGATCAGCAGGAACGGCAGCGACTGGACCAGCAGGTAGAGGAACAGGCTGCTTTCATCCGCCGGCTTGCCTTCGTACTTCACGCCCTTTTCCTGCAGCGACTGCTGCAGGGTAAGGTCGCCCGGCACGGGCACGGTGGAGAACTGCTTGCCGTCGCGGTACTTGCCGGTGATCTTGGTCTCGCCGATCTGGACGGATTCGACCGAGCCATCGGCCACCCGCGCGCGGAAATCGGAATAGGGGACCAGCGTCGCCTGCGCATCGGTGCGGGCGTTGAACATCGAGATCACCAGCAGGACCACCATGATGATCCCGCCCCAGACGAGCAGGTTCTTCATCCACGGATTCCCGGTCGGCTTGTCCTCGTTCATTGCGCTTCGATCCTTTCAGTCAGGCAATGTAGGCGCGCGCCGCTGAATCGCAAGCTAACCGACCCCTCTGCCTTGCGCGAACCTGCCTCTGAGGGCAGAGAAAATCCGGCAGGAGGCGCGGGCACGGATGACTGACGGGATTGCATCGGGGTACGATCGCTTTGCCGCCTGGCCGAAAACCGCCGCGCGCGCCGCCCTGCTGGCGCTTGTGGCGCTGCTGGTCGCATCGGCTATCGTTCCGATCCGCGCGGCGGAGCAGAAGATTGCCACTGTCACCCTCGCCCAGCAGATCCGGGGCGAAACCGGCACGCCGCGCCCGCGCGACGACGACCTGGCGCTGTACGACCGGGTGATCGAGCGGATCGGCAAGGGCGAGAATTACTATACCGTCGCGGCAGAGGAGCATCGCCGCTCGCACTATCCGCTGCGGCCGGGGGTGGCGGTGCGTCTGCCGACCCTGGCCTATCTCCTGGCCTGGCTGGGGGATGGCGGGCAGGTCGCGGCCTCGGCGCTGCTGGTCCTGGCGGTTCTTGCCGCGTGGTGGCGGCGGCTGGGCGAAGAACCGGGCGGCGCGGACCGCCGGATGATTGCCATGGCGCTGCTGGCGCTGGGGGCCTCGCTGGGTTTCAACCGCTATTTCTTCACCCTGCACGAGCTGTGGTCGGGGATGCTGCTGGCGCTGGCTTTCGGCCTGCACCGGCCGGGTCGCAAGTGGGGTGCGGCTCTGGCCGTGGCGGCGCTGGCGCTCGCGATCCGCGAACACGCGCTGCCCTTCGTCCTGCTGATGGCGGCCATGGCGCTGTGGCGGCGCGACTGGAAGGAAGGCGCGGCGTGGAGCGCGCTGGCCCTGGCCTTCGTGGTCGGGCTGGCCGTGCATCTCCATCTTGTGGCGCAGCTGGTGCTGCCCAGCGACCCCGAAGGACCGGACTGGCTGGTGCTGCGCGGCCTGTCGGGCTGGTTGTCCAGCGTGGTCCTGTCCAGCAACCTGCGCCTGCTGCCGCACTTCGTGGCCGGACCGCTGGTGGTGCTGATGGTGCTGGGCTGGGCCGGCTGGAAAAGCGCGGCGGGCGAATTTGCCGCGCTGCTGCAGCTGGGCTATGGCCTGGCCTTCATGCTCGCGGGGCGGCCGGACAATTACTACTGGGGCGCAATGGTCGCCCCGACGCTGGCGATGGGGCTGGCCTGGGCGCCGATGGCGCTGAAGGGGCTGGTCAGGGCGGCGAGGTAGTTATCCGAAGTCCTTGCCTGGTGCGCCAACTGCATCCGCATGTGGCTTGCAACACCGGGCCGGGGGAGCGGGCCGGTGTTGCAAGGAAGGCCCGGAGGGGCCTTCCGCACCGACTAAGAAGTCAGTTCCTCGATCCTGTGATGCGGCAGCACCTTCCACGCGGCGACCAGCAGGGCAACGTGGACCGTCTCGACGATCATCGGCACAAGATAGCCCGGATAGCCGCCGTCAACTCCCAGGCTGATCGCGCGGACCACCACGGCGGTGCCCATCAGCGCGGCGGGGACCAGCAGCAGGTCGGCGTTGCGGCGCCAGGCGCCGATCATCATGCACACCGCGACCACGCCGAAAAAGGCGGTGAAGTCCGCCCGCAGGGTGGACAGGCCCTGCACGCCGGTCGGCGCGATTCCGAAACCCAGTGCGGTCGCCTGGGGATTCATCAGGAAATTGAGGCCCATGAACAGGTCGAACAGCCCCAGCAGGAAGATCAGTGCAGTCAGGATCACGCGCATGGTCGGTAACTCCCCCCGTTAACCCGGTGCTTACCCTTGTGCCCCACGGATTCCGGAAAGCAAGGCCTGTCGCGACCGACGTGCCGGTTTGTGTTGCCTAGGGGGGATTGCCATTGCAAAGCTGGCGGACATGACCGGACCACGCATCCTGCTGATCGTCGGCGGCGGCATCGCCGCCTACAAGTCGTGCGAACTTATCCGCCTGATCCGCAAGGGCGGGGGCGAGGTGACCTGCGTGCTGACCGAGGGCGGCGCAAAGTTCATCACCGCCATGACGCTTGCCGCGCTCAGCGAGAATCCGGTGCACACCACGCTGTGGGATCTGACCAGCGAGATCGAGATGGGCCATATCCAGCTCTCGCGCTCCGCCGATCTGGTGGTGGTCTGCCCCGCGACGGCCGACCTGATGGCCCGGATGGCCCACGGCATCGCCGACGACATGGCGACCACCCTGCTGCTCGCCACCGACAAGCCGGTGCTGGCCGTTCCCGCGATGAACGTGCGGATGTGGGAGCATGCTGCCACCCAGGCCAATGTCCGCACCCTGATCGAGCGGGGGGTGTCCGTGCTCGATCCGGACGAGGGCGCGATGGCCTGCGGCGAATACGGCCCCGGCCGCCTGCCCGAACCGCCCGCGATCTGGGCCGCGATCCGCGCCGCGCTGGGGCATGAGGCTCCGCTGGCGGGCGAGGCGGGGCCTGACCTTGGCGCCAGCGATGATCTTGGCGGCCTCAACGCCGGCCTGATCCACCGCACCACCGTGTCGGACGCGGTGTTCGGGAAAGCGGGTGAGGGCGAAGCGCCGCTGGTGTCGCCCGAAGGGGCCGCAGCCGAAATCCCGCCTGCGGACCTGCTGCCGTCGGGCCCGCCGCTATCGCAGAAGGGCATGGCCAAGGCCGCGCCGCCGACCGATGCCCAGGCGATCAACCACCTTGTCGGCGATACCGCGCCGCCCGAACCGGCCGGCGACATGCTGGCCGACCTGCCGGTCGCTGACCTCCTGACCGGGCAGGGCGATTTTGAACCCGCACTGCCTATCGATGGCCCGCTGACGGGGCGCCATGTGCTGATCACTGCCGGCCCGACGCACGAACCGATCGACCCGGTGCGCTACATCGCCAATCGCTCGTCCGGCAAGCAGGGCTTCGCCATTGCCGGTGCCGTCGCCGCGCTGGGCGCGCGGGTCACGCTGGTCGCGGGGCCGGTGCACCTGCCCACGCCGCCGGGGGTTGACCGCGTGAACGTGGAAACCGCGCGTGACATGGCCGAGGCGGTCAAGCGCGCGCTGCCCGCCGACTGCGCGGTGATGGTTGCCGCCGTGGCCGACTGGCGGACAGTGGACGTCGCGGCCGAGAAGATGAAGAAGCGCGGCTCCGCCCCGCCGGCGCTGCTGCTGACCGAGAACCCGGATATCCTCGCCACCGTTTCGGTCAGCGACAAGCGCCCGAAACTGGTGGTCGGCTTCGCCGCCGAGACCGAGAAGGTGATCGAACACGCCACCGAAAAGCGCCGCCGCAAGGGCGCCGACTGGATCGTTGCCAACGACGTGTCGGGCGACGTGATGGGCGGGGAAGTCAACGCGGTCCACATCGTCACCGGAGCAGGCGTCGAAAGCCTGCCCGAAATGCCCAAGGACCAGGTCGCCATGGCCCTTGCCGAAAGGATTGCCGATGCACTCGCCGCCAAGTGACGTTCCGGTGCTGGTGAAACGCCTGTCCCACGGCGAGGGGCTGGACCTGCCCGCCTATGCCACGAACGGCGCATCCGGCATGGACGTCGTCTCGGCCGAGGAAGTCACGATCCCGCCGGGCGGCCGCCACGCGGTTGCCACCGGCCTCGCGCTGGCCATTCCGCCGGGCTACGAGATCCAGGTGCGGCCACGCTCCGGCCTGGCGCTCAAGCACGGGATCACCGTGCCCAACACCCCCGGCACGATCGACAGCGACTATCGCGGCGAACTGAAGATCATCCTGATCAACCACGGCCAGCAGCCCTTCGCCATCCTGCGCGGCGACCGCGTGGCCCAGCTGGTGCTGGCGCCGGTTACCCGTGCAGGCTGGGTCGAGGTGGAGCATCTCGACGAGACGGCGCGCGGTGACGGTGGGTTCGGCTCCACCGGCGGCGT
>CALMJG010000018.1 GCA_937864195.1 uncultured Novosphingobium sp.
CCGCCTGCCTGCCCGGGGCCACGCGACAAATTCGGGTAAGCAATCTCAACGCAACGTAAACCCCGGCTTTACCCGATCTTGACCTTGTCGCCCTAGAACCGGGTCCATGGTGATCGCAACCGAACTCTTTTCCCGCATGAGCGGCCCGGCGGATTCCCCGCCGCAAGATGCCGAACCCCGGCGATTCGACTGGCACGGGCTGCATGCCCGGCTGGCGGCTGCTCATGCCGCGCGGGGTGCGCTGCGCGGCGCCGATTCGGGGCCTGCGGCGGCTTCGGGCGGCTTTGCTGCCTTAAGGGTGGGCGAACGTGCCTCACGCGGTGTTAACCCAACTGATTTAGCAGATCGCAAAGCCGCTGCTGCCAATGATTGGGTCATCGCCGGGCAAGCCATGACCGGCGGTCGAGGACAATGATGATCGAGAACCAGAAGATTCGACCTGCGATGGTGATCGGCCCGCTCGGCGAGCCGCTGACGCTGGAATCGCTGCCTGCGCCGAACACGACCCGCTGGGTGGTGCGGCGCAAAGCCGAAGTCGTGGCTGCGGTGAACGGCGGTCTGCTGACCATCGACGAAGTCTGCGAACGCTACGGGCTGACGCTCGAGGAGTTTGCCTCGTGGCAGCGGGCGGTCGATCGTTCGGGCATGCAGGGACTGCGCGTCACGCGCATCCAGCACTACCGTGACCTGTACGAGCGCCAGCTGAAGTACTGATCCCTTTCGGGAACCTATGCCGATCGGCCGGGGGCAGCTAAGCCATCCCGGTCGATTCGGCGTGTCCGAAGGGAACGGGTGCATGGTATTTCTCAACATCGCTGTGGCGCTGGTGGCCGGCGGGATCATCGGCTGGATGGCCAGCCTGGTGATGAACCGCGATGCCTCGATGGGGGTGGTCGCCAATGTCCTGGTCGGTTGCGCCGGCTCGGTGGTGGGCCGGCTGCTGCTCGGCGGGCTGCTCGGCGCGGGCGTCCTGACCAGCGATCCGTTCGATTGGCGCACGCTGCTGGCTGCGTTCGCGGGGGCCGTGCTGCTGCTTGCGGTGATCAACCTGGTCCGCCGTGGCAGGCTGCGCTGAAGCCCTGCGCTTGCCGTTCGCAGACCGCTCTGGGCGGTTTGCAGAGGCTTCGTTTGCCTCGCGCGGTGGTCGGGCCTATGATGAATTCCGCATTTCTCTCCGCGGCGGACGATGTTCCCGGCTTGCGGCAGGTGATATAGTGAAATAATACAGCATGGCCATGTTCCCCCGGCTACGGTGGGGGTGTGTCCGGCAATTACGAGACGGCAAGGGCTATTCCGGCATGAACTTCGACGCGAGGATCGATCCAGCCAGCGCTTCGGCCCAGCAGCCGGACGGCAATCCGCTCTATGAGGGCGAGGAAGACCGCCGTTCGCGGCGCTGGCTGATCCTGGCCGGCATTGCGGTGCTGCTGGTCATGGTCGCGATCTGGTTCGTTACCCGCGATACCGGGGTGGACCCGGCCAAGAGCGCGAAGGCCCAGGCACCGGTGGTCAGCGTGATCACCCCCGGGCGGACCACCGTCGTGGGCGAGATCGCGGTAACCGGCACGCTTGCCGCCCGGCGCGAGCAGCCGGTCGGCGTGGCGGGCGAAGGCGGCCAGGTGGTCAGCGTGCTGGTCGAGCCCGGCCAGTGGGTGGCGCGCGGGCAAGTGCTGGCCGTGATCGACCGCTCGGTCCAGATCCAGCAACAGGCCAGCCAGTCGGCGCAGGTCCAGGTCGCGCGTGCGAATGCCGACCTTGCCCAGGCAAATTATGACCGCGCCCTCAAGCTGGTCGACAAGGGCTTCATCTCTACGGCCGATGTGGACCGGCTGCGCGCAACCCGCGATGCGGCGCTGGCCCAGGTGCGGGTGGCAGGCGCCCAGCTGGGCGTGCTTCAGGCGCAGACCCGCCGACTGAACGTCGTGGCGCCCGCCGCAGGGCTGGTGCTTGAGCGGCGGATCGAGCCCGGCCAGGTGGTCAGCGGCGGCAGCGGCGTGCTGTTTCGTCTGGCCGAGGGCGGGCAGATGGAACTCAAAGCCCAGATCGGCGAAACCGACCTGGCCCAGCTTGCGCCGGGCGTTGCGGCCAGGGTTACCCCGGTCGGCACCGACCGCTCGTTTACCGGTCAGGTCTGGCAGCTTTCGCCGGTGATCGATCCCGCGACCCGCCAGGGCACGGCGCGCATCGCGCTGGCCTATGCCCCTGAACTGCGCCCCGGCGGCTTCGCCAGCGCGAAGATCACGGCGGGCACGGTGGTGGCGCCGATGCTGCCCGAATCCGCGATTCAATCCGATGACAAGGGCAGCTTCGTCTACGTGGTCGACAAGGACAACAAGGCGCGCCGCCGGCCGATCAGGACCGGCCTGGTGACCGATACCGGCATTGCCGTGGTCGAAGGCCTTGCCGGTAACGAGCGGATCGTGCTGCGGGCGGGCGGCTTCCTCCAGCCGGACCAGACCGTCCAGCCGCGCGCGGCAACGAAGTAGCCCGGGGCGGACGGAGCGGCGTCATGAACTTTCGCAACATCTCGGCCTGGTCGATCCGTAACCCGGTCGTGCCGATCATCCTGTTCATCGGCCTGACCCTGGCCGGGATCGTTTCGTTCCGCGAAATGAAGATCCAGGCTGATCCGGACATCGAATTTCCGATGGTGATCGTCTCGATCTCGCAGCCCGGCGCCGCGCCGGCCGAAATCGAGAACCAGATCACCCAGCGCGTCGAAAGCGCGATCCGCTCGATCAGCGGCGTCCAGACGATTTCCTCGACCGCGCGCGAGGGCAACAGCCAGACCATGGTCGAGTTCCAGATCGGGACCGACATCGTCGAGGCGGTGAACGAGGTGAAGAACGCGGTCGACCAGGCGCGGGGCGAACTGCCGGACGGCATCCTCGAGCCGCAGGTGATCAAGGCCCAGACATCGTCCAACGCGATCGGCTTCTTTGCCGTCACCGCTAACGACATGACGATCGAACAGTTGTCGTGGTACATCGACGACAGCATTGCCAAGCGCCTGCTGGCGATCCCGGGCATGGCTTCGGTCGAACGCAATGGCGGCGTGGACCGCGAAATCCTGGTCGAGCTTGATCCGGCACGGATGCAGGCGCTCGGCGTCACCGCCAGCCAGGTCAACACGGCGCTGCGCCAGGTCAATCTCAACACGGCCGGCGGCCGCGCCGAAGTGGCCGGATCGCGCCAGTCGGTGCGCGTGCTCGCCAATGCCAAGTCCGCTTACGAACTGTCGCAGACCGAAATCGCGCTGGGCGCGGGACGGCGGGTCAAGCTTGCCGACGTGGCCCGGGTCGAGGATCGCTATGGCGAACTGACGTCGAAGGCGAAGATCAACGGCCGCGAGGTGGTGACCTTCTCGATCTCGCGCTCACGCGGGGAATCCGACGTCGCGGTCTATGACGAAACCCTTCGGGTGCTCGACAAGATCTCCAAGGAAACGGGCGGCGCGGTCCAGTTCACCCGGCTCGCGACCGAGGTCGATGACGTCAAGGTGCAGTATGACAGCTCGATTGCGTCGATGATCGAAGGCGCCGTGCTGGCGGTGATCGTGGTGTTCTTCTTCCTGCGGGATTGGCGCGCCACCTTCGTTTCGGCGCTGGCAATCCCGCTCTCCTCGATCCCGACCTTCTGGTTCATGGACATGATGGGCTTTTCGCTCAACATGCTCAGCCTGCTCGCGCTCGGCCTGGTCGCGGGGGTGCTGGTCGACGATGCGATCGTCGAGATCGAGAATATCGTGCGGCACATGCGCATGGGCAAGAGCGCGTACCAGGCCTCGATCGATGCGGCGGACGAGATCGGGCTGGCCGTGGTTGCCACCACCTTCTCGATCGTCGCGGTGTTCCTGCCGGTTGGCCTTATGCCGGGCGTTTCGGGACAGTTCTTCAAGAACTTCGGCCTCACCGTGGTCGCGGCCGTGCTGATGAGCCTTGCCGTCGCGCGGATGATAACGCCGATGGTCGCGGCCTATTTCCTCCACGCCAAGGGCCATGCCTCGCATGGCGAGGGCAAGGCGATGGACCGCTACATGCAGGTCCTGCGTTGGTCGCTCGACAATGCCCGGGCAAAGCAACTGCGCGGGCAGCTCACGCGGGTCAGGCCCAAGTTGGCCTATTATGCCGCCCCCCTGGCGATCGGCGCGGCAGCGGCCATCGCGATGATGATGCCCCGCACCCCGGCCAATGCCGCCGCCGCCGAAGCGGCCGAGCAGGTTACCGCCGCCAGCCGGCTGATGAGCGGGCTGTTCATGGGCTTCCTGCCGGGGTTCCTGGTTGCGGTACCGCTCACGATCCTGGTGGGTGCGGCGATCGCGCGCATCCATGGCGGCAGTGAGGGCCAGGGTTTCCTTGGCTGGGCGAGCTTCAACTTCAAGCGCTTCACGGCGCGGCTGCGCGACCACCGCATCTGGATGCTGGGCATCGGCCTTGGCGCGCTGACGATTACCGGCGTGCTCTTCACCGTGGTCCCGCAGGAATTCTTCCCGCAGGGCAACGGTCAGTTCAGCCGCGCTTCGGTGGAAATGGTGCCGGGAACCACGCTGGAGCAGACCGAGGCCGTCATGGCCCAGGCTGCCGCAGTCCTCGCCAAGGAACCGGACGTCAAGTCCGTGTTCGAGCGGGTGCGCGAGGGCAGCGGCTTCCTGCTGATCACGCTCAACGAGGATCGGGACCGCACTCGCGCCGATTTCGAACGCGCTCTGACGCCTGAGTTGCAGAAGATCCCCGATGCGCGGGTCAACTTCAGCGCCGGCGGCCCCGGACCGCAAGGCGGCTCGAACCGCGCGATCAACGTCATGCTCTCGGGCTCCGATCCCGAGGCGCTGGCGCGCGCCTCCGCCACCCTGGTCGAGCAGATGAGCGGCCTCAAGGAAGTGGTCGCGCCGCGCGTCTCTGCGGACATGCGGCGCCCTGAGATCATCATCAAGCCGCGGCTTGATCTTGCGGCAAGCCTAGGCGTCACCACGACCTCGCTCAGCCAGGCGATCCGCGTCGCCACCCAGGGCGAGATCGACCAGAACGCCGCGAAGTTCTCGCTTTCGGACCGGCAGGTGCCGATACGGGTGAAGCTGCCGATCGAATCGCGCCGCAGCCTGGATACGATCCGCAACCTGCCGGTGCCGACCGCCAGCGGCGGCTCGGTGCCGCTGTCGCGCGTGGCCGAGATCAGCTTTGGCTCCGGGCCGACCACGATCCAGCGCTATAACCAGAGCCGCCGCGTGTTCGTCGGCGCCGACCTCGCGCCGGGCGTGGTCAAGGGCCAGGCGGACAAGGCGATCGCCAAGCTGCCGATCATGCAGAACCTGCCGCAGGGCATTTCCAACGCGCCGTTCGGCCAGGACGAATGGCAGCAGGAAATGATCGCCAACTTCGCCAAGGCGCTGGTGGCGGGCGTGCTGCTGGTCTTCTCGGTGCTGGTGCTGCTCTATCACCGCTTCGTTTCGCCGCTGGTCAACATGGGCTCGCTGTTCCTTGCGCCGTTCGGCGGGCTGCTGGCGCTGGCGATCGCCGGCCAGCCGATCTCGATGCCGGTGTTCATCGGCATCCTGATGCTGTTCGGGATCGTCGCGAAGAATTCGATCCTGCTGATCGACTTCGCGATCGAGGAAATGGCGCTGGGCGCGGACAAGGATTCCGCGATCATCGAGGCCGGGCACAAGCGCGCCCAGCCGATCGTGATGACCACTGTCGCAATGGTCGCGGGCATGATCCCCACGGCCCTGTCGCTGGCCGGGGATTCGGCCTGGCGCGCGCCGATGGGCACCGTGGTGATCGGGGGCCTGATCGTTTCCACCATGCTGACGCTGCTGATCGTGCCTGCCGGTTTCAGTCTTGCCGATGGACTCGAAAAGCGGCTTGGGCCAAGGCTCAGGCGCATGTTCCTGACCTATGATCCCCGCCACGACAAGGAAGGCGCGCCCCCGCGCCCGGGCGAGGATGAAGGCCGGGTCATGCCGGCGGAGTGACGATGGCCGGCCCCGCGCTGCCGCAGCGCGGCGGCCTGCCGGCCGACCGGGCGCGGCAGATGCGCCTGACTGCGACCGGGCTGCTGGTCGCCATGGCGGCCCTGTTCGTGGTGGCCCACCGACTTGCGGGATTGCACCCGGCCTGGGGCTATGTCCTGGCCTTCAGCGAGGCGGCGATGGTCGGCGGGCTGGCGGACTGGTTCGCGGTGACCGCGCTGTTCCGTCGCCCACTGGGCCTGCCGATTCCCCACACGGCGATCATTCCGGAAAACAAGGACCGCATTGCCGATACGATGGCGGCCTTCCTGCGCGAGAACTTCCTCACGCCGCAGGTGGTGGCGCGGCGGCTTGCGAACATGAACCTGGCGGCTGCGGCGGGCGACTGGCTGGCCGATCCGGCGCGCGGCGGCAGCACCCGGCTGAGCGGCGGGGCGGCTGAACTGGCCGCGCAGGTGCTCGAATCACTCGATCCCGAACGGCTCGGCACACAGGTGCGATCCGGCCTGTTCCGCCAGATCGACAAGCTCGAGGTTGCGCCGCTGATCGGCCAGATGCTGAATACCGCGATCGTTGACGGGCGGCATATGCCGGTGATCGATTCGCTGGTGCGCTGGGCGGGCCTGACGCTTGAGGACAACGAGGATCTGATTCGCGACCTGATCCACCGCCGCGCCAATGCCGT
>CALMJG010000019.1 GCA_937864195.1 uncultured Novosphingobium sp.
CCGGCGTGGCTGTAGCGATCGCTTTGCGAGCGCTGCGGGGAATTTGTCGCCCAGCCCGCATCGTCGCTGCGCGCGGCGCCGGTGTAGCGCGAATAGCTGCCCTGATTGCTGCTGTAGTCATACTGTCCCATGTGATCTCTCCTGAAATAGGGTGCGGCCCTTCCACAACCTGCGCGGCATGGGACTGTTCCGCTGGCCCGGCGGCCTGCCGGCACGGCTCGCCGCAGTCTGGGCACTTGTCCGTTGCGTGCGGCGCGGTTAGCCAGAGGCATGACCAGTCATCGCCGCGCCGCATTTCGCCTCACCGCCCTTTGCCTGCTTGCTGCCAGCGCCGCGCCGCTTGCGGCCGAGCCGTTGCGCAATGCCGTCTCGGCAGAGATGCCCAGCCTGATGGCGATCTACCGCGACCTGCACGAACATCCCGAGCTGAGCTTCCAGGAGGTCCGTTCGGCCAAGGTGATGGCAGACGCCGCACGGGCCGCCGGCTTCGAAGTGACGGAAGGCGTCGGCAAGACCGGAGTCGTTGCGATTCTCAGGAACGGCAACGGCCCGACCGTCCTGATCCGCGCCGACATGGACGGCCTGCCGGTGGTCGAGCAGACGGGCCTGGCCTATGCCAGCAAGGCGCGCGGCACCTCTACCGCCGGGGTGGAAAGCGGGGTCATGCACGCCTGCGGCCACGATACTCACATGACCGGCTGGATCGGCGCCGCGCGCGTGCTGGCGGCCAGTCGCGACAAGTGGTCGGGCACGCTGGTGATGATCGGCCAGCCCGCCGAAGAGATCAACGCTGGCGCCGCGGCAATGCTGGCGGATGGCCTGTTCACCCGCTTTCCGAGGCCCGACTATGCCCTGGCATTCCACGATACGGCAGAGCTGGGATCAGGGATTATCGGGGTCAAGCCGGGCTTCGCGCTCGCCAACGTCGACAGCGTCGATATCACCGTCAGGGGGCTGGGCGGGCACGGCGCCTATCCGCATACCACGAAGGATCCGATCGTGCTGGCCAGTGCGATCGTGATGCGCCTGCAGACGCTGGTGAGCCGCGAGGCCAGCCCGCTCGATCCGTCCGTAGTCACGGTCGGCAGTTTTCACGGCGGGGCGAAGCACAACATCATCCCCGACGAGGTGAAGATGCAGCTGACCGTGCGCAGCTATTCCGATGCTTCGCGCAAGACGCTGCTTGATGGCATCCGGCGGATCGTCGCCGGCGAGGCCATGGCTTCGGGCATTCCGGCGGATCGTGCGCCGGTGGTGACGATGGATCCCAATTTCGCCCGTGCGACCTGGAACACGCCCGCCTTTTCGGCGCGCATCGCCGATCACTTCCGCGCCCGGTTCGGCGCGGCGCGGGTCGCGGAAGTGCCGCCCTCGATGGCGGGAGAGGACTTCGGCGAATTTGCCCGTGCCGACCAGAACCGCATCCAGTCGCTGATCTTCTGGGTGGGCGGTCGCCCGCAGGCGGAGCTGGACAAGGCCGCGCGCGAGGGAACCACGCTCCACGGTCTGCACAGCCCGTTCTGGGCGCCCGAGGCTGACAAGGTGATCGCGGCGGGGGCGGAGGCGCTCGCCAGCGCGGCGATCGAGCTGATGCCGAAAGGCGGCGCCCAGTCGAATTGAGAAAGTCGAATTGAGATTTTTGCGATCCATTCGCAATAGTTTGATCGGAAAAGGCGATCATCGATCGCGGAAATTCGCGATGGCCTTGGGCACCGTCCGGTCGCAAAGAAGCATGGTCAGATTCCAACCCAAGGAGAGAAATCATGGGACTCAAGGGCTCCAAGACCGAGGAAAACCTCAAGGCCGCGTTCGCCGGTGAAAGCCAGGCCAACCGCCGTTACCTGTACTTCGCACAGAAGGCCGACGTGGAAGGCTACAACGACGTTGCCGCCGTGTTCCGCTCGACCGCCGAAGGCGAAACCGGCCACGCCCACGGCCACCTCGAATATCTCGAAGAGTGCGGCGATCCCGCCACCGGTGAGCCGATCGGTGACACCGTCGCCAACCTGAAGGCCTCGATCGCCGGGGAAACCCACGAGTACACCGACATGTACCCGGGCATGGCCAAGACCGCGCGCGAAGAAGGCTTTGACGAGATCGCCGACTGGTTCGAAACCCTGGCCAAGGCTGAAAAGAGCCACGCCGGCAAGTTCCAGAAGACTCTCGACACCGTCCTCGCCGACGCGTGATGCAGGGCCGTTCGCGGCCATGATCAAGGATCGCTGGCGGATCGGGCGGGGCTGTTCCCGCCGGCCGCCAGCGGCCCTACCTTGCGGCCATATGGCCGACATCAGACATTTTGCAGGATAGGGGGAACCGCCATGGAAGGTAGCCTCGAGGCACCCGTGCGCCACGAAATCCCGTGGCAGGACGAAAGCTGGTACGATGAAGCCGCGCTCGATGCCGAGCTGCGCCGCGTCTATGACATCTGCCATGGTTGCCGCCGCTGCTTCAACCTGTGCGACAGCTTCCCGATCCTGTTCGACGCCATCGACGAGAGCCCGAACGAGGAGGTCGATGACCTGACCCCGGTTCAGCTCAAGGCGGTCGTTGACGCCTGCACGCTGTGCGACATGTGCTTCATGACGAAGTGCCCCTATGTGCCGCCGCACAGCTTCGAGCTCGATTTCCCGCACCTGATGCTGCGCCACCGCGCGGTCGAGCACCGCAAGGGGCTGACCTCGTTCGCGGACCAGCAGCTGTCGGAGATGGACCGCAACGGGCGGCTCGGCTCGATGGCCGCGGGGCTCGCCAACTGGGCGACCAAGCCGGACAACAGCCTGACCCGCCCGCTGATCGAGCAGGTCGCCGGGATCGACCGGCGCGCGCACATTCCGCAGTTCCTGGAAGTGCCGCTGGTCAACAAGGCCGCCGGGATCATTCCCGCGCCCAATCCGGACGGTCCGGCCTTCGGCAGGAAGGCCGTGATCTACGCCGGCTGCCATGACAATTTCAACGACGACACCCCCGGCATCGCGCTGGTCAAGGTGCTCGCCCACAACGGCGTGCAGGTGCGGATCGAGCATCCCGACTGCTGCGCCATGCCCAAGTTCGAAAACGGCGACCTGCCGGCCGTGGCCAGCGCGGCGCAGCGCATCTCGGCGTTCTTCGCGCCGATGGTGGAGGATGGCTGGGACGTGGTTCCGCTCACCACCAGCTGCGCGCTGATGCTGAAGTTCGAATGGCCGCTGATCGAACCCGGCAACGAGACGGTGAAGCTGCTGAGCAAGCACACCTTCGACGTTTCCGAATATGTCGTCGCCCTGGCCAAGAGCACCGGGCTTGCCCCGATCGAGCCGATGGGCAAGTCGATCGCGGTTCACTTCGCCTGCCACGCCCGCGCCCAGAACATGGGGCCCAAGGCGATGGAAATGCTCCGCCTGATCCCCGAGGCCAAGCCCGCGCTGACCGAGCGCTGCTCTGGCCATGGCGGCAAGTGGGGCATCTTCAAGGAGAACTTCGACCGCGCGGTGAAGGTCGGCAAACCGGCCGCCCGCAACCTGATCAAGGGTGAGCCCGACCTGATCGTTTCCGAATGCCCGCTCGCCGGGCCCCATCTTCAGCAAGTGATCGCCAGCACCGGAGCCGAGCCGCCCGCGCGGATCGGCCATCCGATCGAAGTGCTTGCCATGGCCTACGGCCTGTAACCTCCAGGGAACGCAAGACCATGCCCCGTGATACCCGCACCATTACCCCCACCGACATCCTGCCGCTGGACCAGTACGAGCTGATCCGGGCCGACAAGAAGGCCGAGGCGATCGAGCGCAAGAAGCTCACCCGCCTCGCGGTCGGCCCCTATGCGACCGCGCTGTTCGAGAACTGGGATTCGATGTGGCTCCAGATCCAGGAAATGCTCCGGATCGAAAAGGGCGGCGAGGAGCAGCTGGTCGATGAACTCGCGGCCTATGATCCGATGGTCCCGAAGGGGGCCGAGCTGACCATGACCATGTTCTTCGAAATCGGCGATCCGGACCGCCGCGATGCCTTCCTGCGGACGATCGGCGGAGTGGAAAACCACATCTCCATCCAGCTGGGCGAGCATACCATCCGCGCCCGGCCCGAAGGTGACACCGAACGCACCCGGGAAAGCGACAACAAGGCGAGCGCGGTTCACTTCTTCCACTTCGATTTCACGCCCCAGGCGATTGCCGCGTGGAAATCGGGGGAGGGCACCGCGCTGCTGG
This sequence comes from uncultured Novosphingobium sp., assembly GCA_937864195.1. Classification (GTDB taxonomy): domain Bacteria; phylum Pseudomonadota; class Alphaproteobacteria; order Sphingomonadales; family Sphingomonadaceae; genus Novosphingobium. Next base: position 4,185 of record CALMJG010000019.1, read on the forward strand.
TGATCGACCATCCCAACTATGGCCACGCCGCCGTGATCGGTGAAGCCACTCGCGCGTTTCTTGGCCGCGAGTGCTTCTGAGCCAGCTAGTCGGCTGACGCGCTGCCGGTCCGCTCGCGCGAGAGTTCCTTGATCTGGGCCTTCTGCTCCGCCGTGGGCCGGATCGATCCGGTGCGCTTGCGCCCAGTCGGGGACTGAGCCTGAGGGCCCGGCAGCTCGTCCGCAGTCATCCCGCGAACGGTGACCGAAGCGCCGGGAGTGGCCGGCAGGTCGGGGACCGGCGGCACTGCGCGCTGGGTGCCCGGGGCCCTGGCGGCAAGGTCTGGCGCGCCGGGAGGCGGGGGCATGATCCGGCTGGCCCCGCCTTCGGGGATCGTCACGTCGATCATGCCGCCATCGTCCGCGAAACCGGACCGGGCCGGCTTGTGGTCCTTGACGACCAGGTTGGCCCTGAGCTTGCGGGGGCCCAGCTTTTCTGCCTCGGTTGCCAGCAAGGTGTTGTTGGCGGCCCGAAGTTCGACCTGATCCTGGATGGCTTCGCGGCTTTCGCCATCAGCGAACATTGCGATGCAGGCGGTCAGCACCAGCGTCACGACCGCGAAATGCTTCAGCAGCTTTGGTGAAATCGGCAGGGGCGGTGCAGCGCGGCGCATGGCCCGCTTCCTAGCCGCAGAAGGTTAACCGGCGGCTTTCGCGCCATGGTTGAGAAACGGTTGACGGCCGCCGGGGTGAAAGGGGCACCCCGACGGCCGTCGTTTCTCCTCCCCAGGAGATTGTGGCGGCGCGAATTAAGCGGCCGCGAACTGGTTCATCGTGTTGTGCTCGCCGCCGGCCTTGAGCGCGGCCTCACCGGCAAAGTATTCCTTGTGGTCGTCGCCGATGTCGCTGCCGGACATGTTCTGGTGCTTCACGCAGGCGATGCCCTGGCGGATTTCCTGGCGCTGCACGCCCTTGACGTAGCCCAGCATGCCCTGGTCGCCGAAGTATTCCTTGGCCAGGTTGTCCGTGCTGAGCGCTGCCGTGTGATAGGTCGGCAGGGTGATCAGGTGGTGGAAGATCCCGGCCTGAGCTGCGGCATCGCGCTGGAAGGTGCGGATCCGCTCGTCGGCTTCGGCAGCAAGCTCGGTGCTGTCGTAGTCGACGCTCATCAGCCTGGCGCGGTCATAGGCCGACACGTCCTTGCCCTCGGCGGTCCAGGCGTCGAACACCTGCTGGCGGAAGTTCAGCGTCCAGTTGAAGCTGGGCGAGTTGTTGTAGACCAGCTTGGCATTGGGGATCACTTCGCGGATGCGGCTGACCATGCCGCCGATCTGGCCGATGTGCGGCTTTTCGGTTTCGATCCACAGCAGGTCCGCGCCGTTCTGGAGCGAAGTGATGCAGTCGAGCACGCAGCGGTCCTCGCCGGTTCCGGTGCGGAACTGGTAGAGGTTGGACGGCAGGCGCTTGGGACGCAGCAGTTTGCCATTGCGGGTGATCAGCACGTCGCCGTGGCCGATAGCGCCGGCGTCGACTTCGTCGCAATCGAGGAAGCTGTTGTACTGATCGCCAATGTCGCCCGCCTCACGGGTATAGGCGATCTGCTTGGTGAGGCCGGCGCCGAGCGAGTCGGTGCGGGCAACGATGATGCCGTCTTCGACGCCCAGTTCCATGAAGGCGTAGCGGATCGCGCGGATCTTCGCGAGGAAGTCCTCGTGCGGCACGGTGACCTTGCCGTCCTGGTGGCCGCACTGCTTTTCGTCCGACACCTGGTTTT
>CALMJG010000020.1 GCA_937864195.1 uncultured Novosphingobium sp.
AGAGCGCGGGCGATGCCCTGCCCGGCAACATCGCCGCCGAACTTGCGCGGCTGGGGCTGGTCTAGGGTCAGGACCCATTGACCGCACCTTCGAGGTTTGAGTCAAAATGGCCTGTCGCGAGGAGAGAAGGCGCAGGAATATGTCGATATTTCAAGACTTCTCGACGCTGCGAGAGGCCATTTTGGCCAAATCCCGCAGGGACGGCGGAATGGCTTCCATCTCGAACGGAAATTCCCTTGGAAAGGCAACCAGCCTTCCCGGCGGAAATTTCCGCCCGATCTGTTCGCCATTCCGCCGCCTCGAAGGTGCGGTTAATGGGTCCTGACCCTAGATCCCCTTCGCAACTACCCGGCGCAGCGCGTTGGCATAGGTCTCCGGCTCCTGAGCGCCGGGGATCAGGTACTTGCCGTTGACGACCATCGCCGGCACGCCCGAAATGTTCATGTCCCAGGCCTGGGCTTCCTCGCGGCGGATGATCACGCCCAGCGCTTCATCAGCCAGCGCCGCCTCTGCGCCTGCGCGGTCGAGGCCCTGCGCCTCGGCCACGTCGAGCAGAACCTGCGGGTCGGACATGTTCAGCCGCTGCTGGAAATGCGCGTCGAACAGCGCGCGTTTCAATCGGGTCTGCGCTTCCGGTCCGTATTCCACCAGCGCCCATTTCAGCAGCTTGTGGGCCTGGAAGGTGTTCCAGATCATCGCCTTGGGCGGCTCGCCCTCTCCGGCATAGGCAAAGGAATAGCCCGCGCGTTCACCGATCTGGAGCAGCTTTTCGCGGTTCGCCTCTGCCTCTGCCGGGCTGCGACCATATTTGCGCGCGATATGCTCGGCCTGCCCCTCGCCGTCCGGTCCCATGTCGGGGTTGAGTTCGAACGGCAGCCAGCGGATCTCGGCCTCGACCTCGCCTGCCAGTTGGGCCAGCCCCTTCTGCAGCTGCGAATAGCCGATCACGCACCACGGGCACATGACATCGGACCAGATGTCGATGGTGAGTTTTGCGGGAGCGTTCATCGGTTCAGCCACCAGTGCATCAGGTGATGGGCGATCGCGTGGGGCGGCGGAGCCAGGAAGCGCCCGCTCTCGTCGCCGGCCATCGCGGCGGCCACTTCCTCGCGGGTGAACCAGTCGGCTTCCTCAAGCTCGGTGGTGTCGATGGTCAATTGGTCGTCCAGAGCCTCTGCATAGCAGCCGATCATCAGGCTGGAGGGGAACGGCCAGGGCTGGCTGGCGACGTAGGACACCGGCCCGACCCGAACCCCAGCCTCTTCATGCACTTCGCGCGCCACGGCTTCCTCGATGCTCTCGCCGGGCTCCACGAAGCCCGCGAGCGCGGAAAAGCGGCGCGGCGGAAAGCGCGGCTGGCGGCCCAGCAACAGGCGGCCACCGTGTTCCACCAGCATGATCGTCACCGGATCGACGCGCGGGAAATGCTCGCCCCCGCAGCCTTCGCAGCTGCGCTGCCAGCCGCCCTTGGCAAGGTGGGTATGGTTGCCGCAGCGCGCGCAGAAGCGGTGCCGGGCGTGCCAGTCAACCAGGCTGCGCGCCCCGCCATAGGTTGCCAGTTCTTCCGGAGAGAGCGCGGCCATCGCCGCCCAGACACGGGGATTGGCGGGCGCGACCGAGCCCTGCAGCTTGGTCTGCACCTCGGCAAAGCAGCCGCGCCCGTCCGCCAGCCCCAGGAACACCAGTTCGCTACCCGGATCGGCATCGGCCAGCGTGCCCCATTCCAGCATTCCGTCGGGCGAGATCACCGGGTCCAGCCCGTCCAGCCTGAGCAGGCGCGCGCGCCAGTCCATCAGGCCTTCCAGCGCCTGGGGGTCGGTACGGATATGGTCGGCCCGGTCGAGATGCGATCCGGCAAAGGCTATCTTTATCACTTGCTTCCCTGCATCCGCACGGCAAGATCAGCCCCCACCGCCAGCGGAAATTCCCTGAGCACCGGCAGGCGGTCCTGCGGCATATATTGCACGAACAGGCCGGAGCGCAGCTTCAGCCGGGTCTGGGCATAGCCCACCGTCCCCGCTGCGCCGGACCAGCCGTAGAGTCCCTCTTCCTTGCCCTTGCCCGAAATCCCGCCCGCGCCGAAGCCGTTTCCTTCGACCCAGGTGCCTTTCAGGCTGGCGCCTTCGGGCAAAAGGTCCGAGGTGCCGAGCCGTACCGCCGCCTCGCTCATCACCCGTCGGCCATCCGCCACGCCGCCGTTCACGATCATCGCCAGGAAGCGGTCGTAGTCCGCCGGACTGGTGACCAGCCCTGCCCCGCCGAACGCGAAGGGGATCGGGTCCTGGTAAATCGACTGGCCCGGACGGTCGATCGCGATCGGCCTGCGCCCCGCCAGCAGGTAATTGGTCGTCAGGCGCGGGCTGGCCGAGCCGGGGACATGGAAATAGCTGGAATTCATCCCCAGCGGTCCGAACACCCGCTCGGCCACGAACTGTTCAAAGCTGGTGCCCGCGATCCGCCCGATGACGATCCCCAGCACGTCGAGGCTCATCGAATAGGACCAGCGCGCGCCCGGCTCCGCCACCAGCGGGACCAGCGCGGCGCGGCGCAGGAACTCGTCCGGCCCGGGGGTGGGCACGCCATCGTTGATCCCCGGCAGGCGGCGTTTCGAGATGATCCCGGGATTGACGCCCAGCCGCTTGAGTTCCTCCCCCACCTTGTTGCGCCCGACCACCGCATAGCCCAGGCCCGAGGTGTGGGTGAGCAGGTGGCGGATCGTGATCAGGCTTTGCGCCGGACGCGCGGCCAGGCTCTTCGCCGGATCGATCGCGACCTGCATCTTCGCGAATTCCGGCGCGAAATCGGCGAGTGGCTGGTCAAGCCCCAGCTTGCCCTCGTCGATCAGCATCATCGCCGCCATGCCGGTGATCGGCTTGGTCATCGAATAGGCGCGGTAGAGACTCTGCGCGCTGCCCGGATCGCGGTCGTCAAAGCCTTCCATGCCCCGCGCGATGAAGCCGGGAGCCTTGTCTGCCCAGCCCAGCGCGGCCACCATGCCAGCAACCTTGCGCGACTTGACGTAGCGTTCGACCAGCGCGGTCACGGCGGGCCATTCACCTTCGATCCCCGTGCCCTGAGCGAAGGCCCTGCCGCCCAGCAGCGAGCCCGCGCCAAGCAGCGCCGCTCCGCGCAGCATGGTGCGGCGGGACAGCGCGTAGTGATCTGGAATCGTGTTCATGCCTCTCCCCGGACGCGCGCTGCAGCCTTGGCGAACAGCGTCGGCAGCCCCGCCGCCTCGATCCGCTCCACCGGCCACCATTCGCCGTGTTCCGGGCCAAGCCTAGCCCAATCGCTTCCCGAATAAAGCATCAATTGCAGATCGAGATGGAAGTGGGTGAAAGTGTGGCGCACCGATCCGCCCGCCTGCCACGCGCCCTCCAGCGGCGGCGGCGCGCCCCCGTCGGCGCGAGCGTTCCAGCCATCGTCGGGCAGCGCGCGCATGCCGCCCAGCATGCCCTTGTCCGGACGCGTGACCAGCCAGACCGCGCCGTCCCGCTCGATCCAGAAGGCGCGGCCCTTGCGTTCAGGCTTGGGCTTCTTCGCGGGCTTGACCGGGAAACGCTCCGCACCCGCCACGCGGCCCTTGCAGCCTTGCGCCAGCGGGCAGAGCAGGCAGCGGGGGCTGCGCGCCGTGCAGACCGTCGCGCCAAGGTCCATCATTGCCTGAGCAAAGTCGCCGGGGCGATCCGGCGGGGTGAATTCCGCCACGCGCTGGCGAATGCGGGGACGCGCCTGGGGGAGCGGTTCATCCAGAGCCTCCAGCCGCGTGACCACCCGCTCGACATTGGCGTCGACCACCGCCGCGCGGCGCCCGAAGGCAATCGCGGCAACGGCGGCGGCGGTATAGGCTCCCAACCCCGGCAGGGCGCGCAAGGCTTCCTCGGTATCGGGAAACACTCCGCCCCGCTGCGCCACCGCGCGGGCGCAGGCGATCAGGTTGCGGGCGCGGCTGTAATAGCCCAGCCCCGCCCATGCGGCCATGACCTCCGCCTCGTCCGCTGCGGCCAGCGCGAGGACATCGGGCCAGCGCTGGGTGAACTTCAGGAAATAGGGGATGACGGCGGCCACCGTGGTCTGCTGCAACATCACTTCCGACAGCCACACCCGGTAGGGATCGGGCGGCGGCGATCCCGGCGGGCTGCGCCACGGCAGGGCGCGGGCGTGCTGGTCGTACCAAGCGAGCAGTCTGGCGGGAATCGTCTGCGCGCTGGCGTCCATGCCGCCGCTATGGCATTGCCAGCGGCCTGATGGAACGGGATGAAGGCAAACGCGCGAAACCCAAGGCCCCGCGCCGCTATGAACGGCCGCGCGGCGGCGCCCCGCGCACGATTTCCGAACTGATGCCCGAGATTGGCCGCACCGCGTTTCGCAAGTTCGGCTTCATCCAGTCCAGCGTGGTCACCCGCTGGCCGGAAATCGTCGGCGTGGCCCATGCCCGGGTCTGCGCGCCCGAAGCGATCCGCTTTCCGCCGGGCGAAAAGACCGACGGAATCCTCGATCTGGTCGTCGTCCCCGCCCATGCGCCGATGATCCAGCACCTGGTGCCCGAGATCGTGGAGCGGGTGAACCGCTTCTTCGGCTACAAGGCGGTGGCGCGGGTCAAGCTGCGGCAAGGCGCGGTTAAGCCGCCGCTTGCCACACGTCCCGCCGCAGCCCCGCCTTCGCTGCGGCCGATCCCGGTCGAACTGGGCGATTCGCTGCGCGACATTGGCGATCCGGAACTGCGCACCGTGCTGGAATCGCTGGCGCGCAGCCTGGGCGAGAACGAACAGGGGGACAAGTGAAGGCCGTTTCCACTATCCGCGCAGGCCTGCTTGCCGCCGCTGCGCTGCTGACCACCGGCGCCGCTTCGGGCGGCTGGAACCAGACCGTCGCCGAGACAGCCAGCGGCACCCATGTGCTGGGCAACCCGGCGGCCAAGGTCAAGCTCACCACCTTCGTCAGCTACACCTGCCCGCACTGCGCCCAGTTCGAGACCGAGGCCGAGGCGCCTTTGCGGCTGAGCTATGTCGCCCCCGGCAAACTGTCGATCGAGGTGCGCCACGTCGTGCGCGATCCGGTGGACCTGACCGCAGCCATGCTGACGAACTGCGGGGCGAAGGAGAAGTTCTTCCTCAACCACGCCGCCTTCATGCGCGGCCAGTCGCGCTGGATCGCGCCGATGGGCGCGGCCAGCGCCGCCCAGCAGCAACGCTGGCGCAATCCCGACATCGGCCAGCGCAACCGGGCGATCGCCAGCGATTTCGGGTTCTACGCGATCATGGCCTCGCGCGGCTACGATCGCCCCAGCGTCGACAAGTGCCTGACCGACAAGGCGATGGAAGCCCGGCTGATGAAGCAGAGCCAGGAGGCGGTGGCCCTGGGCGTCAGGTCCACGCCGGGCTTCGCGATCAATGGCACGGTGCTGGTCGGCACCAATGAATGGGCCCTGCTGCGCCCGCAACTCGACGCGCGCTTCTGAGCGGGCTAGAACCGCCGTGATGACCCGCTTCACCCTTGCCTTCGCTCTTGCCGCTCTGGTCGCGGCACATCCGGCTGTCGCCGCGCCGAAGAAGCCCGTGCCCGCCGCCGCGCCGACGCCGGCGCCCGCCCAGCCCGTGATCCGCACCGCCGAGGGCGGCTATCTGCTGGGCAACCCCCAGGCGCCGATCAAGGTGGTGGAATTCGTCAGCTACACTTGCCCGCACTGCGCGCATTTCCATTCCGAATCCGCCGCGCCATTGCAGGCAAAGTACATTGCCCCGGCCCACGTCTCGGTGGAAGTGCGCCCGTTCCTGCGCAACGCGATCGACGTTACCGCCACCCTGCTCACCACCTGCGGGCCGGCGTCCAGGTTCCACGGCAACCATGCGCTGGTCCTGCAGCGCCAGTCCGAATGGCTGCATTCGCCCAGCGCGACAGAGCTCAAGCGCTGGCAGCACCCCGATTTCGCCACGCGCACCCGCAACATGGCGCACGATCTGGGGCTTTACGCGCTGATGCAGACGCGCGGCTACAAACCGGCCGAGCTGGACCGCTGCCTGTCCGACCGCGCCGCGGCCGAACGGCTGGCCGACCAGACCGAGGCCGCGACCGACAAGATCGGTGTGCGCGGCACCCCCAGCTTCACGATCAACGGCACGCTGCAGAATTTCTATGACTGGCCGAACCTGCGCGCGGCGCTCGATGCGCTGACGCAGGGCTTCAGCTGATTTGGCTCCGCTTTTTTCCGCGCCGGCCGGGTGGCCGGCTTTCATGATCAACCACGCCGGGAAACCTGAAACCATGACTGCCCATCGCTTCTCCCGCCTCGCATTCGCCGCCGCCCTTGCTCCGCTGGTGCTGGGCCTGGCCGCCTGCAACAACAAGGGCGAGGACGCCCCCGCCGGCCTCTCCGGCCAGCCGATCGCCAAGATCGCCCCGCCCGCAGGCAAGGCCTGGTCGGACGTGGTGACGATCACCCCGGAACTCGGCTACCGGATGGGCAACCCCGAGGCGCCGATCAAGGTGGTCGAATATGCCTCGCTCACCTGCCCGCACTGCGCCGAATTCTCGCACGAGGCGACTGCCGAACTGCGCGACCAGTTCGTCGCCAGCGGCCGGGTCAGCTATGAGATGCGCAACATGATCCGCGACGGGCTGGACCTCTACCTGACCCAGCTGACCCGCTGCGGCGCGCCCGAAGGCTATTTCGCGCTGACCGACCAGACCTTCGCCAACCAGGCCGCCTTCTTCAAGACCGCGCAGGACGCCGGCAAGGCCGCGCAGGAAGCCGCCTTCTCGCAGCCGCCCGAAAAGCGCGGGCTCGCCATCGCCAACCTGGCCGGCATGACCGACTTCTTCGCCGCGCGCGGCATTTCGAAGGAACAGGCCGCCGCCTGCCTGGCCGATACCGCCAAGGCCACCACCCTCGCCAACGCCTCGACCGAACAGGGCGAGAAGTACAAGATCGAGGGCACGCCGACCTTCATCATCAATGGCGCCAAGCTTGACGCGAACACCTGGCCGCTGGTCAAGGCGGAGCTCGAAAAGCTCGGAGCGCGCTGACCCGGCAGTAGCCGGGGGGAAAGGGGGCAGGCACGACAATGCGCATCAAGCGGCTCAAGCTCAGCGGCTTCAAAAGCTTCGTCGAGCCTGCCGAACTGCGCATCGAACCCGGCCTTACCGGGGTTGTCGGCCCCAACGGCTGCGGCAAGTCCAACCTGCTGGAGGCGATCCGCTGGGTCATGGGCGAAAGCTCGGCCAAGTCGATGCGCGGCGGGGGCATGGAAGACGTGATCTTCGCCGGCACCGCGCAGCGCGCGCCGCGCGACTTCGCGGAAGTCGTGCTCCACGCCGATACGGGTGACGGCGAGAACGAACTGGAAGTGGTGCGCCGGATCGAGCGCGGCGCGGGCAGCGCCTACCGCGTCAATGGCCGCGACGTGCGGGCCAAGGACGTGGCGCTGGTCTTTGCCGATGCGGCGACCGGCGCCCACTCCCCCGCGCTGGTCAGCCAGGGCCGGATCGCCGCCGTCATCGCCGCCAAGCCCGCCGAGCGGCGGATGATGCTGGAGGAAGCGGCAGGGATCGCCGGGCTCCACGTCCGCCGCAAGGATGCCGAGCAGAAGCTGCGCGCCACCGAGGCCAATCTCGCCCGGCTCGAAGACCTGATGGGCCAGCTCGACCAGCAGATCGGATCCTTGCGCCGCCAGGCCCGCGCGGCGGAACGCTACAAGGCGCTGAGCGAGCGCATCCGCCTGGCCGAAGCGCGGCTCGTCTTCGCCCGCTGGCGCGATGCCGCGAAGGCCGCCGAGGCCGCCCGGGCCGAAGCGCAGGGGGCCGAAGCGCGCGTTGCAGAAACCCAGGCCGCGATGAAGGCCGCGCAGAACGCCCAGCACGCGAGCGCGCAGGCTCTTGCCGCGGCACGCGACGAGCTGGCCGACCGGCGCGACGATGCCACGGCTCACGGCCACCGCATGGCCCAGCTGACCAGCCAGCTTGAAGCGGCGGAACAGCGCCTGAAAGACCTCGACCGCCAGCGCCAGCGGCTCGAAGAGGACCAGCAGGAAGCCGACCGCCTGACCCGCGACGCCGCCGATGCCCTCGCCCGGCTGGAGCGTGATCTGACAAGCGGCGAGGACGCCCTGCGGGCCGACGAAGCACGCCGACCCGCCGTTGCCGCCGCGCTTGACGATGCCGACCGCAGCCTGCGCGCCGCCGAACTGGCGCTGGCCAAGGCGACCGCCGACCAGGCCGGGGTCGAGGCCGAATGGCGCGTGGCCGACGCCGCGCTGACCGCCGCGCAGCAGCGCCTTGTCCGCCTCGATGGCGAAGTACGGCGGCAGGACGACCTGCGCGCCGCGCTCTCGCGCGAAGGCGATCCCGATGCCGCGCTGGCCGAGGCCCACCAGCGGCGCGCCGCCGCCGAAACGAAAGTGGCCGAAGCCCGCGCCGCGCTGGAGGCGCAGCAGGCCCGGCGGAGCGAGCTTCAGGCCGCGCGCGATGCTGCCTCCTCCGCGCTGGCCGAGGCCCGCGCCGAACTCTCGGGCGTGGAGCGCGAACACACCGCCCTGCTGCGCGACCGTGAAGCGCGCGCCAGGCAAGCCAGCGCCAAGCATGGCCTGCCGGTGGCGCTCGACCGGGTGCGCGCCGCGCCGGGCTATGAACGCGCGCTCGCCGCCGTGCTGGGCCGCGATGCGAAAGCGCCGCTGGGCGCGGCGCCCGACGATGGCGACGGGCGGTTCTGGACCGGGGCACAGGCCCCCGCGCCGGTCGCGGACAGCCTTGCGGCCCATGTCAGCGAATGCCCACAGGAACTCGCCCCGCGCCTCGCGCTGGTCCACGTGGCCGAGCAGGACGATGGCCGCGCGCTCGCTCCCGGCGAATGGCTGGTGACGCTGACGGGCCGCCTGCGCCGCTGGGACGGCTTCGTCGCGCGCGGCGAAGGCGCGGCGGAAGCGGCGCGGCTGGAGGCGGACAACCGCTTTGCCGCATTGGAGGCCGAACTACCCCCACTACGCGCCGAGCTTGCCTTTGCCGAGGCCCAGGCCAAGTCCGTTCAGGACGAACTGGCCGCAATCCAGACCGGCGCGATTGCCGCCGAACGCGCACTGGCTGCCGCCGCCGAGGCCGAACGCGCCGCCCTGCGCGCTGTCGATCAGGCCGAAGCTGCCAAGGCGCGGCTCGAAACCCGCCGCGCCGAACTCGCCGCCGCCGCCACCGACCTTGCCGAACAGCGCGCCGGGGCAGAGGCCGAACGCGCCGCCGCAGAGGAACGCCGCGCCGCCCTGCCCGATCCCGCCGCTGGCCGCGCCCAGCTGGCCGCCGCACAGGCCCGCCACGATGGCGCGCGCTCCGCGCTCCAGGCCGCCACCGCCGCACTTGCCGCGCACGACCAGGCAATCGCCGTCGCGCGCGAACGGACCAATGCCCAGCGCGCCGACATCCGGTCTTGGCAGGCCCGCGCCGGGGATGCCGCAGGCCGCCTCGCGCAGATGACGCGCCGCTTCGAGGAGATCGAAGAGGAACGCGGCGTCGTCGCCGCCAAGCCCGCCGGACTGATGCGCGAGATCGAGGACGGCGAGGCCGTGCGCACCCGCCTCGCCGCCGAACTGGCCGCCGCCGAAACCCGCGTCGGCGAAACCGCCGAAGCCGCGCGCCGCGCCGAACAGGCCTTCGCGGCTGCCAACGAGGCGCTCGCCTCCGCGCGCGAGGCCCGCGCCGGCGCTGCCGCCCGCGCCGAGAACGAGGAGGCCCGCCGCGCCGAGATGGCGGGCATTTCCGGTGAACGCTTCCAGTGCCCGCCGCCGCTGCTACCCCAGCGCTTCGACTTCGCCTCAGCCGAAGTCGGCCCCGCTCCGCAGGAAAGCGCCGAGCACGACAAGCTGATCGCCGACCGCGAGCGGATCGGCCCGGTCAACCTCGTCGCCGCCGACGAACTGGCCGAAGCCGAAGCGCGCCACGGCACGTCGCTGGCCGAACAGGCCGAACTGACCGAAGCCGTGCACCGCCTGCGCGGCTCGATCGGCAATCTCAACCGCGAGGGGCGTGAACGGCTGCGCGCCGCCTTCGAGGCCGTGGACCAGCATTTCCGCCGCCTGTTCACTCGCCTGTTCGAGGGCGGGCAGGCCCACCTCGCGCTGGTCGACAGCGACGATCCGCTGGAGGCAGGGCTTGAAATCTATGCCCAGCCGCCCGGCAAGCGGCTGCAATCGCTCACCCTGCTGTCCGGCGGGGAACAGGCGCTGACCGCCGTCGCGCTGATCTTTGCGCTGTTCCTCACCAACCCCGCGCCGATCTGCGTGCTGGACGAGGTCGACGCGCCGCTCGACGATGCGAATATCGAGCGGTTCTGCGACCTGCTCGACGCGATGGTCGGGGAAACCGATACCCGCTACCTGATCGTCACCCACAATGCGGTGACGATGAGCCGGATGCACCGCCTGTTCGGCGTGACCATGGTCGAGCGCGGGGTCAGCCGCCTGGTCAGCGTCGACCTGCAAGCCGCCGAACAACTGCTCGCGGCGGAATAGCTATTCCAGCACGAACCTGGGCCCGGTGCCGCCCGCGCCCGCCCGGTCATCCTTGTTGTAGAGCCGGCAGCGTTCCAGGCTGAGGCAGCCGCAGCCGATGCATTCGTCCAGCTTGCTGCGGGTGCGGGTCAGCAGCTGGATCTTCGCGTCGATCGACTTGCGCATCGAACGGCTGATCTTCTGCCAGTCGTTGACTGTCGGCGTGCGGCCCTGCGGAAGCTTTGACAGTTCCACCTCGATCTCGGCCAGGCCCAGCCCCAATTGCTGCGCGATCAGGATGAAGCTCAGCCGCCGGATGTCGCTGCGCAGGAACCGGCGCTGGTTGCCCATGGTCCGGAAGGCCTGGATCAGGCGCTTGTCCTCATAGAAGCGGATGGCCGATACCGCGAGGCCGGTGCGCCGGGCAAGCTCGCCAATCGGTAACAGGTCGTTGCGGTCCATCGCCCCACCTTTGCGCAATACTACTTGATCTCAAGTTAACTTGAGGTTGCACAATGATAAAGCGATTTGATTCGTATAAGGCGTAGCTGACGGGAAAAAGGACATTTCCTATGCCGAACGGCTATCTGGAACACGCCAACATCACGGTCAGCGATCCGGAGCGCTCTGCCGCACTGTTCCAGAAGCTGTGCGGTTGGCATGAGCGCTGGCGCGGCCCGGCGCTGAACAACGGGCGGACGATCCATGTCGGCACTGACCGCGATTACCTCGCCATCTACACCCGCGACGATCTGCCGCCGCGTCCGTTTGTCAAGGGCGTTCCGCTCAACCACATCGGGCTGGTGGTGGACGACCTCGTCGAAGCCGAACGGCTGGTCGTCGAGGCGGGGTTGGTTCCGTTCAACCATGCGGACTACGAACCCGGGCGCCGTTTCTACTTCTTCGACTGGGACGGCATCGAATTCGAGGTAGTGAGCTATGATTGAACCCCTGCCCCCGGCCGAACTGGAAGCCTATTTTGAACGGATCGGCCATTCCGGTCCGCGCGATGCCGACCTGCCGACTCTGACCGCGCTGCACCGCGCCCATGTGCTGACGATTCCGTTCGAGAATCTCGACGTCCAGTTCGGCCGCTCGCTCTCCACCGATGGCCGGGCAGCCTTCGCCAAGCTGGTGGAGGCCCGGCGCGGCGGCTGGTGTTATGAACAGAACGGCCTGTTCGCCCGCGCGCTGGCCGCGCTGGGCTTTCCGGTCACCCGCCTGAGCGGCGGCGTGATGCGCGCCCTGCGCGGCGAGGAGGCGATGGGCACGCACCTGTGCCTCAGGGTCAGCGCCGAGGGGCGGGACTATCTCACCGATGTAGGCTTCGGTTCGACCCAGCTTGAACCGGTGCCGCTGGAGGACCACGACTGGGACCAGGCGCCGATGGCCGGCCGCGTTCAGCGCACCGATGACGGCCTGTGGCAGTTCGCGATTGTCAGCGGGCCGATGCCGCTGTCCTATGACTTCCACGCCGAACCCGCCGACGAGGCGCTGCTGGCGCGGCTGTGCGACTGGCAGGCCCGCGATCCTGAATCGCTCTTCGTCCAGAACCTGGTGGTCCAGCAGCGGCTGCCGGACGGCCACCTGATGCTGCGCGGCAAGGTGCTGACCGAGACCGGGCCGCACGGATCGAGCGACCGCGAGCTGACTTCGGCCGAGGAACTGGTCGACCTGCTGCGCACCCGCTTCGCACTCGACGTGCCGGAGGCCGCGAGCCTGTGGCCGGCGGTCGAGGTGCGTCACGCCGCGCTATTCGACGCCGCGTGAGCGTCTGGGCACAGGATCACAGGAGCGCCCGCTGAACGGGCCCCCCGCCTCCACCCGCCCAGCGTTCGTCCGTCCGCTCGACCGTAATCGCGTCCTCCCAGGTCCGGCACAGCGCCAGCGCCTCGCGCGGATCGCCTTCCAGCCAGAGCTGCTGCGCGGCGTGGCTGAGGATCAACGGCATCCGGTCATGCACCTGCGCCATCTGCGGGTGCCCATCGACCATGACCACGGTGTAGACGTCGCCCCATTCCGCGCTTGGCCGCCACAGCCCGGCCACTGCGAAGACCTCCTCGTCCGGCAGGCCGTACCAGGTGCGGGTCATCCGCCCCTTCTCGCCCTCCGCCTCGGCCCACTGGCTGATGGGGACAAGGCAGCGGCGCTGCGCGAAACTGTCGCGCCAGAAGGGGGTCAGCAGCTTGTCCTCGCGCGCGTTGGTGACGGGCCTGGGCTTCAGCGGCTGGCCCTGCCTGCCCTTCAGCACCAGCGGGAAGCCCCAGGTCATCGCCCGCGCGCGGCCCTGCGCCACCACCAGCCCGGGATAGCCGGGATAAACCTCCTGCGCGTAGTTGGCCGAAAGGTCCGCCACCACCTCGAACAGCTTCGCAACCTCCGCGGTGCCCTTGGTCATGCGGTAGAGGTTGCACATGGCTCAGCGCTCTCTTGCGCAGCCTTCAAGGGCGGCGTCGTCCCCCCAGGTGAAGGTGGCCTTGTAGGGATAGACGGTATCGCTCATCCCGTCGCTGCACTGGCCCGCGCGGATCGTCAGGCCGATGGGCCTGCCCTGCATCTGGCCTGCATAGAGCAGCCCGCCGTCTCCATGCTTGCCCACGGCGGTGATCTGCGCCTCGATCAGGATGGGGCTCGGCTGTTCGGGGCTGGTGTAGGACAGCCGCTGTCCCGCGATCTCGAACGACCAGAACGGTTCGGTGCCGAGTGCCTGCATCCGCCGGGGCTGTGCGCTGGGCGTGGGGGTCGAGGTCGCGGGTGAGGGACTTGCGGAGGGGCTGCGCTGGGGCTCCGGGCTAGCTGGCGCGGCTGGCTGCTCCGCCGGCTTGCACGCCACCAACGCCAACAGCGCGAGGACCGCAGCCTTACGCATTGCCCACCACCCAGCAGGCCAGCGCCACCAGCAGACCGGCCATGCGGTTGGAACGGAACCGGGCGAGCGCATTGTCGCCATCGTCCGCCCGCAGTGTCAGTGCCTGCCAGCCAAGGTGCAGCGCGGCGGGCAGCAGCGCCAGCAGCGCCAGCCAGTCGGGCCGCAGCAGCCAGAATGCCGCGCCCCAGGCCAGCACGGCCAGTGCGTAAAACCCCGCCACCCCTGAGCGCACGTGCCGTCCCAGCGTGAGCGCCGAGGATCCGACGCCGACCAGCGCGTCGTCCTCGCGGTCCTGGCAGGCGTAGATCGTGTCATAGCCCACGCACCAGGCCCAGGCCCCGGCATAGAGCAGGCCCATCACTTCCAGCCGCCCGCTCGTCAGTGCGATCCACCCCACCGGCGCCCCCCAGGTGAAGACGAGGCCCAGCCAGGCCTGCGGGAACGGGGTAAAGCGCTTCATGAACGGATAGGCGGCGACCAGCGCGAGGCTGCCCAGCGCGACCAGCTGCGCCTCGATCCGCAATTGCAGCAGGACGACCAGCCCGACCAGGCACAGCGCGGCCAGCCATGCCCAGGCCGCGCGCTTGCTCACCCGTCCGCTGGCCACGGGCCGGCTGGCGGTGCGCGCCACTTTCACGTCGATGTCGGCATCGACGATGTCGTTGTAGACACAGCCCGCCCCGCGCATCGCGATCGAGCCCAGCAGCAACCAGCCCAGCAGCGCCCATTCCCCTTGCCCGCCCGCCAGCAGCACGCCCCAGGCGCAGGGCCAGAACAGCAGCCACCAGCCGATCGGCCGGTCGAACCGCGCCAATTGCGCAAAGTCCCGCAGGCGCGGCGGGAGCATGGCGACCAGCCCCCTGTGCTGGCTGTCGGGCACCACGGCGGAAGGGCCGTTCATTCAGGAAACTCCGGCACAGCGTGAACGGGTGGACAGACTGGACAGAGCCCTGAAGCAGCGAACGCCGTGGGCACAGCGGCGGTCCGCAAGGGCGCCGGGGCGGGAAGACAGGGGAACGACCATGGCCGCAACCATGCCACATTCCCCGCCGGTAGGACAGTGCCAGAGCCTGCCGACCGCCCCCGGATCAAGCCAGTCCGCGCCGGTAACGGGCCGGAGCCCAGGCGGGAGATGGAGCGGGGCCGCTCAGGCCCCACCCCTCACACGAACCAGAACGCGTTGACCCCGTTCTCGCCGCTTTCCAGCCGCACCTTGCGGCCCGTGACCAGCCCCTTGCGCAGCTCTGCACAGGTCGCGGGATCGGTGCTGTTGGCCATGGCCCGCGCGCCGTTCATGCGGGCGACGAGGGTGGCCGTCTCGCCGTGCTTGCCGGGCTGGATGGTGAAGCTTTCCACCTCGCCCTCGCCGCTCGGCGCGTCGATCACCTCGACCACCGGCTTGACCTTGGCGAGGCTCTGCCAGCGGCTTTCCGACCAGTCCGCGGGCGCGGTGGAATAGACGCCGGCGGCGTACTTGCTCATGATCCCGCCATTCGCGCCCACCAGCGCGCGGGTGCCGGGATGAGCCCGGCAACGCGCCACCGCCTCGGCAATGCCGTGGGCGGAATAGTTGTTCCCCGCTCCGCCGAAGAACGGCAGCCCGCCGGTCAGCGTCCAGCCGCGCGGATCGTCGCGTTCCAGGCCGAAGGCGTCGAGCAGGTTGAACACCGGAATCGCGAAGCACGAATAGAGATCGGTGTGGGTGATCCCCGCCCAGTCCGTCCCCGCAATATCAAGCGCGGTGGAAATCGCCGCGACCGCCGCCGGGCTGCGCTCCATCGATTCGCGGGTCAGCATCGAAGGCTCGGCGCAGTCGGCCACGCCGTGGATGTGGACCCAGCGATCCTCCGGCACGCCGAGGCGCCGGGCTTCGCCCGCGCTGGCGAGCAGCACCGCCCCGCCCTGATTGACCTGATCGCGCGCCACGACCAGCCGGCCATAGGGCTCGGCCACCAGCCGGTTGCGTTCGGTAAGCGTCGCGAGTTCGACCACGCTGCGCTCGCTCGGCGCGGCAGCGTGGGGGTTGGCGGCGGCGACGCGGGTGAAGGGTGCGAACAGCCGGGCGATCTCGCCGCGATAATCATCAAGGCTAAGGCCCAGCCGCTCGCGCCGGACGTTCTCGGCAATGGCATAGCCCGCAATCGGCGCGCCGACGCCGTGGAGCACGGAGGTCTTGTCGACCATCCCGTCATAGCCGGTGCCGCGATCCTCGATCGTCCCGGCGTGGGTTTCGGACCAGTCGCGCGTTTCGCCCCGTCCCAGGATCGCGCGCATGGTCGAGATCGCCTCGGCCCCGACCACAGCGGCCATTTTCGAACGGCCCGCCGCGATTTCGGCGGCCAGTTCGCCCACCAGCTTCTGCGGCCCCTGCCCGCCGACGATGTCGAGAATCGCGCGGGTTGGATTGGCCCCGACCCGGCTGGCGATCGCGCGCGGCACGTTGTCGGCATGGCCGAACGGCGCGGAATAGCGGGTTGCCGAAATTTCGAACTGGCGGATCGCCGCCAGCGTATCGAGCGCGGGCGCGAGCGGCTGGCTCGCACCGGCATCGGCGATTGCAGCCGCCAGTGCGGCCCCGGCCAGGTCCATGTGGCTGCGTTCGGCATAGCCCGGCTCGCCTACGCGTTCCGAGAACTGGCCGACCCCGATGACGACAGGGGTGTTGTCCGCCACGCCGCTCACAGCACTTGCCCGTCGTCAACGGTGAGCGTCGCGCCCGTCACGTGGAGCGAAGCGTCCGAGCACAGGAACAGCAGCGGCGCATCGAGCGCCTCGATCGGGCACATCCGCTTGCGGTGGAAGGCCGCGATCTGGCGCTGGCCGCCTTCGGTCTGGAACCAGTCCCCGGCGATCTCGGTCTGGATGTAACCGGGCTGGATGGTGTTGACGTTGATCCCCTGGCGCACCCATTCGCGGGCGAACTGGCGGCCCAGATGGGCCACCCCGGCCTTGCTGGCGGCATAGGCGGCATCGCCCTGCCCGGTCAGCTCCGCCGTGATCGAACCGATCAGCACGATCCGCCCGCGCCCGCTGTCGCGGAAACCGGCGGCGATCATCCG
Source organism: uncultured Novosphingobium sp. (assembly GCA_937864195.1). Taxonomy (GTDB): domain Bacteria; phylum Pseudomonadota; class Alphaproteobacteria; order Sphingomonadales; family Sphingomonadaceae; genus Novosphingobium. Next base: position 16,401 of record CALMJG010000020.1, read on the forward strand.
CCGCGCCCCTTCGCGCGCAGTCAGGTAGACGCCGGTGAAATTCGTGGCGACCACGCCCGCAAGTTGGGCTGCGGTCACGTCGGTCGAGCGGCCGTCCTCGGAAATGCCGGCATTGGCGATCACCGTGTCAACCGTGCCGAAGCGCGCTTCTGCCACGTCAAAGGCCGCAATCAGCGAGGCCTCATCCGTCACGTCCATCGCCACCGCCAGCGCATTCTCTTCCCCAAGTTCGGCCACCAGCGCCGCCAGCCGGTCGGTGCGCCGCGCGCCCAGCACCACCCGCGCGCCTTCCGCCACCAGCAGCCGCGCGAAGTGCGCGCCGAAGCCCGATGATGCTCCCGTAATCAGGGCGATCCGCCCCTGCATGCCAATCTGCATCCGCCAGTTCCCTTGTTGATTGCTTTGCATCAGGCAAAACCCTGCCCCGGCGTGGCGGTCAACCCCTTACTCGTGACAATTCCGGCCCTCGCCCGTCGCATTCGTTGCCCTCGCTCCTTGCGTTCTTGGCCCTCGCTCCTCGCCTTCTTGGTATGCGCCGCATACGATTTTGCGCGGATTTGATCCCGGTCAAGGCAGTGCGGCGCGGCTTTCGGGAAAAGGGGGCACCAGCACAGGAGAGGCCGATGGCCAGCGCAGCGAAGCCCATACCGGGCACTCACATCTTCGATGGCGACGCTGCGCAGAAGGGCTATGCCCTTAACGCCATGTGCTTTTCCTTCAACCACGCCCGCAACCGCGACGAGTTCGTGCGGGACGAGGACGGTTACTGCGACCGGTTCGGCCTGACGGACGAACAGCGCGCGGCGGTCAGGGCGCGCAGCGTGCTGCAGATGATCGCGGCGGGCGGTAACGTCTATTACCTCGCCAAGCTCGCAGGGATTCTGGGCCTCAACGTCCAGGATCTGGGCGCCCAGCAGACCGGCATGAGCGTCGAGGCCTTCCGCCAGATGCTGCTCGACACGGCCGGCACTCCCAAGGCGCTGGAGGCGATCCATGGCTGAGGTTCTTGGCGGCGTCTTCACCAGCCACGTCCCGGCGATCGGCGGGGCGATCCAGCGCGGCGCGGAAAACGAGCCCTACTGGAAGCCGTTCTTCGATGCCTGGCCGCCGGTGCGGCAATGGCTGGAGGAACAGGCGCCGGACGTGGTCGTGCTGTTCTACAACGATCACGGGCTGAACTTCTTCCTCGACACAATGCCGACCTTCGCGGTCGGCGCGGCGGATACCTACACCAACGACGACGAAGGCTGGGGCCTCCACCCCTTCCCGATTCCCGCCGGCCATGCGGCGCTCAGCTGGGCGATCATCGAAAAGCTGGTGGAAGAGGAATTCGACGTGACCACCTGCCAGCAGATGCTGGTCGATCACGCCGCCAGCATCCCGCTCGCGCTGTGCTGGCCGGGGCGCGAGGCGCCGGTGAGGATCGTGCCGATCACCATCAACACCGTCCAGCACCCGCTGCCGAGCGCCAAGCGCTGCTTGGCGCTGGGCCGCGCGGTGGCCAAGGCGCTGGCCGAATGGCCGGGCGATGAAAAGATCGTCGTCATGGGCACGGGCGGCCTGTCGCACCAGCTTGATGGCGAGCGCGCCGGGTTCATGAACCCCGAATACGACAAGTTCTGCATGGACAATCTCGGCCCCGATCCGGACGCGCTGACGCGCCATTCGGTCCACGAGATGGTCGAACTGGCGGGCACTCAGGGGGTGGAGATCCTCAACTGGATCGCCGCGCGCGGCGCCATGGGCGCACACGTCAGCGAAGTGTCGCGAACCTATCATATCCCGATTTCGAACACCGCTGCGGCGGTGATGGTCTACGAGACCGCCGAGGCAACCGCCTCTGGCGCGGCAAGCACGGAGAAAACCCCGGCACTCGCCTAGACCACCGCACAAGTTCTCCCCACCTGGAGCGGCCCTCTTCGTGACGGCCGCTCTCTTTTTGCGTGCCGTTCAGGGCCACAATAGCGATCTGCGAACGATCTGCAAGAAGGGTGCGAGCAAGCGCTCGACACGAACGGACGGTGGAACGGAATTGGAAGAGCGGCTCAGACCGCCGAGGAGAAGCGCCGCACCGAATCCTGCCGATAGGGATCGAACAGCGCCGCAATGGTCCGGGCATAGGGCCGCCCGTCCGGCTGGATCGCCAGCCGCACGCCGTCGAAATCGGCCAGGCCGCGCTGGGTGAAGGGCGCGATCCGGCCGGCCACTTCGCGGGCCAGGTCGGCATCGATCCGGGCCTCGCCATGGCACAGCAACTGGGTGATCACCTCGCCCCGGCGGCGGTCGTCGGCGCTGCGGGCAATGCCGCCCACGGCCGGGAGGATATCCTGCGACAACAGCATCCGGTAGCGTCCGGCGTTCTTCTCATTCTGTACCAGCAGCTCGGGGAAGCAGCTGATCGCCGAGGCGCCCAGCCCGATCAGCGACTGCGCCGCATCGTCGGTGAAGCCCTGGAAATTGCGGTGCAGACGCTTTTCGGCCAGCGCCTTGGCCATCGGATCGCCCGGCAGCGCGAAGTGATCGAAGCCGATCGCCACATAGCCCGCAGAGGTCAGCAGCCGATAGCCGAACTCGGCCATGGCGAAGCGCTCGACCTGATCGGGCAGGCGGCTGGCATCGATCCGGCGCTGGCGCGGCAGCATGTGCGGCACATGGGCATAGCCGAACAGGGCAATGCGGTCCGCGCCCAGCTCCACCGCGCGGTGCAGCGTCGCTTCCAGCTTGCCGAGATCCTGCCCCGGCAGGCCGTACATCAGGTCATAGTTGAGCGAGGTCACCCCCGCCTCGCGCAGCAACTGGGTGCCGCGCACGATGTCGCTGTCGGGCTGGATCCGGCCGATCGCGGCCTGAAGCTCGGGATCGAAGGTCTGCACGCCCATGCTGGCATTGGTCACCCCGATGCAGCCGAGCACCTGCGCCCAGGCGGCGGTCAGGCCGCGCGGGTCCAGTTCGATCGACCAGACCGGCTCATCCAGCGGCATGTGCAGCGTCAGGGCATCGACCAGCCGCACGAAATCGGTGGGAGAGATCGCGTTGGGGCTGCCCCCGCCGAACGCGACCCGGCGCACCGCCACGCTGCTGTCCAACCGAGTGCCGGTGATCGCGATGTCACGGTGGAGCGAATCGAGGTAGCCCGCCAGGCGCTGCGAACGGTTGGCCGCCCCGGTATTGCAGCCGCAGTACCAGCAGATCTGCTCGCAGAAGGGGATATGAACATACAGCGAAACGTCGCCGCGCGCGGCGCGCAGCGCGGCATCGGCCTGGGCAGGGCCCACAGCGCTGCCGAACTCGGCGGCGGTCGGAAAGCTCGTGTACCGGGGAACCGGAGTTTCGAGCAGTTCAGGGTAATAGGTCCACATCACACAGGCAGCTTAACCGAGCCGATCAGGGCAGTTCATTGCTATCGCGCAAATTGTCGCCATTGCGTTTGCGCGAGGAACCCGAATGGCAGCCTTTGACGCAGCACGTGCCGGTGCCCTGGCCGGGAGCCGAATCCCCCCCCACCGGCACGGTCATCATGTGGACCTGCCCGTCGCCGGTGCAGACCGGCACCAGGATCGAGGCACCGGCGGCAGGCGCCGCGATGTTGAGCGCGGCGGGCACCAGCGCGACCATGCCGAAGTGCAGCAGTTCGGCCTTCATGCGCCAGAATCCACTTCTTCGTCCTCTTCGTCGTCGATCAGTATCCGGGCGGCGGCACCATCGAGATCCTCGAACTGCCCGCGCTTCAGCGCCCAGAAGAAGGCGGCGAGGCCCAGCAGCCCCATGCCGAGCGCGACCGGGATCAGAACTGCCAGCCCGGTCATGCGCTGGCCCTCACCAGCCGCAGCGAATTGGCAATGACGATCAGCGAGCTGGTCGACATGGCCACCGCCGCGATCAGCGGGGTGACAAAGCCCGCCATGGCCAGCGGCACGGCCAGCACGTTGTAGCCGATCGCCAGCACGAAGTTTTCCTTCACCACCCGCATGGTCCGCCGCGCGGCGGTGAGCGCGCGGGGAAGCGCATCGAGCGAATCGCCCAGGAACACCAGGTCCGCCGCCTGGCGGCCGACGTCGCTGGCCGTGCCGGGGGCGATCGAGGCGTTGGCGGCCGACAGCGCCGGGCCATCATTGAGCCCGTCGCCCGCCATCAGCACCTTGTGGCCCTGGGCCTGGAGCGCGGCAATCGCGGCCTGCTTGTCCGCCGGGCTGGCAGCGGCCTGGCCTTCAAGGCCGGTCTGGCGCGCGGCTTCGGCAACGGCGGCGGGATTGTCGCCCGACAGGATCGAGGCCTTGACGCCCAGCTTCTCCAGCTTGCGCAGCGCGGCTTCGGCATCGGGGCGCAGGCGGTCGGCAAAGGGGATCAGCCAGGCCGGCTGGCCCGCAATGCTGAGCGCGGTGGCAATCCCGCTGGCGGCTTCGGGACGCTGGAGCGCCACGGCCCTGCCCTGCCACATGGCGCGCAGGCCCTGCCCGCTTTCCTCCTCGACCGATTCGAGCGCGGCGGGCTTTACCCCGCGCGCGGCCAGCGCTTCGACCAGCGCGCGCGACAGCGGATGGCGGCTGTGCGAGGCGAGTCCCAGCGCGACCGAGGCCGCATCGGGTGTCAGCGCATCCAGCACGGCGGGATCGGGCAAAGGGCGGCCCATGGTGAGCGTGCCGGTCTTGTCGAGCAGTGCGCGGTCGATCGTCGCCATGCGTTCCAGCGCGCTGCCGTCCTTCACCATCACCCCGCGCTTCATCAGCGCGCCGCAGGCGACGACCTGCGCCACCGGCACGGCCAGGCCGAGCGCGCAGGGGCAGGTGATGATCAGCACGGCGATGGCGTAGACCAGCGACTGGTGCCAGCCCGCACCGGCGATCATCCAGCCCGCGAAAGTCAGCGCCGCGAGCGAATGGACGGCCGGCGCATAGAGCCGCGAAGCGCGGTCCGCGATCCGGACATAGGCCGAGCGGACCTGGCCCGAGGCTTCCATCAGCCGCGCGATTTCCGCCAGCGTGGTGCCCTGCCCGGCGGCGGTCACCCGCACGTCGACCGGTCCATCGAGATTGAGCGTGCCAGCCAGCACCGCATCCCCGGTGGCCGCCGGGACCGGCGCGCTCTCGCCCGTCAGCAGCGACTGGTCGAACCGGCTGGCGCCGGTCACGATCTCGCCGTCGGCAGCCAGACGTTCCCCTGCGGCGACGCGCATGGTCATGCCGGGGACAAGATCCTGCGCGGCGAGCCAATCCAGGCCGCCGCCCGGCGCAAGCACCATCGCGCCGGGAGCCGCCTGGCGCAGCAGGGCATCGACCCCGGCGCGGGCGCGGTCGCGCATTGCCGCATCGAGCGCGCGTCCGGCGAGCAGGAACAGCAGCAGCATCAGGGTGCCATCGAACCAGGCGTCGGCGCCGTGGGTCGCGGTTTCGTACAGGCTGAGCCCGGTGGCCAAGGTTACGCCGATCGAGATCGGCACGTCCATGTTGGTGGTGCCGCGCCTGAGCGCACCCCAGGCCGATTTGAAGAACGGCATCCCGGAATAGATGATCGCGGGCACGCCGATCCCGGCCGAAAGCCAGTGGAACAGCGCCTTGGTCGCGCCTTCCGCACCCGACCAGATGCTGACCGACAGCAGCATGACGTTCATGCAGGCAAAGCCGGCGACGGCCACCGGCGCCAGCAGCGGCTTGACCGCCGAGGGAGCCTCTGCCGCAGTATCGCCGCGCGGCTGGCTGGCAAAGCCTACGCTCGTCAGCGCATCCATCAGCTGCGGCATGGTGACGGCGGGATCGTGCGCCACGCGAACCTGGCGCGCGGTCAGGTTGACCCGCGCCTCGCTCACGCCCGCAACGGCGTGGAGCGAACGTTCGACCTTGGCCATGCAGCCCGCGCAGTGCATCCCCGGCACGACCAGTACGGTCGTGACCGGATCGGCCCCTGCTTCGCCGTGGGCCAGTGCGGCCGCCGGGGGTGTCACAGGACCTCCTGCTCCGTCCGCCAGCGCTGCGCTCCGGCAGTCGCCTCGATCCGCAGCCGCCAGCGTCCCGCCGGCAGCGCCTGCTGCGAAACGAAGCGGCCATCGGCCTGGCGCTGGAAGCGCAGGAGCTGGTCGGGCAGGCGGCCCAGCGGGTGGCGGGCATCGGCGGAAAGGATCACGCCCTCGCCCGGCGCGCCGGTCAGGCGAACCGCCAGCCGGCCGTCCTTCAGCCGCTGCGCCTCGGCATTCCAGCCCAGCGCCTTTTCACGCTCGGCCTCGTCCAGCCAGGTGTTGAAGTGCTGGCTGGCGACATAGGAATTTTCGACCACCACCCCGCCGAAGGTGGAGATCGCAAACCGGGCCATCAGCAGATTGACCGCGATCACCACGGCGAAGAACGCCACCATGATCATCGCGATGTGCCGGCCGGTGAAGGGTCCGGTGGTGAAGGCCTTCATCATTCTTCTCCGGGCGCGTCAAAGCGCACATCGTTGGTGTCCCCGCCGCCCTCGGCATCGATTGCCCGCAGGACGAAAGTGAAGCTGGTAGGCTCGGTGCCCGGCGGCGCGACGACGTAGATCCGCTGCGGGCGGGTCTGGTCGGCATCGACGCTGAACTTCAGGCTGCGCGCCGCTTCGCTGCGCGGCATCTCGTCGGACCACATCACGCCGTGCTTCAGCCCGTCCAGCGTGACTTCCATCACGCGCGGGCGGTTTTCCATGTTGCGCAGCTTGATGGTGTAGTCGTTGCGGATCTCGCCGCTGGGCTGCACGGTATAGGGCGGGTTGCGGTCCTTCTGGACGGTCAGGTCGATATGCTTGCGGGTGCCCAGCGCGAACAGCAGCGCCAGGCCGATCGCCGACCAGACGCCGACGTAGATCAGCGTGCGGGTGTGGAACAGCGCACGGGTGACCGGCCGGGCATGGCCGCCTTCGCGCTCGATCTTGCAATCGTCCAGCGTGGCATAGTCGATCAGGCCGCGCGGGCGGCCGATCTGGGCCATCACGCTGTCGCAGGCATCGATGCACAGCGCGCAGGTGATGCAGCGGATGTCCGGCCCGTTCCGGATGTCGTAGCCCGTGGGACAGACGTTGACGCACTGGTTGCAGTCGACGCAGTCGCCTACCCCGCCGGGGTTCTTCTCGGCCTTCTTGACGCTGCCGCGCGGTTCGCCGCGCCAGTCCTTGTAGGTGACGATCAGCGACTTTTCATCGAGCATGGCCGTCTGGATGCGCGGCCAGGGGCACATGTAGACGCAGACCTGCTCGCGCATGAAACCGCCCAGCAGGAAGGTCGTGGCGGTCAGCACGCCGACCGTGGCATAGGCCACGCCCGCCGCATCGCCGCTCCAGAACTCGCGGGTCAGGGTCGGCGCGTCGGCGAAGTACATGATCCACGCGCCGCCGGTCCAGAAGCTGATGACCAGGTAGATGGTCCACTTCACCCCGCGCTTGATGATCTTCTGCGGGCCCCAGGGCGCGGCTTCAAGGCGCAACTGGGCGTTGCGATCACCATCGACCAGGCGGTCGACGTGCTGGAACAGGTCGGTCCAGACCGTCTGCGGGCAGGCATAGCCGCACCAGGCCCGCCCGACCGCGCTGGTGATCACGAACAGGCCGATGCCCGCCATGATCAGCATCCCCGCCACGAAATAGAATTCGTGGGGCCAAATCTCGATTCCGAACATGTAGAACCGGCGGTGGGCCATATCGACCAGCACTGCCTGGTTCGGCGCATAGGGGCCGCGATCCCAGCGGATCCACGGGGTGATGTAATACACCCCGAGGGTCAGGATCATCACCAGCCACTTGAAGCGGCGGAAGCGGCCGTCCACCGCTTTGGGAAAGACGGCCTTGCGCTTCTCGTACAGGCCGGTGTCGGCCTGCTTGGGATCAGGGTTGAGCATTTCCAGTACCATTCGCAGGAGGATTCGTCGCAGCTTCCGTGAAGTCTTCGCCGCCCCCCAGCGAGTGAACATAGACTGCCAGCATCTTGATCGTGGCAGGATCGAGCTTGCCCGACCAGCCCGGCATTACGCCGGCGTGCGCCTTGGTGACGCTGGCCACGACCTGCGCCCGGTCACCGCCGTAGAGCCAGACCTGGTCGGTCAGGTTCGGCGCGCCGAACTGGCGCAGGCCCTTGCCGTCAGGCCCGTGGCAGGCCACGCAATTGGCCGTGAACAGCGCCGCGCCCGCCGCATTGGCCGGCCCCTTGCCCGACAGCGAAAGCACGTGGCTGACAACGTCGTTGACCTGCGCGCCGGTCAGGATGCCGTCCTTGCCGAAGCTGGGCATCATGCTGGTGCGGGTGTCGGCGTGATCGGGCGAGCGGATGCCGTTCACCAGGGTCAGTTCGATGTCCTTCACCGTGCCGCCCCACAGCCAGTCGGTGTCGGTCAGGTTGGGATAGCCGTTGCCGGGCATGCTCTTGCCGCCCGAACCGTGGCACTGCGCGCAGTTCTGCTTGAACGCCGCCGCGCCGCCGGCCTTGGCCTGGGCGAGCAGCTTGGGATCGTTGGCGATCTGTTCGACCGGAGTGGCCGCGATCGCATCCAGCACCGGCTTGCGCGCGGCTTCGGCAGCACTGGTTTCCGCCGCCAGCTGGCCGCGGCTCGACCAGCCGAACAGACCTTCGCTGGCCTTGCTGCCCATCGGGATCGCGGGATAGACCACCACGTAGCCGATCGAGAATGCGATGCACAGCCAGAAGGAGATCACCCACCAGCGCGGCAGCGGGTTGTTGAGTTCCTCGATGCCGTCCCATTCATGACCGACAGTCTCGATGCCGGTCGGCTCGTCAATGCGCTTATTCGACATTGTCGTCACCTTTAAAGATCATGTTCGCGGCCGCTTCGTTGTCTTCCTTCGCGCCCGGCCGGAAAGGCCAGAGCGCGAAGAGCAGGAAGATCACGACCATCGCGGCCAGCCCCCAGCTGTCGGCAAAGTGCCGCAGCGCGTCGTAGGTCGAATGGACGCTCACCGGCCCTTTTCCTTGGCCAGCGCCTCCTGCGCGGCAGGCGCGTTGACGTCGACCATGGTGCCCAGCACCTGGAGATAGGCGACCAGGGCGTCCATCTCGGTCAGGCGGTCCGGGTTGCCGTCGAAGTCGCGGACCTGCGCCTTGGGATAGCGCTTGATCAGGTCGGCGGTGTCGGCATTCGGATCGGCCTGGGCCTTGAGGTCCTCGTTCGCCTTTTCGAGGTCTTCCTTCGTATAGGGCACGCCGACGCGGTAGAGCGCCAGCAGGTCGGCCTTCATGTCGCCGGCGTTCAGGTCATTCTTGGCCAGGAACGCATAGGGCGGCATGACGGATTCAGGCACCACGGCGCGCGGATCCTTGAGGTGCTGGACGTGCCATTCGTCGGAATACTTCTTGCCGACGCGGGCCAGGTCCGGCCCGGTGCGCTTGGAGCCCCACTGGAACGGATGGTCGTACATCGATTCCGCCGCCAGGCTGTAGTGGCCATAGCGCTCGACCTCGTCGCGGAACGGACGGATCATCTGGCTGTGGCAGACATAGCAGCCTTCGCGGATGTAGATGTCCCGCCCGGCCTGCTCCAGCGGGGTGTAGGGCCGCACGCCGTCCACCTTCTCGATCGTGTTGTCGATCCAGAACAGCGGCGCGATCTCGACGATGCCGCCCACGGTCACGGCAAGGAAAGCGAACACGCCCAGCAGGGCCACGTTCTTTTCCAGCTTCTTGTGCCGGCCCCAGGGTTCCTTCTTGGTAGTCTCGGTCATTTCGAATTACCCCTTATTCGGCAGGCGTGGCGACCAGCGGACGGTCGACAGCGGGGTCATAGGCGGCCTGGCGCATCGGCGGTTCGACGCGCAGGCGTCCGGCGATCGTCTGCCACACGTTGTAGGCCATGATCGCACCACCGGTGAGGTACAGGACCCCGCCAAAGGCACGCAGCACGTACATCGGGAACAGCGCGGCGACGGTTTCGGCAAAGCTGTTCACCAGGTAGCCGTCGGCGCCGTATTCACGCCACATCAGGCCCTGCATGATCCCCGCCACCCACATCGAGGAGGCGTAGAACACGATGCCCAGCGTCGCGAGCCAGAAGTGCCAGTTGATCATGCGCAGCGAATACATCCGCTCGCGGCCCCACAGGCGCGGCGCCAGGAAGTAGATCGCCGAGAAGGTGATCATCCCGTTCCAGCCCAGCGCGCCCGAATGAACGTGGCCGATGGTCCAGTCGGTATAGTGCGACAGCGAGTTGACCGACTTGATCGACATCATCGGGCCTTCGAAGGTCGACATGCCGTAGAAGGCGATCGACATCACCATCATGCGGATCACCGGATCGGTGCGGACCTTGTCCCAGGCGCCGTTCAGCGTCATCAGGCCGTTGATCATGCCGCCCCAGCTGGGCATCCACAGCATGACCGAGAAGACCATGCCCAGCGTCTGCGCCCAGTCCGGCAGCGCGGTGTAGTGCAGATGGTGCGGGCCCGCCCAGATGTAGAGGAAGATCAGGCCCCAGAAGTGCACGATCGACAGCCGGTAGCTGTAGATCGGGCGTTCGACCTGCTTGGGCACGAAGTAGTACATCATCGCCAGGAAGCCGGCGGTCAGGAAGAAGCCCACGGCGTTGTGGCCGTACCACCACTGCACCAGCGCGCCCTGCACGCCTGCCCACAGCGGATAGCTCTTCGAACCGAAGATGCTGACCGGCAGGTTCACGTTGTTCACCAGGTGCAGCATGGCCACGGTGATGATGAACGACAGGAAGAACCAGTTCGCCACGTAGATGTGGGGTTCGGTGCGCTTCATGATCGTGCCGACGAAGACGGCCAGGTAGGCCACCCAGACCAGGGTCAGCCACAGGTCGACGTACCATTCCGGCTCGGCATATTCCTTGCTCTGGGTAATGCCCAGGACATAGCCCGTCGCGGCCAGCACGATGAACAGCTGGTAACCCCAGAACACGAACTTCGCGAGGCCGGGCAGCGCGAGGCGCGCGCGGCAGGTGCGCTGGACGATGTAGAACGAGGTCGAAATCAGCGCCGTGCCACCGAAGGCGAAGATCACCGCCGAGGTATGCAGCGGCCGCAGTCGCCCGAAGGTGGTCCATTCCAGCCCCAGGTTGAGCACCGGGAAGGCCAGCTGGAGAGCGATCACCAACCCGACCAGGAAGCCGACGACTCCCCAGAAAGTGGTGAGAATGACGCCGAACCTGATCAGGTCGTCATCATATTTGCCCTGATCGGCAACCACCCCGAAGACGGAAGCCGTCTTGTAGTTGGTGTTGCGCAGCGAAAGCCCCAGGCCGACAAGTGCGGCCAGGGCGAAGATCGCCATGTGGATCGCGAAACCGCTGTCTGCGGCATTCGCGAACATCACGATAGCGACTAATAGGGCGACCAGCCAAAGGCCGGCGCGGGCGACTACGGATTCCACGGGTCCCTTCCCCCTCATGCAAGGAATGAAATGTTAAGCCTGAATTCGACCCTTGGCCCTTTCGGCGCGCCATTGCAATGCAACATTGATTGGGATCAAATTGCCGGGGTCGGTCAGGAAAATGGCGAAAAACAGCGATAAATTGCGCGGGATCAATGTTTGCACCTGCGGCATCGGCGCATTGGACGATGAGCGTTGCAAGCAATAGCCAGGTCGCACGGGGCGGCCATTGCGGCGCGGATGAGGGAATATGAAAAAGCTGACGATCGCTGCGGCGCTGGCCGCTGCCACGATGCTCGCGAATCCGGCCTATGCCGGCAACGCGGAAGGCAAGTTCCAGGTCAAGGTCCTGGCCACCGGCGTGCTGCCGGACGGCAAGATCGACAAGATCAACATCAACGCCGTCGGCCTGCCCGCGACCTCGCAGACCAAGGCGAACGACAATGTCGTCCCCACGCTCGCGGTTGAATATTTCGCCACGCCGAACGTGTCGATCGAGACGATCTGCTGCTTCACCCAGCACCATGTGACCGGCACCGCCGGGATTGCCGGCGCTGACGTGGCCCAGCACGTCCTGATCCTGCCCGCCACCGTCACGCTGAAGTATCACCTCAACGCCGGACCCATCAAGCCGTACGTCGGCGTTGGCCCCAGCGTGTTCTTCTACTTCGACGAAAAGCCGGGTGCGACCGCCAAGGCCCTTGGCGCCACTTCGCTGAAGATGGACAACAAGCTGGGCGTCGCGCTTCAGGCCGGTGTCGACGTGCCGATCAACGATGGCGGCATGGGCATCTCGCTGGATGCGAAGAAGTATTTCATGAAGACCACCACCCACTTCTACACCGCTGCGGGCGTCGAAGCGCTTTCGACCACCCACAAGCTTGATCCGTGGGTCATTTCGGGCGGTGTCTACGTCCGCTTCTGATCCGGGTGAAGGCCGGGGCCGGTTCAACCTGCCTCGGCCGCCAGCCCTTCGCGGTCGAGGATCACCACCTCGCGCCGGGAAGGCAGGTCGATCAGGCCATCGGCCTTGAGCCGGGTGAACTGGCGGCTGACGGTTTCGATCGTCAGCCCCAGCACGTCCGCCACCTGCTGGCGCGAAAACGGCAGGGCAAAGTGGCGCAGCGGCATATCGGGTGCTTCGACGCAGCCGGGCTGGACCAGCCGCTCCGACATTTCGAGCAGGAAGCTCGACACCTTTTCCCCGGCCGACTTGCGGCCGAGCAGCAGCATCCAGCGGCGCGTCCGGTCCAGTTCGGCCAGAGTGCGCTGAAGCAGCTTGTGTTCAAGGCTGGGGTGTTCGCGGGCGAAGGCGTCAAAGTCCTTGCGGCTGAACACGCAGACCTTGGCTTCGGTAAGGGCGGTGACGCCGTGGCCGCTGGTCGCGCCAAACGGGCGGCCAATGAAATCCGAGGGATAGACCACGCCGACGATCTGCTCGCGCCCGTCCTCGGTTCCGGTGGAAAGCTTGAGCACGCCGTCGATGACATTGGCGACGAGGACCGAATCTTCCCCTTCCCACATCAGCGATTCGCCGGGCGCCAGCGTGCGGCGACGCCCGATATTGTTGAGCGTCTTCAGCTCTTCCCCGTCGAGGGAGGAACAGATCGCGCGGTTGCGCACGACGCAGGTATCGCAGGCGAGCATGGGACACGCCTATGCCGCGCGGCGGGCTTTCGTGCAAGCGGTTCGCACCACGGTCCGTCTCACGGCACTTCCGCGATCCCGGCCAGGGCGCTGCGCAGCCGGTCCAGCGCCTGGGCCTTGAGCTGGTGCACGCGCGGCACCGAAACGGCCAGGGTTTCCGCGATTTCGGAAAGATTTAGCTCTTCCACGAAGTAGAGCTGGACGATCAGTTGCAGTCGCTCCGGCAGGGCCGCGATGGCGGCGGCAACCTGGCCGCGCATTTCCTCGCTGGCCAGCAACTCCAGGCTGTCGGGGCGTTCGTCGGCGAAGGCCATGTCGCTATCGGAATAGGCCTCGTCGAGCGAGTCGAAGCGCAGCGCCGCGCTGCTGCTCTGCCAGCCGGCAAGCTCGCGGGCCGGGATGCCCAGCGCGGCGGCCAGCTCCGCCGGGCAGGCCTCGCGCCCCAGTTCCAGACGCAGCGCGGCTTGCGCGTCGCGCAGCTGGCGGCGGCGTTCCACCCCCCCGCGCGACAGCGGCACCGCGCGGCGGATCAGATCGACCATCGCTCCGCGCACACGCAGTTTGGCATAGGCGGCAAAGCCGTCTTCGCCGGGGCCGGCATGGCGCTGGGCGGCCTCGGTCAGGGCGACCATCCCGGCCTGCATCAGGTCTTCCAGCTCGATTCCGGGCCGCCCGCCGCCGTGGACGTGCCAGGCGAGGCGCCGGACCATGGGGACAAAGCGGCGGATGCGTTCCGCAGCATCGCTGCGATAGGCGCCGGCAACCTTGCGGGCATGGGTGAAACTGCGGTGATCCTGCTTCATGCTGCAAGACTTTCAGGCTCGGGAAGGGAAGGAAGCGGCGGGGGCGCACCGATGACCGAGATCACCTCGATCGGCTGCGACACCGGCAGTTCGGCGATCGACAGGACCAGCACCGATGGCGCGCGCAGCTTCAGCAGCGCGGCGAGCGTTCGGCGCGCGCGCGGCTGGACCACCAGCGCCAGCGGCGGCGCATGGGCTCCGCGCTGGGCAACCAGGGCGGCGATATGCTCGCCGATCGAGCGGGCGAGTTCCGGCTCGACCACGGGCTGGCCGGTCGCGGGATCGGTCAGCCCCTGGACGATCGCGGCTTCCAGCTGCGCATCCAGCGTCAGCACCGGCAGGCGCTCGCCGGGGGCGCAGATGCGGCCCACCAGCAGGGCGCCCAGTTCCGCGCGCAGCATTTCGACCAGGCGCTCGTGATCCTGGGTCTGCTGGACCGCAAGGCTGAGCGCGGACAGGATCGGCAGCGGGTGGCCGATGGGAATCCCGTCCTCCAGCAAGGCGCGCAGCAGCCGGGTCAGCGCGGCGAGCGACAGCGGGTGCGGATAGACCGTCTCGACCAGGCCCGAGGCGTGTTCCTTGACCGCGTCGAGGATCGCGCGGACCTCGTCCGGGCCAAGCAGGGCCTGCGGGCGTTCGCCCAGCAGCTGGTTGAGCTGGGTGGCGATCACCGTGCTGGCGTCCACGGTAAGGAAACCCTCGGCAATCGCGTGGTCGCGCTGCGCCGGATCGATCCACAGCGCCGGGCAGCCGAAGCTGGGATCGATCCCGGGATCGCCGGTCAGCTTGTGATCCTCGCGCACTTCGCCCGCGTCGATCGCCAGTATCCGGTCGGGGCGGATCATGCCCCCGCCCAGCGGCACGCCGCCCAGCAGGATGCGGTAGTCGTTGGGGGCGATATCGAAGGAATCGCGCACCCGGAACTGCGGCAGGACAAAGCCGAAGCCCTGGCTGAGCTGCTTGCGCACGCCGGTAACGCGCGCCACCAGCGGCGAGCCGCGCCGTTCATCCACCAGGTGGACCAGGCCATAGCCCAGCTCGATGGTGACAAGCGTGTGGTCCGACACGTCGGCCAGCACGACCCGGCCCGGATCGGCGGGTTCCTGCACCTCCTCCACCGTGACCGGCGGGCGCGCGGCGCGTTTGGACAGCGCGTGCCATAGCCAGAAGGCCAGCCCTGCGGCGGGCAGGAAGATGGTCTGCGGCATGGCCGGGATCACGCCGATCGCGGTCAGGATCACCGCCACCGGCAACCAGGTGCCGGGATTGGCGAGCTGGCCGCCGATCTGCCCGGCAAGGTCGCGGCTGTCGGACACGCGGGTGACGATCACCGCCGCCGCGATCGACAGCAGCAGCGATGGCACCTGCGCGACCAGCGCATCGCCCACGGCCAGGGTGATGTACTTTTCCGCCGCCTCGCCCGCCGACAGGCCGTGGCTGATCATGCCCAGGCAGAAGCCGGCGATGATGTTGACCCCCAGGATCAGCAGCGCGGCGATGGCATCGCCCTTCACGAACTTGCTGGCGCCGTCCATCGAGCCATAGAAATCGGCCTCGGTCGCCACTTCGCGGCGGCGCGCCTTGGCTTCGTCGGCGGTGAGCAGGCCTGCGGCAAGATCGGCGTCGATCGCCATCTGCTTGCCCGGCAAGGCGTCGAGCGTGAAGCGCGCCGAGACTTCCGACACGCGCCCCGCGCCCTTGGTGACCACCACCATGTTGATGATCATCAGGATCATGAACACGAACAGGCCGACCGCGAAATTGCCCCCCACCAGGAAGGCGCCGAACGC
Organism: uncultured Novosphingobium sp.; assembly: GCA_937864195.1. Lineage (GTDB taxonomy): Bacteria > Pseudomonadota > Alphaproteobacteria > Sphingomonadales > Sphingomonadaceae > Novosphingobium. The sequence continues at coordinate 31,985 of CALMJG010000020.1, forward strand.
CTCGATCACGTGGCCCGCCGCCGCCCCGCCCTCGTGCCCGCTGACCAGCACGACGCGGGTCGAGGCGACGTTGAGCGCCAGGCGCAGCAGCGTGGCGAACAGCAGGACCGAAGGGAAGGCGCTGAAATCCAGCGGCTTTTCCGCGTTCATCGCCGCCATCAGGATCGCTACCGACAGCGCGATGTTGAGCACGAAGAACACGTCGAGCAGCAGCGCCGGGGTCGGCACGATCATCAGGCAGATGAGCGTCAGGATGCCGAAGGGCAGCGCGAGCGCGGCGGGCTTTACCCCGCTCAGCAGGGTCACAGCCCGAACGCCCGCAGCTGCCCATAGGCCGCGCGGACGCGGTCAGGCATGGCATCGCCCGCCCCGAAGGTCGCGGCGAGGGTTTCGGCCATCGACGGGCGCGGGGCTGGCGGCGCGGCAGCGGCTGGGGGGGAGGTGCTCCAGGCCGGCGGCGGGGTCCAGGCGGGGGCTTGCCAGCCGCCTGCCCCGGCCAGCGCGGGGGCCGGGGCGGCTCCGGTCGCCTCCATCGCGCCGGCCATCTTGCCGCGCATCAGGTCCATCACGGCGCCGACCGAACGCGGCGCGCCGCCCGGGCCATAGAAGATCGCCCGGTTGGCCGAAGCCGCGCGGGGCAGCAGCGCTGCGGCGCTTTGCGCGGGATCGGCGGCCAGCGCGGAGAGGAACCGCCCTGCCCCCTCGGCCCCCAGGAAATGGGCCATGTACAGCTCGGCCGCATCGGGTTCGCGCCCCAGCACGCCTTTCAGCGCCGCGCCGTTATCGGCAGCCAGTTCGGCGGCCATCCGCGCGGAAAGTTCGGGATCGTGGCGCATCGCCAGCAACTGCTGGCGCAGCGCCGGATCGGCCACCCGGCCATCGTCGATCGCGGCCTCGGCCCAGGGCAGGCCATGCTCGGCGCCGTGGGCATCCAGGGTGGATAGCCAGGTGCCCTTGGTGAACTGGTACAGCCCCGCCGCGCTCGACGTGCCGGCGCGGGCCGAGGGGTTGAGGCCGGATTCGATCCGGGCCTGGGCCAGCAGATAGCCGAAATCGACTCCCGTGGCATTGGCGGCGCGGGAAATCGCGCCCCGCACATCAGGACGCGCGGCACCGGCGGCTGCGGCAGAGGGGACGACAATGGTTCCAGGCTGGCTCAAGCCAAACTCCCGATGCGGTTGAACATCGGAAGGGTTTCAGCAAGGGCCGTGCCAATCCGCTCCGGTCAGGGGCGCTGGCTGGCCCAGGCATAGGCCGGGCGGCTGGCTGCTCCGGCCCGGTAAAGCGCCGGACTGCCGGTCAGCGCATCCAGCCGCGCCGCGACATTGGCGGCGATCAGGTTGCGAACCTGCCGGTTTACCTCGTTCAAGCGGCGCGCGGCATCGAGCAGCCCGCGGCATTCCTCGTCGATCGAATCGCCCTCGATCAGGTGGGCCGACTGGTCGAGCGTGCCGCACAGCGCGTGCTTGTCGTGCGCGCAGCCCATGATCGCATCCAGGTCCAGCCCGGCAAGCGCCTGCCGCTCGGCCTGCAGGACGGCAATCATCTGCCGCAGGTTCTCGCGCATGGTGGCAGGTACGCTCATTTGCCGCTCCTCAGAAGATAGCCCGCCGCGATCATCGCGTCGGCAACACGCATCGGGATGACCGGGTAATTGCCGGATTCGATCGCCTTGCGGATCGTCGCGACCCGTTCGGCATCAACTGGCGGCTGGCCGGGATCGAGCACCTCGCTGCGCGCCACGGTTGCGGATGCAGATGCAGGCGCGGGGCCGGACGCGGCGGCAGTAGCGGCGGCGGGGGCAGCCTCGGCGCTGCCGGTCATGCGCCGGTCTACCGCGCCAGGCGCGCGAGCCGCCTGCGGACCCTGGGGGCCGAAATCGATGGGTGGCATGGTGCCGCTCCTGATTGCTTCTCACATCCCAGAACGGCAGGTGCCGCCCGCCTTTAAGGGGCGGCGGCAAGTGTCTGCCGCCTACGGCAGGTCAATGCCGACCAGGCCCGGACGCAGCACGCGCCCGCGCAGCACCTGCGCACCCTGGCCTGCTCCGCGCACCTTGATCCAGGCGCCCTCGGCCCCGGATTCAAGTGCTTCGCCGCCCTGCGAGACGGTAAAGCCCTGGCCCGTCACCGCGATCGTCACCGCATCGCCGCGCGACACCAGCGGGGCGGCGGCCGCGTCGCGCGCAGTGCCTGCCAGTGGCACGTAGATCCGCCAGCCGGGCGCGGAGGGGCAGCGTACCTCGACCATGTCCTGCCGGGAACCATACCAGCCGAGCGCCAGCGGCGCGGCGCAGGCCGCCAGCCGCAGCCGCCGATCTACCGGCTGGGCCGCGCCCCCGGTCCCTCCCGCCCCGACACCGGCAAAGGCGGCGACCGCACGGTCGATCGCGGCCAGGTCGGCCAGCGGCTGGGCGGCTGCGGGTGCGGCTGCGGGTGCGGCGACCAGCGCCAGCGGACTAAGATAGCGAAACATCATGGTTGCGGCTCCTGCGGATTGCCGGACTGGTTCAGCAAGGGCCGTGCCAGCGCCGGGTCTTGATCAAAGGTCAGCGCGGCATAGGGCTGGCCCGCCCGCTGCGGCTCGATCAGCACCCGCGCGGGGCGCCCCGCCCCCGCCGCGAGCGTCAGCGCGGCCTGCGCCGAAGGCTGGGGCGCAATGATGGTCAGGCGCTGGCGCGGATCGCTGCCCTGCCCGTCCAGCCAGGCGCGCAGCGCGGCGGGATCGGTGCCGCGCCACACCGCCACCGGATCGCCCAGCGCGGGCAGTGCGGCTTTCAGCGGCGGCGCAGCTGGCGGCGCTGGCGCATCGCCCACCGCCGCAGCGCTGATCATGAACAGGACCATCGAAAGGTCGGCCATCAGGGTCTGCCAGCCGCTGCCGATCCGCGCGTTCACGCGGCGGCCTGCACGGGCGCGCTTTCGCCGCGGCGCGGCATCGACGGGGCAAGCTGGGCCGCCAGCCAGTCGATCACCGCCTGCCGCTCGGCCTCCTCGGCCTGGGCAGCACGCTCGACGATCCGGGCCAGCGGCGCGAGGACCAGGTTGGAGAGCAGCAGGCCGTAGAGCGTCGTCACCACCGCCATGGCGATGGCCCCGGCCATCCCGGCGCGCATGGTCCCGTCCATCGGCATCTGGCTGAGCGAGATAAGCGTGCCGGCAAGGCCAAACACCGGCGCCAGTTCCGCAGCCTGCGCCAGCGTTCGCACCGCGCGCTCGCTTTGCGCCAGGCGGCGGGCGCGGTGCGCGGTGTGGCGCTCAAGCAGCGCCTCAAGCGAGCGAGCGCCGATCAGCGCATCGGTCACTTCGGCAAATTCGCGGTCGTCGAAATGGTGCGGCTGGACGCGCAGCAGGCCGTCCTGGCGGATCTCCTGCACCTGCAAGGCCAGTTCCGCGCGGGTCGCGGCGGCATCGAAGCGCCGCTGGCCGAGCTGCCAGAGCTTGGCGAGGGTCAGGCGGCAGTCCCCAAGGCCCGCACGCAGCAGCGTGGCCAGCGCGGTTCCGCCCAGCACGATAGCCGCCGAGGGCCCATCGATCAGGATCGCGAAGTTCATGGGACGAAAGCTCCTTCGCCCCTCTCGAACGGCAGGGCGCGGCGGCAATTCACCCCTTGGCGCAACTTTGCCGGAACGCGGCAGGATCTTGCCGGCAGGCACGGCGCAAAGGCCCGGAAACGCCCGCTTTCGGCACTTGGCACGGCGCTTGCTGTGAAGGGCGCAGGATTATCAGGAGCATCGGCCATGGCCAGCACACTGTTCGGAATTCACGGCGCCGCCCTGGAACTGCGTTCGCAGCGCATGGGGATGATCGCCGGCAATATCGCCAATGCCGCAACGCCGGGCTACAAGGCGCGCGACCTGGATTTCGCTGCCGCGCTGAAGGCGCGGATGGGCGGCGCGGATGCCGACGCGGCGGTCGGCGGCGCGACCCGCTACCGCGTGCCGGTGATGCCCAGCATGGATGGCAACACGGTGGAGATGGCCACCGAGCAGACCGCCTTTGCCGAAAACGCCGTCGGCTATCAGGCGACGCTCAGCTTCCTGCGCGGGCGGATCGACACCCTGACCCGCGCGCTGAAGGGCGACTGACCATGGCCCAGCCGCCCCTGACCATGTTCGACATGGCCCGCCGCGCGATGTCCGCCCAGCTGGTGCGGATGAACGCGGCCTCGTCCAACCTCGCCAACGCGGGGTCGGTCGCGGGCAGCGAGCAGGCCGCCTATCGCCCGATCCGCGCGGTCTTTGCCGAGCAGCTCGATACGGCAAGCGGCCTGTCGACCGTGCGGGTCGACGCCGTGGTCCGCAGCGATGCCGCGCCGATCCGGCAGCACGATCCCGATCACCCCCTGGCCGATGCCGAGGGCATGGTCTGGACCGCCCCGGTCGATGAAAACGCCGAGATGGTCGAGATGCTCGATGCCTCGCGCCAGTACCAGAACCTGGTCGAGGCGCTGTCTACCGCCAAGCAACTGATGCTCGAAACGATGAGGATGAAATGACCGTCACTTCCGTAACTTCCGCAGGGCAGGCATGGTCCGGCCCCGCCGCCGCCAAAACAGCACTCGGCCAGACCGACTTCATCCGCCTGATGACCGAGCAGATGAAGATGCAGGACCCGATGGACCCGGTCGATAACAAGGAGATGGTCGCCCAGATGGCGCAGTTCTCCTCGCTCGCCGGGATCGAGGGCATCAATTCGACGCTGAAGGGCATTGCCGCCCAGCTCGACCAGGTGATGGCCGCCCAGACCGCCGCCGCACCCGCCCCTGCCGCCGCATCCACCTCCGATCCCGCCGCCAATCCCGCAACCGCCTGACCCAGGAGAACCCCATGTCCTTCTACACTTCGCTGAACGGGCTGAAGAACGCCCAGACCGAGCTTTCGGTGATCTCCAACAACCTTGCCAATGCGGAAAGCACCGGTTTCAAGAAAAGCCGCGTCAACTTTGCCGATATCGTCTCGGGCACGGCCTCGACCAATCCGCGCATGACCAAGGGGATCGGTTCGACCGTCCAGTCGATCGACCAGGACTTTGCGCTCGGCCCGATCCAGCAGACGGGATCGGCGCTGGACCTGGCGATCAACGGCGAAGGCTTCTTCGCCAAGGTCAGCCCGGTTTCGGGCAAGACCTTCTACACCCGCAACGGCAACTTCTCGATGGAGGGCGCGGGCTATATCGCGGATTCCACCGGCAACCGGCTGCAGGTCCTGCCGGTCAATGCCGCGGGCGCGGTCATTCCCAACGCCCCGCCGGTCGATGCCCAGGTGCCGCTGACCAATGCGGCGGGTTCGGAATTCCTCAACGCCACGATCCAGCCGGACGGCTCGCTCTACGCCGCCTATGCGGATGGCAGCACGCAGGTGGTCGGCAAGGTCGCGCTGGCCAGCTTCGTCGCGCCGGGGGGGCTGCTCCAGGTCGGTGCGCAGAACTGGCAGGCGACCGGCATTTCCGGCGCTGCCACCTATGGCGAGCCGGGCGCATCGCGGTTTGGCACGCTGCTGTCGGGCAACCTGGAACAGTCCAACGTCGACATTGCCGAGGAAATGGTCGGGCTGATCACTGCCCAGCGCTATTTCCAGGCCAATGCCAAGGCGATCGATACCGCGACCCAGCTGTCGCAGACGATCATCAACCTGCGCAGCTGATAGGCCATGGACCGGCTGATCTGGACGGCGGTTTCCGGCATGTCGGCCTCGATGGCCCGGCAGCGGGTGATCGCCAGCAACATGGCCAACGCCCAGACCATCGGCTTTCGCGCCGAAGTCATGCAGTTCACGCCGATGACGCTGAAAGGCCCCAGCCTGGAAGCGCGCGCGCTGAGCGACGCGGCGGTGCGCGGCGCGTCGATGGCGGTGGGGGCGATGATCCCCACCGGCCGCGCGCTCGATGTCGCGGCGCAGGGCGCGGCGATGCTGGCCGTCCAGGCCGCCGATGGCGGCGAGGCCTATACCCGGCGGGGCGATCTGGCCGTCTCTCCCAACGGGCTGCTCGTGAATGGCGAGGGCGCGCCGGTGCTTGGCGAGGACGGCCCGATTGCCGTGCCGCCCGGCAGCGACGCCTCCATCGCCGAGGACGGGGCCGTGCTGCTGCGCGACCGCGCCAACCCGGAAGCCCCGCCGCAGCGGATCGGCCAGCTCAAGCTCGCCTCGCCGCAGGGCAGCCGGATCGAAAAGGGCCTCGACGGGCTGTTCCGCGTGGTCGGCGGCGGCGCCCTGCCCACCGATGCGGCGGCCCGCCTGCTGACCGGCACGCTGGAACAATCCAACGTGAAGCCCACCGAAGTGCTGGTCGAGATGGTCGAGGCCCAGCGCCTCTTCGACATGCGCACCAAGCTGGTCGCGACCGCCAAGGAAATCGACGAAGGCGGCGCCAGCCTGATGCGGATCAACGGATAAAGGACTGAAAGACGATGCCCAGTTCCGCCCTTCACGTCGCCCGCACGGGCCTCGAAGCGCAGGACGCGCGGATGCGCGTGATCGCCAATAACCTCGCCAATATCGGCACCACCGGCTTCAAGCGCGACCGCGCCAATTTCGCGACGCTCGCCTATCAGGACGCGCGGGTGGCGGGCCAGCAAAGCTCGAACGAGACGGCCTATGCCACGGGCGTGAACCTGGGGACCGGGGTGTCGATCCAGTCGACCACTTCGATCACCACGCAGGGCACGCTCAATCCCACCGGCAACGCGCTGGACATGGCGCTCGACGGCGATGGCTATTTCCAGGTGCAGCTGCCCGGCGGGCGGCTGGGCTATACCCGCGCGGGCAATTTTACCCGTTCCGCCGAGGGCCAGCTGGTCACCGCGCAGGGCTATGCCGTCCAGCCGCCGATCACCATTCCCGAAGGGGCGAGCGGAGTGACTGTCGGCCCGGACGGCACCGTTTCCGTCACCGTGGCGGGCAGCACGGCGCCGACCGAGCTGGGCCAGATCACCGTCGCCAGCTTCGCCAATCCGGCGGGTCTGCAGGCGCTGGGCGACAACTACCTGTCCGAAACCGCCGCCAGCGGCGCCGCGCAGCTGGGTGCGCCGGGCGATGGCGGGCGCGGCAACCTGCGCCAGGGGATGCTGGAGGCCTCCAACGTCAACGTGGTCGAGGAACTGGTCGACATGATCGAATGCCAGCGCGCCTACGAGATCAATTCCAAGATGATCAGCGCCGTCGACGAGATGCTGCGCAACGCGAACCAGACCCTGTGAGGAAGCCTACGATGCCGCAGGCCATCGCCAGTGAACGCCCCTCCCGCTTTCGGGAGGGGAGTCTATGGGCAGCGGCGCTTTGCGCGCTGGCTTTGTCCACGCCCGCCCTCGCCAAGAAGCCCAAGCCCGGCTTCGAACCCGCCTTGCCCGCGCCGCCGCCGCCAGCCCCGCGCGCGGCGGACGGGGCGATCTTCAACGTCTCGGCCGGCTACGCCCCGCTTTACACCGGGCACCGCGCCCGCGCGGTGGGCGATCCGGTGACGATCCTGCTGGTCGAGAACTTCACCACGTCCAAGTCCTCTGGCAGCAAGACCGAGCGCGGCGGCGGAGCCTCGATCACCCCGCCCACCGCCGGGCCGCTGGGCTTCCTCAATCCCGACGCCCTTAAAGCCAGCAGCCAGTCGTCGTTCAAGGGACAGGGCAATGCCACCCAGACCAGCACCCTGTCGGGCGAAGTCTCGGTGACGATTGCCGAAGTGCGGCCAAACGGGACCGCCCTGCTACGCGGAGAAAAACGCTTGCTGCTGAGCCAGGGCCAGGAATGGATCCAGTTTTCCGGGATCGTGCGCCTGGCCGACCTCGATTCGGACAGCCGCGTGGCCTCGACCCGGGTCGCAGACGCGCGGATCGAATATGCCGGCAACGGCTCGATCGCGCGCGCCGGGCGGGAAGGCTGGCTGTCCAAATTCTTCAACATCGTCAGTCCGTTCTGAGGAGATCATGATGTTGAATTCGATGCTGCAAGCCATCGCCCCCTTTCTCCCATCCCGCTTGCGGGAGGGGAGAAGGTTGGCAGCGGCGCTGTGCGCGCTGGCGGTCGCTCTGGCACCCGCAGTTGTCCATGCCGAACGCGTGCGCGATCTTGGCACGTTCCAGGGCGTGCGCACCAACCAGCTGACCGGCTACGGCCTGGTCGTCGGGCTGAATGGCACGGGCGATGACAGCCTTGAATACGTCACCCAGGCGATGCGCGGCGTTTCGGGCCGGGTCGGAGTGCAATTGCCGCCCGGCGTCAATCCTGCCCTCAAGAACGCCGCCGCCGTGATCGTCACGGCCGACCTGCCCGCCTTCGCCAAGCCGGGGCAGCGGATCGACGTGACCGTATCGGCGCTGGGCAAGGCCAAGTCCCTGCGCGGCGGGGCGCTGATCATGACCCCGCTCTACGGCGCGGACGGGCAGATCTATGCGATGAGCCAGGGCAACCTGGCGGTCGGCGGCCTCGGCATTTCCGGCGCGGACGGATCGAAGCTGACGGTCAATATCCCGACCGTTGGCCGGATCGCGGACGGCGCCAGCGTGGAGCGCGCGGTCGCCACCGGGTTCGACAGCGCAGACCTGCTGCGCTGGAACCTGTTCCAGTCCGATTTCCTGACCGCCACCCGCGTGCGCGACGCGATCAACCGGCGCTGGCCCGGCACCGCGAGTGTCGAGGACGGCGTTACCCTGGCCCTGCGCCTCCCCGCCGAGACCGATGCGCGCGCGGCGATGATCGCAGGGATCGAGATGCTGGACGTGACCCCGGCGGAAACCGCCGCTCGGGTGATCGTCAACAGCCGCACCGGCACCGTGGTGATCAACAGCGCGGTGCGGCTCTATCCGGCGGCGATCAGCCACGGCAAGCTGACCGTGCGGGTCGATGAAAGCCCCAAGGTGGTCCAGCCCGGGCCGCTCAGCCGGGGCCAGACCCAGGTCCAGCAGGACAGCACCCTGTCCGCCGAGGAAGCCGGGGATTCGGTGGTCCACTTCAAGCCCGGCGCCTCGCTCGCCCGGCTGGTCGATGCGCTCAACCTGCTGGGCACCAGCCCGTCCGATCTGGTCGCGATCCTTGAGGCGCTGAAACAGGCCGGGGCACTGAAAGCGGAAATGGTGGTGATATGACGCTGTCCCTCACTCACGCCGCTACCGCGCCAGCCGCCCCGCCATCGCCCGAGCGCCAGAAGCTGGCGCAGGCCGCAAGGCAGTTCGAGGCGATCTTCGTGCGCCAGATGCTCAGCAGCGCGCGCAAGGCCGATTTCGGCGGCGATGTGCTGGGCGGCCAGGGCCTCGACACCTTCCGCACCATGCAGGACGAACGCTTTGCCGACATCGCCGCCGAAACCGGGGCGTTCGGCATGGCAAGGATGATCGAACTGCAACTTGCCACGCAAGTTGCCCCGCCGTCCCGTTCGGGCCGGGAGTGATAACTGATGGCCTCCGATCTTTTCACCATCGGCTCCAGCGGGATCAGGGCGGCGCGCGCCGCGCTGGACATTACCGCGCAGAACATCGCCAATGCCTCGACCGAGGGCTATGTCCGCCGCTCGGTGGAGCTGTCGGAGCTGTCCACCGCTGGCGGCTACAACCGCATCAGCGACATTTCGCTGTCGGGCGTGCGGGTTGACGGGATCGCCCGCAATGCCGACGCGTTCCGCCAGGGCGAGGTTCGCCGCACCGGCAGCGATGCCGCGCGCGCCGGGGCCGAACTTGCGGGGCTGGAAAGCGCCGGGACCGCGCTGGAACAGTCGAAGCTCTACCCCGCCCTGACCGGCTTCGAAGCCTCGCTCCAGCGGCTGGCCAGCGATCCGGTTGACCCCGCGCTGCGCGCCGCCGTGCTGGAGGACGCGCGCACCCTGACCCGCACTTTCGCCATTGCCGCGCAGGGGCTGGACGAGGCCGCCAATGGCCTGCGTTTCGAAGCGCAGGACGGCACCGCGCAGGTCAATCTGCTCGCGGGGGAACTGGCCCGCACCAACGTCCAGTTGATCCGCACCCGCCCCGGAACCAGCGACCAGGCGACCCTGCTCGACCAGCGCGACAGCCTGCTGGATCGCCTGTCCGAATTCACCGGTGTTTCCGCCACTTTCAATGCCAACCAGACGGTCGAGGTGCGCCTGGGCGGCAGTGCCGGACCGCTGCTGGTCAGCGGCGCCAACACCGCCAGCTTCGCCATGACCACGGCCGCAGACGGCACGATCGGCTTCACGCTGGACGGCAATCCGGTGGCGCTGCCCGCCGGATCGCTGGCCGGAAAGGCCCAGGCGCTGGTCAGCCTGCGCGATACCCGGACCAGCCTGGATGGCCTGGCCGATGCCCTGATCTCGGCCGCGAACGGCGCGCAGGCCAATGGCACTGCGCTGGACGGCACGCCCGGCCCGCCGCTGTTTTCCGGCAGTGGCGCGGCGGGCATCACCGTGGCGCTCTCCTCCGGCAGCGCCATCGCCACGGCTCCGGCGGGAGCGCCTGCGGGGAGCCGCGACATCGCGGGCCTCAATGCGCTGCGCGGCGCGCTGGATAGCGCCGACATTGCGGGCGGCACCAGCGGCCTGATCTTTTCCGTATCCAGCGCCGCCGCCGGGCGACGAGTCACCTCCGACGCACTCGATGCCATTGCCGGTTCGGCCCGGATCGCGCTCGAAGCCCGCTCCGGGGTCGATCTGGAGCAGGAGGCGGTCAACCTCGTGCGCTTCCAGCAGGCGTTCCAGGCGAGCGGGCGGGCGATACAGGTTGCCTCCGACGTGTTCGACACCCTGCTGGCCCTGAAGTGAGCGCAGAAGTGAGCAAGGAGACCTGGCCGTGACCACGATCAGCACCAGCGCCTTCTACGAACGCTCGACCCGCGCCATCGCGGACCTGCGCGCGCAGGCCGGGGCGCTGCAGACGGCGATCGGCACCGGGAACCGGCTGGCCCGCTCCTCCGACGATCCGGTCGCCGCCGCGCAGCTGCGCCGCATGGCCCGGGCCGAAGCCTTCGCGGCGGTCGACAAGGGTGCCGCCTCGCGCGCCAGCACCGACCTGACGCTGGCTGACAATGCCCTGTCCGAATTCGCGGGCCAGATCACCCGCGCACGGGAACTGGCGGTCCAGGCGGCCAACGGCACGCTCAGCGCCGCGCAGCGCGGCGCCATCGGCACGGAGATCAGGCAGATCGGGGCCGAATTGCTGAGCCTTGCCAATGCCCGCGACAGTGCCGGCCATGCGCTGTTCGGCGGCAATGGCCCCGGCAGCGCCTATACCGTCGATGCAGCCGGCAATCCGGTCTATGCCGGCACCGCCAGCGCGGGCGAACTGCCGCTGGGGGACGGACTGAACGTGACGCGCGGCGTGACGGGGCCGGAATTCCTGAACTTCTCCGCCTCCGGCGGGCCGACCACCCTGTTTGCCGCGATCAAGGGGCTGGCCGATGCCTTGCAGGGCGCCGCCGCCGATCCCGCGCAGGCCGCGCGCGCTGCGCTGGGCACGCTCGATGCCGGGCTGGAGGCCGTCACCACCACGCAGACCGTGGTCGGCACGCGCCTCGTCTGGATCGATCTGGCGTCCGAACGCCGCACCGAGGCGGGCGAACTGCGCGCCGAGCAGCAGGCCGAGGTCGGCGGCGCGGATCTGGCGGAGACGATGACCCGCCTGCAACAGACCATGACCGTGCTCGAAGCCAGCCAGGCCAGCTTTGCCCGGCTTTCCAGCCTTACCTTGTTCGACCTTCTGCGCTGACCGGCGCGGCCACGTTTCCTTGAATTTCAACCGGGGGTTATTGCCATGTACGCCGTGATCGGCATCGTCATCCTGCTCGTCATGGTGTTCGGCGGCTTCGCGCTTACCGGAGGGGCGCTCGGCCCGGTGATGCACGCCATCCCGCACGAAATGCTGATCATCGGCGGCGCCGCTGTCGGCGCGCTGGTGACGGGCAATTCGCTCCACGGGCTGAAGGCGCTGGGCGGCGCCCTGGGGAAGGTGTTCAAGGGCCCGCGCCACACCAGGCAGGACCACATCGACGTGATCGTGCTGACCACCAAGCTGATGAAGTTGCTGCGCGCCGAAGGGCCGGTGGCGCTGGAAAGCCACGTTACCGACCCCGCCGCTTCCGCGATCTTCGCCGAATTCCCGCGCCTGCTGGCCAACAAGGAACTGATCGCGCTGATCAGCGACACGCTGACGCTGATCGTGGTTTCTTCCGGCACGCTGGAAGTCAACGCGGTGGAAGACGTGATGGACAATGCGATGAAGACGCACTTCCATGAAATGCACGAACCGCAGCACAACCTGCAGAACCTGGCCGACGCCCTGCCCGCGCTGGGCATCGTCGCGGCGGTGCTGGGGGTGGTCAAGACCATGGGTTCGATCGACAAGCCTCCTTCGGTGCTGGGCGGGATGATCGGATCGGCGCTGGTCGGCACCTTCATGGGGGTGCTGCTGGCCTATGGCATCGTCGCGCCGATCGCAGGGCGGCTGAAGCAGGTGCTGGACGCGGACGAGCAGATCTTTCACGCGGTAAAGCAGGTGATCATCGCCTCGCTTCACGGCTGGCCCCAGCCGCTGGTGGTGGAAAGTGCGCGCTCTGGCCTGGGCCACGATTTCCGCCCCGGCCTGTCCGAACTGCTTGATAGCCTGCGGGGGCGCTAGGCCATGGCCGCCAAGCCGAAACCGGGCACCAAGGCCGAGCCGCCGCGCCCGATCATCGTCAAGAAGATCACCGTGGTCGAAGGCGGCCACCACGGCGGCGCGTGGAAGGTTGCCTATGCGGACTTCGTCACCGCGATGATGGCCTTCTTCCTGCTGCTGTGGCTGCTGGGGGCGACCAGCGAAAAGCAGCGCAAGGGCCTGGCCGACTATTTCACCCCCACCCTGGTCAAGCTGAAGCAGGAAAGCGCCGGTTCCAACGGGATGCTGGGCGGATCGTCGATCACCGATGCCGACAATTACCCCAACCGCGCCGGGCAGACCGGCAACAAGGCGCTGACCATTCCGCTGGATACCACCGGCGGAGCGAAGGAAGGCGCGGAACGAGCGAGGCGCGTCCAGGCGATGCAGCAGCGGCTGGAAAAGAAGCTGGAGCAGAACCAGCGGATCGCGCGGCTGGCCCGGCAGGTGCGGATGGTCGACACCGCGCAGGGCATCCGCATCGATCTGGTCGACGATGCCGACTTCTCGATGTTCCAGCTTGGCACCACGGTGCTGACGGGTGACGCAGCCGAATTGCTGAAAGTGCTGAGTCAGGTCGTGAGCGGCGAACCGGGCGAGCTGACCATTCGCGGCCATACCGATGCCCTGCCGTGGAAGGGCGGGCTGGGCGCCAACAACTGGTCGCTGTCCGCCGGACGGGCCGAAGCGACACGCCAGGCCCTGCTGCGCGAAGGGATCGCCGAGGACCGCTTTCGCCGGATCGAGGGCGTGGCCGACCGCGAACCGCTAGTCCAGAACAACCCGCAAGACCCGCGCAACCGCCGCATCTCGATCCTGTTGCTGCGCTGAGGGGATGATGCGAGGATGGCGGCCATGCACATCGCCTTCCTGCTGTTCCCCGGCGTCACCCAGCTGGACCTGACCGGCCCCGCCCAGTTCCTTTCGCGCCTGCCGGAGGCGAAGGTCGATCTCGTCTGGGACAATCGCGATCCGGTGCCGACCGACGCGGGCTTTTCGATCCTGCCCACCGCGACCTTTGCCGAAGTGCCCCGCGCGGACCTGCTGTGTGTGCCGGGCGGCCTGGGCATCGCCGGGGTGATCGACCATGCCCCCGCGCTCGATTGGGTGCGGCAGGTGGGCACGCAAGCGCAGTGGGTAACCAGCGTCTGCACCGGCGCGCTGGTGCTGGGCGCGGCGGGACTGCTGCGCGGCTACAAGGCGACCACCCACTGGGCCTGGCATGACATGCTCCCCCTGTTCGGAGCCGAGCCGGTCGCCGCGCGCCATGTGATCGACCGCAACCGCGCGACGGGCGGCGGAGTGACGGCGGGCATAGACTTTGCGCTGGCCCTGATGGCGCGGATCGCCGGGGAGCCACACGCCCGCGCGGTGCAGTTGGCGCTGGAATACGATCCCGCCCCGCCCTTCGATGCCGGCAGCCCGGCCAAGGCGGGCGAGGCGCTGGTCGGCGTCTATGCCGAGCGCGCCAACCGGCTGGCCCCCACCCGCAAGGCCGACCTGATCGCCTCGGCGCGGCGACTGGGCTTTGCGACTGATTGAAGCCGTGCCACTGTCCCCACCGATAACACCGGGAGGGAAATGCCGAACACATGAGTACCAAGCACTACACCCTGTGGGGCACGCCGCATTCGCTCTACACCGGCAAGGCGCGTTCCTACCTGATCAAGAAGCGGGTGCCGTTCGTCGAGCTGCTGGCTGGCGACCCGCGCTTTTTGGGCGAAGTCGTGCCCAAGGTCGGCCACATGGTGATCCCGGTGGTGGAAACGCCCGAGGGCGACCTGATCCAGGATTGCACCGCGATCATCGACCACTGCGAGGCGCGCTTTCCCGAAGGTCCGGCGATGGAACCGGCAGGCGGGGTGCAGCACGTCGTCTCGCTGATCCTCGATGCCTTCGGCTCCAACTATTTCATGCCGCTGGCGATGCATTACCGCTGGTCCTACCGGGCACAGCAGGACGCCTTCCTGCGCGCCGAGTTCGCGCGGGCGATCCCGACATCATTGCCCTACGAAAACCGGCTGGCCGCCGCCGAAATGCTGATGGGCAAGTTCAACGGCTTCCTGCCCGGGCTGGGCGTCACGCCGGAAGTGATCCCGGCGATGGAGGACAGCTACAAGGAACTGCTGGGCCTGCTCGAAGCGCACTTCCGCACCCATCCCTACCTGATGGGCGGGCGGCCCGGTCTGGCCGACTTCGGGATGATCGCCCCGCTCTATGCCCACCTCGCCCGCGATCCGGTGCCGGGCTTTCTGATGCGCACCACCGCCCCCAATGTCGCGCGCTGGACCGAGCGGATGAACGTGGCCGAAATCGCCGACAGCGACTACGCCGACACCAGCACCAGCTATCCGGCGAACGATGCGATCCCCGAAACGCTGGAGGCGCTGCTGGCCGCCGTCTTCGCCCACTGGGGACCGGGCCTGCTGGAAGACGCCGCGCAGTTCGGCCGCTGGCTGGACGGGCTGGACGATCCCGCCCCCGGCACGCTGGTGTCGCACGATGGCAGCCGCTCGGTCCATCCGCACGTCGGGCGGATAGACTATGCCTGGCGCGGCGTGACCATGCGGCGCGGCAGCCACCCGCACTCGCTGTGGCACTTCGCCCGCGCGCAGGCGGCGGCGGCGGCGCTGGAGGGCGAGGCCCGGGCGCGGCTCGATGCGCTGCTGGAGCGCACCGGCGGCGCGGCGGTCATGGCGATCAGCACCGCGCGTCCGATCCTGCGGCAGAACAACGTGCTGGTGCTGGGGTAGCGCTGCCCGTATCCAGCTCCGCGCAAGCCGTTCGTGTCGAGCGTAGTCGAGACATGCAAGCGCTGACGTGTCTCGACTACGCTCGACACGAACGGAGGTGGTTTGGCGGAGTGAAGCCCAGGTTGGCGCCCCCTACTCCACCCAGTCCATCGCCCGCGTCACCGCCTTGTTCCACCGGGCGTAAAGCGCCGCGCGCTGGTCCTCGGCCATGCCGGGATGCCAGCGCCGATCCTCGCCCCAGTTGTCGCGGATGTCCTCGGTCGAGGCCCAATAGCCGACCGCGAGGCCGGCGGCATAGGCGGCGCCCAGCGCGGTGGTCTCAATCACCCGGGGGCGGACCACCGGCACGCCCAGGATGTCGGCCTGGAACTGCATCAGCAATTCGTTGACCACCATGCCGCCATCGGTCCTGAGTTCGGTGATGGCAACGCCCGAATCCCGCGCCATCGCGTCCAGCACCTCGCGCGTCTGGAAGGCGGTCGCTTCCAGCGCGGCGCGCGCCAGATGGCCCTTGCCGGCAAAGCGGGTCAGCCCCGCGATCACCCCGCGCGCGTTGCTCTGCCAGTGCGGCGCATAGAGGCCGGAGAAGGCGGGCACGAAATAGACGTCGCCGTTATCGGGCACGCTGGCCGCCAGTTCCTCGATCTCGGCGGCATTGGCGATCAGGCCCAGGTTGTCGCGCAGCCACTGGACCAGCGCCCCGGCGATCGAGATCGAGCCTTCCAGCGCATAGACCGCCGGCGCCTCGCCCAGCTTGTAGCCCAGCGTGGTGAGCAGGCCCGAGGTGGACGCGAAGGGCTTTTCCCCGGTGTTCATCAGCATGAAGCAGCCGGTGCCATAGGTGTTCTTGGCCTCGCCGGGGGCAAGGCAGGCCTGACCGAACAGCGCCGCCTGCTGGTCGCCCAGGATCCCCGCCAGCGGCACGCCCTCCAGCACGCCCCGGCAGGTGCCGTAGACCTCGCTCGACGAGCGGATCTGCGGCAGGCAGGCACGCGGAATGTCCAGCAGGGCCAGGATCTCCGCGTCCCAATCCAGCGTTTCAAGGTCCATCAGCTGGGTGCGCGAGGCATTGGTGACATCGGTGATGTGCAGGCCCGTCAGGTTCCAGGCCAGCCAGGTGTCGATCGTGCCGAACAGCAGCTCGCCGACCTCGGCCCGCGCGCGCGCTCCCGGCACCTCGTCCAGCAGCCAGCGCAGCTTGAGGCCGGAAAAATAGGTGGCGAGCGGCAGCCCTGTGCGCGCGCGCAGCCGGTCCTGCCCGCCATCGGCCGCCAGCGCCTGAACCAGCGCGTCGGTGCGGGTATCCATCCAGACCAGCGCGTTGTGCACCGGCTGGCCGGTGGCTCGGTCCCACAGTAGCGTCGTTTCGCGCTGGTTGGTGATCCCAACGGCAGCAAGGTCGCTGGCCGCCAGCCCCGCCCTGGCGAGCGCGCCCGCAATCACCGTCTGCGTGTTGGCCCAGATTTCCGCCGCGTCATGTTCGACCCAGCCGGGGCGCGGCATGATCTGCCGGTGCTCCATCTGCTCGGCCGCCACGATGGTCCCCGCATGGTCGAACACGATGAACCGGGTGCTGGTCGTCCCCTGGTCGATCGCGCCGATATAGCCTGCCATTCCTGCTCCCCTTGTCCTTTCGCGCCAGTGCTATTGCAGCGCCGCGACCTGGGCAAGCGGACACGCGCAAGGGCCCGGCGGATCGGGGGAGCCGCCGGGCCATGCCCGCGGGGGGCAGGCAATCTGCTTGCTGACGGTCCTTAACGGAGCAGCGACAGCACGTTCTGCTGGCTCTGGTTGGCCTGGGCGATCATCGCGGTCGAGGCCTGGCTGAGGATCTGCGCCTTGGCCATCGCGGTGGTTTCCGAAGAATAGTCGGTATCCTCGATCCGGCTGCGCGCGTCCGACAGGTTGGTCGAATTGCTGGTCAGGTTGTTGACCACCGTTTCAAGCCGGTTCTGCCCCGCACCCAGCGCGGCGCGGGCCGAATTGATGCTGTCAAGCTCGCCGTCGATCGTCCCCAGCAGGGCGTTGGCGGCGGTCGCGGTCGAAACGTCATAGGATCCGGCGGCGCCGCCCGATGCCGCCAGGGTCGTCAGGTCGGCCATCGCCAGGCCCACCGTATCGCTGCCGTCGGCGCCGGTCTGGACCGTCACGGTCGCGGTCGAGCCATCGAAAAGTTCGACGCCGTTGAACTTGGTGTTGGTGATGACCTGGTCCATCTGCGCGGTCAGTTCATCCACTTCGGTCTGCATATAGGCGCGGTCGGTGGCGTCCTGATAGGTGCCCGAAGCCGACTGGACCCCCAGTTCGCGCACCCGCTGGAGCATGTTGGTAACTTCGTTGAGCGCGCCTTCGGCGGTCTGGGCAAGCGCGATGCCATCGTTGGAATTGCGGATCGCCTGGTTCATGCCGCGCACCTGCGCCGTCATCGAAGTGGCGATGGCGAGGCCGGCGGCATCGTCCTTGGCGCTGTTGATGCGCTTGCCGGTCGACAGGCGCTCCATCGCCGAGCCCAGCGCCTTGGCGGCGGAGTTCGAGGCATTCGACGCCTTGATCGCGGAAATGTTGGTGTTGATAACAGCCATGAGTGACTCCCGTGGATAGTCCCGAAACGCAAGCCGTGTCGGACCATCCGGCGCGGCTGCCATGGCCAAGAGCGGCAGGAACGCGGGGAAATTAAGGGCAGCCCCAGTTTGCCCGCCCGCCCCCTGCGACGATCCGCAGGCCCCTGTTCCATAAGGATTTCCACGTGGCCTTAAATTACCGGAGCGTTTGACGTTCTGCGCGCATTACCCCTCCATCGAGATGGTTAACCGGGGGGTTTCCCAAGTGACAGTTCTGACAATCAGCGATACCGCAGCCCGTTCCCACGCACCGCTGGTGCAGCGCGCCGCCGCGATCGTCGGCACGGGCTTTTCCGGCCAGGCCGCCTGCCTGCGCGATGCGGGATCGCCCGCGCCGGTCGGCCCCGGCCCTTGCGTCACGCTGGAACGCGGCGCGGTCAATGCGCTGACACGCGATGGTGCACGCGGCCGCTTCACCCTGTCCTACCGCGATCCCGCCGCCGAGGGTCCGCTCGCCGCGCTGGTCGCCGCGCTGACCGCGCCCGGCCTGCCGATCGCCGCCGATCCGGAAAGCCTGTCGGTCCTCGCGCTCGCCCAGCGGCTTGCCGCCAGCGAGATCCCGGTGCTGATCGGCGGCCCGACCGGCACCGGCAAGGAAGTGCTCAGCCGCTTCATCCACATGGCCAGCCCGCGCCGCGATGCCCCCTTCGTGGCCGTAAACTGCGCCGCCATGCCCGAAACCATGCTGGAGGCGCTGCTGTTCGGCCACCAGAAAGGCGCCTTCACCGGCGCGACCCAGGCGAGCGAGGGCTTCTTCCGCGCCGCCGATGGCGGCACCCTGCTGCTCGACGAGGTCGCGGAAATGCCGCTGAACCTCCAGGCCAAGCTGCTGCGCGCGCTGCAGGAGGGTGAGGTCGTGCCGATCGGTTCGACCAGGGCGATCAAGATCGACGTGCGGGTGATCGCCGCAGCCAACCGCGATCTGGCCACCGAAGTCGCCGAAGGCCGCTTCCGCGCCGACCTGTACTACCGGCTCAACGTCTTCCCCCTCGCCCTGCGTCCCTTGCGCGAACGCGCCGAGGACATTGCCCCGCTGGCCTTCGCGCTCGCCCTGCGCCACGCCGCGGCGGGCAAGCCGGTGCCGTGGCTGTCAGACGCCGCACTGGCCGCGCTGAAGCTCCATTCCTGGCCCGGCAACGTGCGCGAGCTGGAAAACGTCGTGCGCCGCGCGCTGCTGCTGGCCGAAGGACAGGCCGAGATCACCCCGGCGCATATCGTGTTCGACAGTCCGGCCCGGCTGGTCGGGCAGGATGCCGCGCTGGCAGCCCCGGCTGAAACCCCGCAGCGCCTGTCGAACATCGTCCAGATTTCAGAGGCCCGCGCAATCATGGATACCCTGGCGGCCTGCGGCGGCAGCCGCACCGCCACCGCGCGCCAGCTCGGCATTTCCGAGCGCACCCTGCGCTACCGCCTCGCCGCCTTCCGCGAGGCCGGGCTTGCCGTCGCCGGAGAACGGCGATGAGCGGCATCGGCGGCATCGGCGCGGGCGGCGGGATCAACCAGATCCTCGCCATGCGCCAGCAGATCCTCGACCGTTCCCAGCTGCTCCAGCAGGTCCACACCGCCAGCACCCAGGAAACCGCGCCCGCGCAAGGGGCCGGATCGGGCTTCACCGATGCGCTGAAGAATGCGCTGGACGGGGTCAGCGAGGTCCAGAAGAAGTCCGAAACGCTGAGCGCCGGTTACGAGCGCGGCGAAGTGACCGATATCGCCCAGGTCATGCTGGCGCGGCAGGAATCGGGCATCGCCTTCGAGGCGACCCTGCAGGTCAGGAACCGGCTGCTGTCGGCCTACCAGGACATCATGCGGATGGGGGTCTGATAGATGAGCGAACTGGTTCCCACCGCCGTGCCCGCAGGCAGCGGCGCCCCGCTGATGCCGCTGACGCCGGCCAATGCGCTGGAGCGGCTGCGCGGCATTTCCCGGCAGCCCGCCGCGCGCAAGGCGCTGCCGTGGTTCCTGGGCCTCTCCGCGCTGGGCGGCCTGGCGCTGACCTGGGCGCTGCTTTCGCCCTCGCCGCAGCGCGTGCTCTATTCCGAACTGGGCGACAGCGAACGCGCCTCGGTCGTGACCAGTCTCGACAAGGCGGGGATCGCCTACGAGATCGACAACCAGACCGGCGCGCTTAGCGTGGCCGAGAGCGAATTTCACCGGGCGCGGATGCTGGTCGCCTCGGACGGGGCACTGGCCAGCCCCGATGCCCCCGCCTCGCTCGACAGTCTGCCGCTGGGCGCCAGCCGCACGCTGGAAGGCGAACGCCTGCGCGCCGCGCGCGAGCACGAGCTGACCCTGACCATCGGAGAGATCGAAGGCGTTGAATCCGTCCGCGTCCATCTGGCGGAGGCCAGCAAATCGGTGTTCGTGCGCGAGGATTCGCCCCCCACCGCCTCGGTCATGGTCCGCATGGCGCGCGGGCGGCAGCTGGCCGACAGCCAGGTCGCCGCGATCGTCAACCTGGTCGCCGGATCGGTGCCGGGAATGTCGCCCGATGCGGTGCGGGTCGCCGACCAGCATGGCCGCCTGCTCTCGCAAAAGGGCGGGCAGGACGCCGACCACCTGGAACTGCAGGGGCGGATGGAAGACAAGCTGCGCACCCAGCTTGACCAGTTGCTCACCCCGATGCTGGGCGCGGGCAATTTCACCAGCGAGATCCAGGTCGAACTGGACCAGAGCGAAGTGACCACCGCGCGCGAAAGCTACGACAAGGAAGGCGTGCTGCGCAGCGAAAGCCAGGCGGCCTCGCAAAGCGCAGGGACTGGCCCCGCCGTGGGCGTCCCCGGCGTGCTGGCCAATACCCCGCCCCCCGCCACTACCGCGCAGGCCGGACCGCCGCAGGGCACGCCGGGCGCCGGAGCGCCGCTCCAGAACGGCGAATCCAGCGCGACCCGCACTTACGAACTGGGCCGCGAGGTGGCCGTCGCCAACAGCAAGCCGGGCGCGGTCAAGCGCCTCTCGGTCGCCGTGGCGATCAGCCAGTCGGCCGTGAAGCAGAACGGCAAGCCCGCGGATATCGAGGCGATCAAGGCCCTGGTCAGCGCCGCTACCGGCGCCAATCCCCAGCGCGGCGATCAGGTGCAGGTGATGGTCCGCCCGTTCGAGCCGGCTGCGGACACGGCCTTGCCGTTCTACGAGGCGCCGTGGTTCGCCACCCTTGCCCGCTCGGTCGTGGCGCTGCTGGCGGTGCTGCTGGTCCTGCTGCTGGGCGTGCGCCCGCTGCTGAAGACACTGCGCAAAAATCCTCCGCCCGCGCCCGAAGCCAGCGCCGCAGAGGCCGCCGCGCCCGGAGAAGACGGTCCGGCAGGCGATCCCACCCCCGCCGCCACCGATGCCGATCTTCTGGGCCGCCAGGTCAGCCTGGCCCAGCGGATCGTCGAGGAAAAGCCTGATGACGCCCTGCTGGCCCTGCGCCGGATGCTGGCCCAGCCGCAGGAAGGAGCCGCCTGATGACCGATGCCGCCACGCTTCCGCCGCCGCCCGCGCTGGACGATGCCGCCCGCGCGGCGGTGATGGTCATGCTGCTCGACGAGGCTCAGGCCGCGACGATCCTTGCCCGGCTCGAACCGCAGGAACTCCAGCTGCTGGGCGAGAAGATGTGCCTGCTGGGCGAGATCGGCCCGGACCTCATCACCGAGGCGATCGGCGGCTTCGTCAAGAGCGCGGAACGCCAGGGGATCGCCGAGGGCAACCGTCCGGCCCAGTTCCGCTCGCTGATCACCAGCGCGCTTGGCGAAGTGAAGGCCGACAGCCTGATGCAGCGCATCCTGCCGATGGGCGAAGAGCGCGGCCCGGCGATCGAGCTCGCCCGCTGGCTCACCCCGCAGGCGCTGATCCCGCTGGTCAGGGACGAACACCCCCAGGCGCTGGCCGTGCTGCTGGTCCAGCTGGAACCCGAAGTCGCCGCGCAGGTGCTCCATGCCCTGCCCGCCTCTGTCCAGCCGCAGGTGATGCACCGCGTCGCCACGCTCGGCCCGGTCCCGGCCGAGGCGATTGCCATGCTGGAGGAGCTGCTGGAACGGCGGATCGCCGCCAGCCACGGCCAGGCCACGCTTACCATGGGCGGGGCGCGCGGCGCGGCCGAGATCATCAACAACGCCGGCAAGGCCGCCGAAAAGCGGATCATGCCGGAGCTGACCCGGATCGACAAGACGCTGGCCCGCGAGATCGAGAACGAGATGTTCAAGTTCGAACACCTCTTCGCGCTCGATCCGCAGGCGATGGGCTCGCTGCTGCGCGAAGTCGAAAGCGACATGCTGATCAATGCCTTGAAGGGCATTGCCGATGTCCAGCGCGAGGTGTTCTTCCGCGCCATGTCAAGCCGCGCGGCGGAGGGCGTGAAGGACGAGATCGCCGCGCGCGGACGGCTCAAGCTGGCCGAAGTGATCGAGGCCCAGAAGGCCATCGTCGCCGCCGCGCGCCGCCTCGCCGCGGAAGGAGTGATCGCGTTCGGCGCGGGCGGGGACGACGAATATGTCTAGCCTGCCGCTCCGCGCCTTTGCCCCCAGCAGCGGCTTTGCCAGCGATCCGCGCTTCTCCGCCGCACCAGAGCCGCCGCCGCCCGAACCGGAACCGCAGGCCGAAGCGCCCGATCCGGTCGCGCTGGCCTGGGCCGAGGGCCATGACGCGGGCCGCGCCGAAGCGCTGGCGGAATCCGAGGCCCGCATGGCCGAGGACGAGGCCGCGCGCGGGCAGATCGAACTGTCGCTCGCGCGGCTCGATGCGGAGCTGGCCGAGCAGCTGCGCCAGAAGCTTTACGCCACGGTCGCGGCGCTGTGCGAGGCGGCGATTGCCCCCCTGGCGCTCGATCCGGCGGCGCTGGCCGCGCGGGTGGAACGCGCCGCCGCGATGCTGGCGCGGGCGGACGACGAACGGCTGCTGCGGCTCCACCCCGACGACCTGGCACTGGTCGCCGCGCGCTTGCCCGAGGGGCTGGAGGCCCTGCCCGACCCCGCGCTCGAACGCGGGGCGCTGCGGATCGAAAGCACGGCGGGCGGGGTTGAGGATGGCCCTTCGCACTGGCGGCGCGCGATTGCCGAGGCGCTGGCGGGATGCTGAACCTGCTTGCCCCCCTGCTCGATGATCTGGCCAAGGCGCGGATCGACCTGTCCCCCGGCCGCTACGGCCTGCTTACCGCCTGCGACGGCGGGCTGCTGGAAGTGTCGGGCCTGTCCGCACCGGTCGGCGCGCTGTGCAAGGTCGGCCATGGCCGCGAGGCAGACCTGACCGCCGAAGTGATCGGCTTTCGCAATGGCCGCACGCTGATGATGCTGCTGGGCGATACGGTAATGCTGCGCCCCGGCGCGCGGGTGCGGGTGCAGGGCCACCCCGGCATGCTGCCGGTGGGCGAGCAGTTCCTGGGCCGCGCGGTCGATGGCGAGGGGCTGCCGATCGACGGCCTCGGCCCGCTCCACGCGCGCCAGTTCTGGCCGGCGGGCGGCAGGCGCACCGGCGCGCTCGATCGCAGCCCGGTCCGCGCGCCCTTCGATGTCGGGGTGCGGGCGCTCAATGCCCTCACCACCTTCGGGGTCGGACAGCGCATCGGGATCATGGCGGGATCGGGCGTGGGCAAGTCGGTCCTGCTCGACATGATCGCCACCGGGGCCGAGGCCGATGTGGTCGTCGTCGGCCTGATCGGCGAGCGCGCGCGCGAGGTTTCGGACTTTGTCGAGCGCCACATGGCGGGATCGAAGCGCGCCCATACCGCCGTGGTCGCGGTGCCCGCCGACCATGCCCCCAACCTGCGCCTGCGCGGCGCGATGCTGGCAACCAGCCTTGCCGAACAGTTCCGCGCCGAGGGGCGGCAGGTGCTGCTGATAATGGACAGCCTGACCCGCGTGGCCCACGCCGCGCGCGAGATTGCCCTGCTGCTGGGCGAACCTGGCGCGGCCCGCGGCTATCCCCCGTCCGCCCTTGCCACGATCACCAAGCTCGTCGAGCGCGCGGGCAATTCGGCGGCCAGCGGCGGATCGATCACCGGCGTCTACACCGTGCTGGCCGACGGCGACAACCAGGACGATCCGGTGGTCGACACGGCCCGCTCGATCCTTGACGGGCACGTCGTGCTGAGCCGCGACCTCGCCCAGCGCGGGCAGTATCCGGCGATCGACATCGCCGCCTCGCTGAGCCGCGTGATGGCCGATGTCGCGGGTGCGCAGCACAATGCGCTGGCACGGGAATTTCGTGCAATGATAGCGAGTTACGAGGCGAACCGCGACCTCGTTCTGATGGGTGCCTACCGCCCCGGGGCAGACCCCGTGCTCGACCGAGCGATTGCCATGCACGACCAATTGGTCCGCTTCCTGTCCCAGCCCGCGCGCTCGGCCGTGCCGCTGGGCGAAAGCGTGGCCGCGCTTGCCGCGCTGATCGGCCATGCTGGCTGACGCCGCGCGGCTGCGCCGCCTGCACCGACTGGAAAAGGTCCGCGCCATCGCCAGGCAGACCGCCGCGCGCGAAGCCGCCGAGGCCGAGGGCACGCTGGCCCAGCTGCGCGCGCTGGCAGAGCGCACCGCGCAAATGGCCGAAGGCTACCGCGCCAAGGCCGGCCCCGCGCTCGCCCAGGACCTGCGGCAGATGGACAGTTTCGCGGCGGGCCTGCGCGGCATATCCCATACCACTTCCGGCGATGCCGACCGCGCCCGCTCCTTCGCTGACCGCAAGCAGCAGGCGCTTGCCCAGGCCGAGCGCGCCCGCTCCGCCGTGGCGGAACGCGCCGAGGCCGAGGCGCGGGCCATCGCCCTGCGCCGCCAGCAACTGGCACTTGGGGCAAGACGGTCAGTTGGCACGGGTCTTGAATAGTTAACGGGGAACCCTGGCCGCAAGGACCCCTGCCGATGAACCCGATGTCCGCCTCTGCCCTGCTCCCCCTGCTCCCCGGCACTGCCGAGGCTGGCCCGCAGGCGCAGGTGGAGGGGCTGGAAGGCGCGGATTTCGGGGCCTTGCTGGCCGATTTCGCGGCGGCGCCCGCCCTCCCTGCCCTCCCCGGCGCCCGTCCCGCCCCGATGGCTGCCTCCGCGCCCGCGCAGCCTGCGGCGGCCGGTCCGGCCCATGCCGTGGCGGCCGAATTGCCGCCCCCCGGCAAGATCTTGCCGCTTGGCCTGCCGGTTAGCGGCACAGCCGTGCCCGCTGCCGCTCCGCAAGTTCGGCCTGCCGGGAGTGCGGCTGTCGCACCGGAGGCCGCAGCGCCCCTGCTCCAGCCCCACCTGCCCCGGGGTGCAGCCATCGTCCTTCCTGCCGCAAAGGCCGTCCTCGCCGCCACCACGGAAGCAGCCGCCGAGCCTGCGCCCGAACCGGCGGCCCGGGCTGCGCCTGCCGTCCCGACATCCGCCCCGCGCCTGACCGCAGTCCTGCCGCGCCGCGCCCCCGCCGCGCAGGATGCACCGGAAGCGCAGCCAGAACGCGGCACTGAGCCGGAGCCGGAAACTACGCCCACCGATCCCGCGCCCGAAGCAATCGCCGTGCCCGCCCCGCAACTGCCGCTCCTCGCCCTGACGGTGCAGGCAAGCGAACCTGCACCGCTGCCGGTGGAGGCAAGGTCCGCCCTGCTCCCCAGCCCCAACCCCAGTCCCCGGTCGCAGGGCGCAGGCATGGCCGCGCCGCAGGACGCCAAGGCATCCGCCATGCCTGCCCCGGCTCTCGCACCCGCAGCCGCCCTCACCCCGGCCGCGCTTCGCACCTCCGTCGCGGTGATGATCGAACCGGCACCGATCGCGGCGCCCGCGCCTGCCGCTGCACCGAGCCTGCCGGCAACCATGCCCGCGCCCCTTGCGGCCCAGGCGCTCCGCCAGCCGGAGGCCGCGAGCACGACCGACGCCGCTACGCCTGCGCCGCAGGCTTCCCCGTCCGCGCCCGAGGCGCTGGCAGCACCCATCTTCGCCAGCGATCCGCAGGTGCAGCCGCAACAGGCCCAGCCCGCTTCCGCCAGCGCGGCGATCGAACCGCGCGATTTCACTGCGCTGCTCGACCGCCTGGTCGCCGCGCGCGAGGCGATGCGCGGCGAGCAGAGCCGCGTCACCATGGCCCTGCCGCACGCCGAATTCGGCCAGGTCCGGATCGACTTCCGGCAGGACGAGCGCGGCCTCAGCGTCTCGCTCGCCAGCAGCGACCCGGCCTTCGCCCGCGCCGCCAGCGCGGCCCTGCCCATCGCCCAGACCGCGCCGACAGCTGAAACCGGTACGCGGCAAGGCAGCGAAGGCCAGCCGCGCGCCCAGGCCGAGGCCCAGGGCCAGGGCAGCGGCGCGGCCGGATCGCGCGGCGGCAATGCGGGCGGCCAGCATGAGCGCGAAGGCGCCCGCCAGCCCTTCGCGGCCCAGCGCGAGGCACGCCGCAGCGCCGACACAAGCAGCCAGCAAGGCATTTTCGCGTGATTTTCCAGTCTCTTTCCCGGGGTATTGAAGAATGAGTGACAAGCAGGACAAGGACGCCAAACCCGCCAAGGGCAAGGGCATGCTGGTCAAGGCCGTGCTGGGCGTCGTGCTGGTCGCGGCGGGCGGCGGCGGCACTTTCGCCCTGGTCCAGTCCGGCGTGGTCGGCGGCGGCAAGGAACACGTCAGGGAAGACAACCAGCCCAAGCTGGTCCGCAAGGGCGAGGAAGACCCCTTTGCCCCCAAGGCGGAGGGCAAGGAAGGCGAGGCCCCCGCCGACATCGACGGCGAAGGCGGCAGCGAATTCCGCACCAGCTATTACAATTTCACCGAGGACTTCACCTCGAACCTGAAGAACTCCAGCGCGCTGGTGCAGATCTCGATCGCCTGCTCGACCCGCCGCGATGGCCGCGTGCTGATGTGGGTCAGGAAGCACGAGCTGGCGATCCGCAGCGAAATCCTGGTCGTGCTGGCCGACACCCCGGAAGAGGACGCCTTCACGCCCGAGGGCAAGGAGCGCCTGCAAAAGCGCCTGGCCGGGGCGATCAACAAGGTCCTGACCCAAACCGAAGGCTTCGGCGGGGTCGACGCGGTCTATTTCAAGAGCTTCCTGGTCCAGTGAAGCCGGTCCGCGAATTCCTGGCCGAACGGGCCGCCGCGCAGCACTGCGCGCAGCTGGTCCAGCGCGGCCCTTCCCCGGCCGAGCTGTTGCCGATGCTGACCCGCGCGGGCGAGCGGCTGGCCCGGCTGCTGGGCGGCGCGCTCGCGCCGCTGATGGGCCCCGCCACTGCGGAACTTCAGGCCGCCCCGGCCGAACGGACGACGATCGAGGACCTGACCGGCCAGATCGCCCCGCTGGCGGCCAACAGCCTGCTGCGGCTGGGCCACCCGGACGCGCCACTGCTGCTTTCGATCGATGCCGGAGCGGTGCTGCGGATGGTCGACCGTGCCTTTGGCGGCAAGGGCGAGATCCCTGCGGATATGCCTGCCAGCTTCCCGCTGTCTGCCCAGTTGCTGATCGCCCGGCTGGAGGGTCTGGTTGCCGCGCAGATCGCCGCCGTGCTGAACTGCGCCGCGCCGCCTGAGCCGGTGCGCCGCGATGGCTCGCTGGCCGCGCTTGAACCCTTTGCCCCCGGCACTGCCCTGGCCGCCCTGAACATCGAGGTATTCAAGGGCCTGCGCGCGCCGTGGAAGCTCACCATCGCCCTGCCGCTGTCGGCCCTGCCCGCGCTGCTGGGCCATGGCGATCCGAGGCCCGCCGCCCCGCGCGAGGCCCGCCCCGCCGATCCCGCCGCCGCCCCCTTTGCCGACCTGCCGCTGCCGCTCACCGCGCTGCTGGTCGATATGAAAGTGCCGCTGGCCACCGTTTCCCGGCTGGAGCCCGGCATGGTCCTGCCGGTCGCCGTGGCCCGCGCCGTGCCGATCCACGCGGGCGCCGCCGTCATCGCCCACGGCACCGTCGGCGCGCAGGACGACCGCGTCGCCGTCAAGCTCACCCACATCGCCTGAAGGAACCCTGCCCCATGACACTCCACACCCGCGGTTTCGATCTCCTGAAGGAAGTCGACGTGCGCCTGACGGTCGAACTCGGCCGCACCGACATGAAGCTCAAGGACGTGCTCGCGCTGGGCGAGGACAGCGTGGTCATGCTCGACCGGCTGACCGACGAACTGCTCGACGTGATGGTCAACGGCAAGCTGATCGCGCGCGGCGAGATCGTCGCCGAAGGCAGCCGCTTCGGCCTCAGGATCGTCGAACTGGCCGGCCAGACGAGCGAGGGAGCGGCCTGATGGTCTGGTATGTCCTCAAGCTCGTGATCCTGCTGCCGCTGATCGCAGGCCTCGCCTGGGGCACGCTGAAAGCGGCGCAGAAGTTGCAGGCGCGGCTGGGCGGCGTGCCCGAAGGCACGGCGCGGCGCGCGCGGATCGTCGAGACGACGATGCTGTCCCCCACGCTCAAGCTGGCGGTGATCGAGTTCCACGGCCGCGAGATCCTGGTTTCCGCCTCGCGCACGGGGCTGACCCGCCTGGCCGAGGCCCCGGCACGGGAGGCGGGCGAATGAAGCGCCTGTTTGCGGGCCTTGCCGCCCTCTCCGCCCTGCTGCTCCCCACGCTCGCCCACGCGCAGGCGGCGGTTCCGGGCGCGCTCGACCGCGCGTTTGCCAGCATGAACGGCGGCCCCGACGGCGGCCTGTCGATGTCGCTCCAGATCCTGCTGCTGATGGGGCTGCTTACGATCCTGCCGACGCTGGTGCTGATGATGACCAGCTTCACACGAATCCTGGTCGTCCTGTCGATCCTGCGCCAGGCGCTGGGTCTGCAGCAATCGCCGCCCAACCAGGTGCTGATCGGCCTTGCGCTGTTCCTGTCGCTGTTCGTCATGGCCCCCACGCTCGACAAGGTGAACGCCAATGCCATCGCCCCCTATTCAGCCGGCACGATCAATGCCGAGCAGGCCATTGCGAACGCGGGCGGCGAATTCCACGCCTTCATGATCCGCCAGACGCGCGAGAAGGACCTCGCCATGTTCGCCGACATGGCCAAGGCGCCCAAGTTCCAGCGCGCCGCCGACGTGCCCTTCTCGATCCTGCTGCCCGCCTTCGTCACCAGCGAGCTCAAGACCGCATTCCAGATCGGCTTCATGCTGTTCCTGCCGTTCCTGATCATCGACCTGGTCGTCGCCTCGGTGCTGATGAGCCTGGGCATGATGATGATGAGCCCGACGATCGTGTCGCTGCCGTTCAAGCTGCTGCTGTTCGTGCTGGTCGATGGCTGGGCCCTGCTGATGGGCAGCCTCGCCGCGAGCTTCGGTTAGCGAGCAGATGCCAACCTCCCGTTCGTGTCGAGCGAAGTCGAGACACGGCAGCGCAAACGTGTCTCGACTTCGCTCGACACGAACGGACCTCGGATGAAGAACCATGGATGATACCGCTTCCCTCCTCTCGCTTGCCGACCGGATGCTGTGGGTGACAGCGCTGGTCGCCACGCCGGTGCTGCTGGCCAGCCTGGCCGTCGGCCTGGTGGTCGGCGTGATCCAGGCGGCGACATCGGTGAACGAGCAGACGCTGACTTTCGTGCCCAAGCTTGCCGTCACCGCGCTGGTGCTGGTGGTGCTGGGCGCATCGATGCTGGGACTGGTGGGCGATTTCACGCAGGAAGTCTTTGCCCAGATCGCGGTGACCGGCCAATGATGCAGCTGACCTTCGGGTTCGGGGCGGTCGAGGCCGAGCTGTGGAAGCTCGTCTTCGTGATGACCCGGATCGGCGCCGCGCTGCTGGCCGCCCCGTTCTTTGGCGCGGCGGCGGTGCCGGTGCAGCTGCGCGTGGCGATCACGGGCGCGCTGTCGGTGCTGGTCTGCGCGTGGATGCCGGTCGCCGTGCCGCCCAACCTGCTCTCGCTCGCCGGGATTCTGGCGGTGGCAGGCGAAGTGCTGGTCGGCCTGGCGCTGGGCTTCGTGCTGCAACTCAGCTTCGCCGCGCCGATCATGGCGGCAGAGCAGATCGGCGGAGCCATGGGCATGAGCATCGCCTCTGCCGCCGATCCGATCAGCGGCGCCCACTCGCCCGCGCTGGGGCAATATTTCACCGTGCTGCTGACGGTCGTGTTCCTGGGCCTTGGCGCGCACCTCACCTGGCTGCGGCTGGTGTTCGAAAGCTACTCCACCTTCCCGCCGGGCGCGGCCTGGCTCTCGCCCGGGCGGCTTGAGCTGGTTGTCTCGTTCGGAACGCAGATGTTCGTCGCCGCCGTGGCCATTGCCCTGCCGGTCACGCTGGTGCTGCTGGTGGTCCAGTTCGTCTCCGGCGTGCTGAGCCGTTCCGCACCCGCGCTCAACCTGTTCGCGCTGGGCCTGCCGGCGGGCGTGCTGGCGGGGCTGGCCGCGCTGATCGTCGCCGCGCCGCTCGCCAGCGAGCAGCTGGCCGACCTGTCGGCCGAAGCCGTCACCCACGCCGGGGAAATCATCGCGCGATGAGCGGCGAGAAGACCTTTGCCCCGACCGAGAAGCGCAAACGCGACGCCGCCCTGAAGGGCGACGTCCTGCGCAGCCGCGAACTCGCCACCGCCGCCGCCATGCTGGCCGGGGCGGCCTGGCTGAAGTTCGCGGGGCCGTGGCTGATGGAGGCTCTTGCCAGAGGCGCCCGCGCCGGGCTGACCTGGGACCGCGCCGCGCTGGAGGATTTCGTCCCCGGCGCGATCCTGCTGCGGCTGATGCTGGAAGTGCTGCCGCCGGTGCTGCTGCCGGCCGTCGTGGTGATGGCCGCCGTGGTTGTGGTCCAGCTTGGTCCGGCCGACGGGCGCTGGCTGGCTGCGAACCTTGCCCCAAAGCCCTCGCGCCTCAACCCCCTGTCGGGCCTCAAGCGGATGTTCGGCGCGCAAGGCTGGATCGAGGTCGGCAAGGGGATCGCCAAGGTCGGCCTGCTGGGCGCGCTCGCATGGGGCTGGGGCAAGAGCCACCTTGCCCAGCTGCTCGGCCTCGGGCGCGGCGCCTCGCTCTATGACCAGCTCGCCCACGCCTGGAACGCGCTGACCGGGCTGCTGTTCGTGCTGGCGACGGGCCTCGTCGTCATCGCCCTGATCGACTGGCCGGTGCAGTGGCTGCGCCGCTATCTGCGCCTCAGGATGAGCCAGCAGGAACTGCGCGACGAACACAAGGAAAGCGAAGGCTCGCCCGAACGCAAGGCCGCGCAGCGCCAGCGCCAGCGCCAGTATGCCAGCGGTGCCGTGGCCAAGGCGATGCGCGAGGCGCAGTTCGTGCTCACCAACCCGCACCGCTTCGCCGTGGCCATGACCTATGATCCTGATCGCGCCGCCGCGCCGCTGGTGCTGGCCAAGGGGCGCGGCGAAAAGGCCATGGCGATGCGCGAACTGGCCGCGGAACTGGGCGTGCCGGTGCTGGAATATCCGCCGCTCGCGCGCTCGGTCTATTTCACCACGCGCGAGAACCAGACGATCCGCGAGGAATTGTACGCCGCCGTCGCCTCGGTCCTCGCCTTCGTCCTGTCGCTGAAACGCGGCGAGCAGCGAGCAGCGCCCGTGATCGAGGTGCCGCTGGAACTGCGCTTCGACGCCGAAGGGCGGCGCGATCCGGGATCTGCGTAGTCAACACGCCAAGAGCCCTCCCCCTCAAGGGGGAGGGTTGGGTGGGGGTTTTCCCACGCCAGCGTCGAGCCCCAACCCCTCCCCGCCGGGGAGGCGCTAACCGGGGAAACTGCGCGAAATCCCTTAAGTCCGCACGCGCCGTGCCGTTCTTCCTTCCATGACCACGACCAGCGCCACCAGCAGCATCGTCGCCTCGCTCGGCGGGGGCAGCGGGATCGACATGGCGGGCCTTGCCACCAGTCTGGCCGAAGCCAGCTTCGCCGCGCGCAAGGACCGGCTGACCACTCGCTCGGACACGCTGGAACGGCAGATTTCCGCCGCCTCGAACCTCAAGTCGATGATCCTCCAGCTGGCCAGTTCGGTCGGGGACCGGGTCCGCAGCGGCGACGTTTCGACCCAGCCGAGCATCGCCAACAGCGCGGTCGCCAGCGTCAGCCGGGGCGTGGCGAGTGGCAGCGGCTCCTATTCACTGGAGGTTACCCAACTGGCCGCAGGGCAGACCCTGACCGGCCCCGCCTATGCCGCCGGCACCGCGCCGACCGGATCGGGCACGCTGACCCTGCGCTTCGGGACCATTTCGGGCAGCACCTTTGCGGAGGACACGGCCCGCAGTCCGGCGGCGATCACCATTCCCAGCGGCGCCACGCTGGCCCAGGTCGCCGGCGCGATCAATGCGGCGAACACGGGGGTCAGCGCCTATGTCGCGCAAGGAGCAGACGGCGCGCACCTGATGCTGAAAGGCAGCGAGGGATCCGCCAACGGCTTCATCCTGGAAGCCAGCGAGACCCCCGGCGAGAAAGGTCTGGCCGCCCTCGCCTGGACCCCGGCCGCCGCGCCGGAACGCCTGAAGGCGACTGCGCAGAGCGCCGAGTTCAAGCTTGACGGGCTGGCCATGACCAGTGCCTCCAACAAGATCAGCGACCTGGTGCCGGGGCTGAGCCTGGCCCTGACCGGCACCAATGCGGGCGCGCCGACCACGATCCGGTTCAGCGAACCGACCGCCGCCGCGACCAGCTTCATGCAGGACCTCACCTCCGCGCTCAACGAACTGGCGGCAGAGCTGGGCAAGGGGGTCGATCCCCGCACCGGCGATCTCGCCCGCGACAGCGGCGCCCGCACGCTGCGCCGCACGATGTCGCAGCTGGCGGGCAGCACGATAATGCCGGGCGCCGCGCCGGGCCAGCCCGCGACGCTGGCGGACCTGGGCCTTGCCACCAACCGCGACGGCACGTTCCGGCTCGATACCGCGCGGCTGTCCGCCACGCTCAAGGCTTCTCCCGAAGGGGTGGCGGCGATGTTCACCACCGGAATTCGCGGGGTCTATGCCTCGCTCGACCGGATCGCGCGCAGCGCCGCCTCGACGCTCGACCCCGGCTCGCTGGGCGCCTCGGTGGCGCGCTATTCCAGCCAGCAGGCGCGGATCTCGGAAGACCAGACCAGGCTGACCGAGGCGCAGGAGAAGCTGCGCTCGACCCTGACCGCGCGCTTCGCCCAGACCGACACCCGCGTCGGGGCCTCGCGCTCGACGCTCAGCTTCCTCCAGAACCAGATCGACGCGTGGAACGCGCCAAGGAACTGACATGCTCGCCCGCAATCCCCAGGAAGCCTATCGCCGCGTCGATTTCGACGCCCGCGTCGCCGGTGCCGACAGCCGCCAGCTGGTCGCGCTGTGCTATGAACAGTTGACCACCGCGCTGGGCACCGCCCTGTTCGCGGCGCAGACCGGCGACAACCTGCTCAAGAGCCAGTCGCTGACCCGCGCGCTGTCCGCGATCACCGCCCTGCAACTGGGGATCAGCAGCGCCACCGGGGTCGGCGGCGCGCTGCGGCAATTCTACGACAGCGCGCGCAAGGCCGTGCTCGACAGCGTGCTGGACTTCGATGCCGCCACGATTGGCGCAATCCGGCGTGATTGCAGCGAGATCGCGGCGGCGATGCTGCAGGAGGGCAAGCCACAATGACTCTATATTGGAGGGATTCGCAGCGCAGGACTGCCGCATCGCAGGCCCGGTCCTGCGCCGTTAAACGTCGGAAACGGAGATGACGCCATGCCGCCGATCGCACGTCATCCGGGCAATAGGCCTAGGCGTTAACGACTAGGGGCTTCAACGATGCAGCAGCAGCGCCAGACCATTATCCTGATCGACAGCGACTTCCGCCGCCGCGCGGCGATTTCGCACTGCCTTGCCGGCACTTCGATCCATGTCGAACCGTTTGAAGACCTGGCCGAACTGACCCACCGCTGGCCGCGCGAGGGGATGCTGCTGGTCCACGACGAGGGCGATCTGGTGGCCCGCGCGATCCAGCTGATGAGCGAAGGGGGCTGCTGGCTGCCGCTGGTGGCCTTTTCGGCCTCGCCCGGCACCAACCAGGTGGTCCAGGCGGTGCTGACCGGGGCGGTAGACTATCTCGATTGGCCGTTCGACGAAGCCGTGATCCGCCAGGCGCTGGCCGTGGCGGAAGAAAGCAGGGACGCGATGGGCAACGTTCGCGTGCGCGAGGCAATGGCCCGCAGCCGGGTCCAGCGCCTGACCAAGCGCGAGCGCGAGGTGCTGGCCGGGGTGGCCGATGGCCTGTCCAACCGCCTGATCGGGGAACGGCTGGCGATCAGCCCGCGCACCGTGGAAATCCACCGCGCCAACATGCTCAACAAGATGGGCGCAAGCCACACTTCCGAAGCGATCCGCATCGCCATCGAGGCTGCGCTGGTGAACTGATCAGGTCCAGGGCCCGGTGCGCGGCCATCCGTGAACATGCCTATGCGGGGGTGAAGCGAAGGTTCATCCTGTTCACGCTAGAACGGTGCCGCGCCCGATCGGGCACCCCCGGCGTCCCGCCGGTCTTCAGCGCCACCGCTGCCCTGCCCATCTCCCTCCCCCGGGCGGGGCAGCACCCGCTGCAAGGATGTCAGTTGAGGCGCAGGGCCGGCTGGCCGACCTGCTTCGCGCGCAGCGCGGCTGGGCCAAGCCCGGTGGCGGCCAGGCTGGCGGCCAGGGCGCCCAGCACCGCCAGCGCCAGGTTGGCGCCCTGCGCACTCGCCTCGCCGCTGCGGCCTTCGAAGACCACGGTTGCAAGGTGCTGGCCGCCCGGACCGTAGGAAATCATGTAGCTGCCCCGCCCTTCGACCAGGGCCAGGGCTGCCGCCGCCTCGGCCCCGGCGGCGATCAGGGCGTCGCAATCCTCGCGCCGGGGAAGGCCGGCGAACAGCGAGTCCCAAGGGGCCGGCGCCTCGCTCAGCAGGCGGCGCGTTGCGCGCAGCAGGCAGCCAGCCTCTGTCCCGGCCGCTCCGGCGCAGGCAAGCGAGAGGTCTGACAGGCGCTGATGCCAGTCGGCGGAGGGTGAGGCGAAATCCATGGCACCTGCTTGTCGCTCGCGGCGCGGGTCGTCAACGCGGTTGCGATGAAGCCGTGCCTGCGTGGGACAATCCCTGCACCGCAGCCCTGGTCCATGCGTGCTGCCCGGCGCGGATCGTGTTTGCGAACGCATCCAGGCGCCAAACGCAAGGAGGCCCCGGGCCGCAGCCCGGGACCTCCCGCTAAGCATCCCTCCCAGGATTGCTTGAACTTAGAACTTCACGCCCGCCGTAATGCCGAAGCGGCGCGGTTCGAGAGTGAAGACGTTGGTGTAGTTGCCCGAGGACTGGTCGGTCACGTAGAGACCGGTGATCGAGTCCTTGTCGAACAGGTTCTGCACCCACACGCGGGCGAACCACTTCTTCTCGGGCCCGTCCAGTTGGAGCTGGGCATTGACCTGGGTGAAGCTGGGCACTTCGTTGACCACTCCGCCGAAGATGTTGCCCGAAGACTTGCCGGTGTAGACGAAGTCCGCACGCGGGGTCAGGGTCATCTCGCCGATCGGCGCCGCATACTGCACGCCGGCCGAGAACTTGTAGTCCGGCGCGCCGGGCAGCTTGTTGCCCTTGATGTTGGTGGCAATGCCCGACGAGTAGACCGTCACCCCGCCCAGCGCCGCCGGGTCGATGGCAAGCGGCCCCAGCGCCGTCAGGTTGAACGAACCCGCCGCCGCCGCAGTCAGCGCGCCGCAGACGCCGAAGGCGCCGGTCGAGGCGATCCCGCCACCGGCCGGGAAGGCATAGGTGGTGGTCTGCAGGTTGGCGCCGCCCTTCAGCCCCGGGACGATCCCGGCGTTGATCAGCGCGTTGGTCTTGCCGACGAAGCTGTTCACCCCGGCCACGTTGTTGCTGTTGGAAGCAACCGCGCAGTTCGCGCCGTTGGTGATGTCCTTGATGATCA
>CALMJG010000021.1 GCA_937864195.1 uncultured Novosphingobium sp.
GTCGAACTTCCAGCTCCAGGTGCCGTCCTCGTTGCGGCTGGCGCCGTGGATGGTGAGGTGGCGGGCCTGTTCGTCGGTCAGGAAGGAGTTCTCCTCCTTCATGCGGGCATAGGCTGCTTCCAGCGTCGCATAGCGGCGCGGGGTGCGCCCCGCGGCGGCGCGGCGATCGCTGATCCATTGGCGGAAGCGATTGGCATAGCCCGCCGCCTCGCGCTCGGCCCGGACGGCAGGGGACGGGCCCAGCCCTTCGATGTTGACCAGCTTGCGGACCTTTTCCGGATAGAGCCCGGTAAAGCGGGTCGCGACATTGCCGCCCAGCGAGTGGGCGATGATCGTGACCTGATCGTGCCCAAGGGTGTGGACCAACTGGGCGAAGTCATAGACGAAGGCCGGCATCTCGTAATTGCCGTCCGGTGCCCAGGCGCTGTCGCCGTGGCCGCGCAGGTCCGGGGCGATGACGTGCCAGTCCTTAGCCAGTTCCTCGGCCACCCAGTCCCAGCTGCGGCAATGATCCCGCCCGCCGTGCTGAAGGATCAGCGGCGGTGCTTCCGGATTGCCCCAGTCCACGTAGTGAAGGCGCAGGCGCTGGGAGATGAAGCTGTTGGCGGTCGGTCCGTGAGGTGTCATGCCCCCGGCTTTGCGACGAAGCGCGGGCCGCGTCAATTCCGCGCAGGTCAACCCGGGTTGCGCAGCGCGGCGAGGATCTGGCCCTGCAGCCAGATCCTCGCCTGCGGTTCGACGAAGCTGTGGCTGGCATCCGGGCAGCGCCGCAGCCGCGCGTCGTCCCTGTCCCAGCTGGCGATGAACGCCTGGGCAGTGCGATCGTTAGCGGCGAGCAGGATCGTTACCGGCCCGCCGAACGCGGCAAGCGATTCGGCCATTCGCGTGGCCAGTGGGCCGGGGCCGGCGTCGGGCCGGGCCGCCTCGACGATGCTGGACGCCATCCGGCCAACGTCGACCTTGCCGGTGATCAGGCGCCAGATCGCACGGGGGTTCGTCAGGCGCTTGAAATAGTGTCGCCGCAGCGCCGAAGGCGGCATCGGCGTGGCAGCGCTTTCGGGCTCGTCCGCCGCCGCCTGCCCCGCATCTGCGTCCGCCTCGGGCTCGAAAGTCCAGGGGTTGGCGAGCACGAGCGCATCACAGCCCGCGCCGCCGGCCAGCATCAGCGCGCTGGCGGCATCGCAGTTGCCGAAGGCGACCACGCGCCGCAGGGTCGGGACGTGCGAGCGGAAGGCGCGCAGCGCGGCGGCAATGTCGGCGGCACTGGCTTCGAAACCGGCGTTGTCGCCGCTGCTGTCGCCCACGCCGCGCCGGTCGAAGCGCATCACCGGGAACCCTGCCGTGGCGATCAGCTGCGCCAGCCGGGCCTGGCTGCCCCACGGGCCGGAGCGGAGCTCGTTGCCGCCGCTGACGATCAGCAGGCCGGTGCCAGCATCCGCCGTGTCGAGCGTGCCCGCCAATTCTGCCCCCTCGCAGGTGAAAGTGAAATGCCGCCGGCTCATGCCTTGCAGCCCATCGTGACGATCGCCGCCAGGGCGTCGGCCTGTGCCGGATCGTGGTCCGGCTCTGCGCGCAGCCACAGCGGGCGGCCGCCGACAAGGTCTTGCTCGATCGAAGTCAGGCAGGCGTCATCCGCCGTCTGCGCTTCGTGCAACTGGCGGATCATCTCACCCGACAGGGTGAAGCCGGCTAGGTCCAGTCCATGCTTCATTCCGTGTTCGAGCAGGGCCTCGCCAGTCTCCTCGACCCCCGCCTCGCGCGAGGCGAGGATGCGGGCGCGCAGCAGGGTCCGCAGCAGGCTCGCCCCTTTGACCGGGGCATGGAGCCAGCCCGGCAGGCCGGGCGGCAGCAGCAGTCCGCCGCCGCGGATCGCCAGCACGTGGGTGGCCGCGAAGTGCCGCGCGGCGGCTTCCACCGCCATGCGCCAATCCTCCAGTTCCACCGCTGACAGATCGCGCAGGCTTTCGTTGGTCCCCGGCAGGTCCGGCAGGAAACAGTCGATCCCCGCGCCGTCCAGCCGCCGCATGACTTCCACCGTCAGGTGGCGCAGCTTGTTGGCCTCGTCGAACAGGGCCGGGACCACCAGCATGCGCAGTCGGCGCCCGTGATCGAAGGAGAGCGCGTATTCGTGGGCCTGGACGCCGCCGGGCAGGGGGCAGGGATAGCTGTCGCTGTTCACGCCGCCTCGCGCTTTGCCTCGGCAAAGGCGAGCAGGGCGCCGTAGGTTTCCAGCAGATCGGCGTCGATCTCGTCATCGTCGATCGCGATGCCGAGGCGATCCTCCATCTCGGTGAACAGCCCGGCGACCGCCATCGAATCGAGTTCGGGCAGATGTCCGAACAGCCCGGTATCGGGCGTCAGATCCTCGACCTGGTCGTCCGTCAGGCCGAGCACGTCGGAGAGAATGCGGCGTAGCTTGCGGTCGGTATCGGAGCGCATCGGTCTTCCATCCATTGATCAGCGCCGCTCTAGCCGCGCCGGAGCAGAACGCGCAAGGCATTGCGGGTAATTGCGGGCCAGTTCCCCGGATGGAAGGCGCGAAAAGCCTCGATCCGGTAGCGCGGGCGCACGGTTTCCATCCAGTCGCGCTTGTAGGGATCGTCGCCGGTGCCGAAATCGACCAGGCTCACCCGGTCGCGGTCGATCACCTGCTCGAACAGGGCTGCGGTCAGAGTGGTGCCGGGCGACACCGGCTTGGACGCCTCGGTATGGGCCAGTTTGTGGATGAAGGCCGTGCCGCTCTCGACCGTCCACAGCTGGGCGGCGACCGGCTGGCCATCGGCGGTGCGGGCTAGGCCGAGCCGCAGGCGGCCTGCCGCGCCTTCTGCTTCGGCAAAGCGGCGCAGGAACGCGGGCGAACCTTCGTTCGGCTTCCAGCTTTGCGCATAGACCGCTTCGTAGGCTTCCCAGCTTTCGGGG